>NZ_JBUZNL010000004.1:0-337696 GCF_055326485.1 Georgenia sp. G2120 | reverse complement strand
CGCGCTCCTACTCCTGCCCGCCGAGCTCGGTGTAGACGTCGGCGGCGTTGTCCTGCGTGACGAGCTGGGTCTCGAGGATCTGCTCGGTCTCGACCTCCTCGCAGTTGATGAGGATCTGCTCGGCCGTCTCGACGGCCTCGACGCCGCCGGTCGGGTAGACGAACGTGGCCGAGAGACGGCCCTCCTCGACGGCCCGGATACCACCGGACGGGATCGGGAGCCCGTCGATGCCGATGAACTCGATGTCGCCCTCGCGGCCTGCGGCCTGCGCGGCCAGGTAGGCGCCCTCGGCCATCGGGTCGTTGTGGGCGTAGAAGACGTCGATGTCCTCGTTGGCCTGGAGGATGCCCTCGGCCTGGCTCTGGCCGAGCTCGCGCAGCCAGTCGCCGGTGCCCTCGGCGATGATCTCGATGCCGTCCGTGCCCGCGATGCCCTCGCGGAAGCCCTCGGCCCGCTCCTGCGCGGGCGTCGAGCCGGGCAGGCCGGCGAGCTCGGCGACGGTGCCGCCGTCGGGCAGCAGCTCGGACGCCACGTACTCGCCCGCGGCGCGGCCGATCTCGAAGTTGTCGGCGCCGATGTACTGGGTGAAGGCCTCGCCCTCGACCCGGCGGTCGAGCACGATGACCGGGATGCCCTCGTCGTAGGCCCGCTGGACCACGTCGGTCAGCGGCGCGGCCTCGTTGGGGCTGATCATCAGCAGGTCGATGCCCTGGGTGAGGAAGTTCTCGACGTCGGAGACCTGCTGCGCGTTGTCCTGCGCGGCGTCGGCGAAGACGACCTCGAACTGGTCGATCTCCTCGGCGGCCGCGCGGATGTCGTCGTCCATCTGCTGGCGGTAGGGCTCGGCCACGTTGGCCTGGCTCATGCCGATGAGGTACTCGCCGTCGGCGCCGGCGCACTCGCCGCCGCCACCGCCGCCACCTGACCCGGCCTCGCCGCCGTCGTCCACGCCGGGTGCGTCGGACTCGGTGCCGCACGCGGCGGTCAGCATGATCGCGCCGCCCGCGAGGACCGCCGACCAGCGCCGTCGGGCAAGAGTGTTGCGTGTTGTCATGACGTACCTCCTGTTAGGTGCGCGCACGGAAGGTCTGGATGCCCGCCGCGACGATGATGATGAATCCGGTGATGAGGAGCTGGATGTTGGAGTCGATGTTGTTGAGGGCGAGGACGTTCTTGAGGATCCCGATGAGCAGGGCGCCGGCGACCGTGCCCGCGACCGTGCCGACTCCGCCCATGAGGCTCGTGCCGCCGATGACGACCGCCGCGATGGCGTCGAGCTCGTAGCTGATGCCGGCGTTGGGACTGCCCTGGTTGAGCTGGCCGGCCTGGATGATCCCGGCGAGGCCGGCGAGCATGCCGGCGATGGCGAAGACCGCGATCTTCACCCGGCGGACCGGCACGCCCGACAGGCGGGCGGCGCGCTCGTTGCCGCCGATGGCGTAGACGTGCCGGCCGAACACGGTGTTGCGGGCCACGAGGATCGCGATCACCGCGACCGCGAGGAAGATGAGCGCCGGGATCGGCACGGTGCCGTTGAACGTGCGCGAGTTGAGCAGGGCGAACGAGTCCGGGGCCGTGCCGGAGCCCTCGCCGTACGCGATGGGGATGCCCTGGCCGCCCGACCAGATGCGCGCGATGCCGCGGGCGATCTGCAGGCCGGCGAGCGTGACGATGAAGGCCTGTATCCCGAACGTCGCGGTGATCGTCCCCTGCAGCGCGCCGAACGTGGTGGCCAGCGCGAGGATGATGAGGACGGCCGGGACCACGCCCATCTGGTTGACCATGAGCAGGCTCGCCACGCCGGTCGCGGACATGCCGAGCACCGAGCCCACGGACAGGTCGATGCCGCCGATGAGGATGACGAAGGTCATCCCGATCGCGATGATCCCGATCTCGGACGTGGCACGGACAATGTTGAGCAGGTTGTCGCTGCCGAGGAAGACGATCTCCCCGCCGCGCCTGGGCGAGAACGCGATCGCGGCGACGAACACGAGCAGGAGGGCGACGTAGCTCTGGAGGGCGAAGAACTTCTCCGGGATCCGGATCCGCCGGCGCTTCGGGGCCGCCGAGGACCCGGACGTGCCCGACGACGACGGACCCGTCGTCGTCGGCGTCCCGCCGTCCCCGGCCCCGGCCCCCGCCGACGATCCCGTCGCCGTGGCACCCGCGGCGCTCGCCCCCGCGGTCGCCGGACCTGCACCTGTCCTGTCGTTCATCGGTTCTCCCCCGTCTCCTCGACGCTGGTGGTGGCCGCGGCGGCCACGGGCCGGCGGTGCTCCATGCCCGCGGCGGCGAGCAACGACTCCTCGGTGGCCTCGTCGGCGTCGACCACCGAGACCACGCGCCCCTCGCGCAGCACGGCGATGCGGTCGCACGCCCCGATGAGCTCGGGGAGCTCCGAGGAGGCCATGACGACGGCCACGCCGTCGGCCGAGAGCTCCGCGAGGAGGCGGTAGATCTCGGACTTGGCGCCGACGTCGACGCCGCGCGTGGGTTCGTCGAGCAGCAGCACGCGTGGCTCGCGCAGCATGTTGCGGCCGAAGACGACCTTCTGCTGGTTGCCGCCGGACAGCGTGCGCACG
Organism: Georgenia sp. G2120; assembly: GCF_055326485.1. Taxonomy (NCBI): domain Bacteria; kingdom Bacillati; phylum Actinomycetota; class Actinomycetes; order Allobogoriellales; family Allobogoriellaceae; genus Georgenia; species Georgenia sp. G2120. Next base: position 335,114 of record NZ_JBUZNL010000004.1, on the reverse strand, counting down.
ATCGTGTCCTGCGAGCGGGTCTTGATCCGCAGCGACTCGACGGCGCGGGTGACGGCCGCGCGCTCCTTCGTCCGCGAGCGCCAGCCGAGGGTGGCGAGGCGCTCGAGGACGCTGATGGCGATGTTGGCGCCGACGGTGGCGTGCATGTTCAGCCCGGCCGCGCGCCGGTCCTCGGGGACGAACCCGATGCCGTGCGCCATGGCGTCGCGCGGGGAGCGGATCGTCACCTTCTCGCCGTCGAGCTCGACGTCCCCGCGCAGCCGTGAGCCGCCGAGGCCGAAGACCGCCTCGAGGAGCTCGCTGCGCCCGGCACCGAGCAGTCCCGCCAGGCCGAGGACCTCGCCGCGGCGGACCTCGAGGCCGATGCCGTTGGGCTCGCTGCGGGAGATGTCGACCCCGCCGTCGAGCCGAAGGTCGCGCAGTCGCAGCCGCACGTCCGGCTCGGGCTGGACGCGGTCGGGGTAGACCTGGTCGAGGGGTTTGCCGATCATCAGGCGGATGACGTCCGAGGGGCTCGTCGTCGCGACGTCGAAGGTGCCGACGTTTTCGCCGTCCCGCATGACCGCGCCGCGGTCCGCGATCTGGGCGATCTCGTCCATGCGGTGGGAGATGAAGATGACGGCGACGCCGCGGCGCCGGAGCCCCGGGACGATCTCGAAGAGGCGGGCCACCTCGGTCTCGGAGAGCGCGGAGGTGGGCTCGTCCATGACGAGGATGCGGGCGTCCTGGCGCAGCGCCTTGGCGATCGCGACCATCTGCTGCTCGCCGACGCGCATCGTGCCGACGTGCCGGGACGGCGAGATGCGGATCCCCACCTCGTCGAGGAGCTCCTTCGTCTCGCGCTCCATGCCGCGGCGGTCGAGCAGGCCGAGGCGGCGCTTCTCCGCTCCGAGGAAGAGGTTGTCGGTGACGCTCGCGCCGGGCACGAGGTCGAGCTCCTGGTGGATCATCGCGACGCCCGCGTCCTGGGCGTCCGACGGCGAGGCGAAGCGGCGCTCGGTCTCCCCGACCACGATCCGGCCGGCGTCCGGCGCGACGACGCCCGCGAGGACGTTCATCAGGGTCGACTTGCCGGCGCCGTTCTCCCCGAGCAGCGCGAGCACCTCGCCGGCGTGGACCTCGAGGTCCACGCCCTTGAGGGCATGGATGCCCCCGAAGCTCTTGGCGATGCCGGTCATCTGGAGGACCGGTGTCCCGTGACCCGGCTGGTCGGTCGACCGCACGCTACCCCCGTTGGTAGTTCGGTATCTGTAATCGATTACTTTCTGGCACGTTACGCGCCCGCCCGGTGCGGCGCAAGCACGTTCCGCCGGAGCGTCGCCTGGCGCCGCCCGGTCATGTCCCCAGGTCGAGGACGTGCCGCTCGGGCTCGCCCGCGGTGCCGCGGATCCGGTCGACGAGTCGCTGCGCGGCGGCCACGCCCATCTCCCTGGGGTTGAGCGGGACCTGGGCCACGTCCGCCACGTCGGAGGTCGCGAAGGGGAGATCGCCGATGATGCCGACCTCGATGCGCCGGCCCGACCAGCCGGCGAGGATCTGGAGCACACCCACGCCGACGAGGTTGTTGGTCGCGAGCACCGCGTCCGGGGGCCGGTCGCCCGCGAGCAGCTCGGTCATCGCCGAGCGTCCGCCGTCGACCCGGAAGTTCGCGTGGACGAGCCGGTCGGCCGGCCGCCCCGTGTCCTCGAGCGCGGCCCGCCAGCCGGCGGCGCGCTCGACCGCCGTCGTGGTCGAGCGCGGCCCGGTGATGCAGGCGATGTCGCGGTGCCCACGCGCGACGAGCTGCTCGGTGGCCTGCCGTCCGAGCGCGACGTTGTCGAACAGCACGTGGTCGACCGCGCACCCCACCTCGCGGTCGATGACGACCACCGCCCGGGAGCGCCGCACGAGTCGCGAGAGGTCGGGGGCCTCGCCCGCGGGCGCGAGGATGATGCCCGCCATGTTCTCGGACTCCGCCACGGCGAGGTAGCGGCGCTCCTTCTCGTCGTCGTCGTCGGTGTTGCACAGGACGAGCGAGAGGCCGGCCGCCTGGGCCACGTCCTCGACGCCGCGGGCGACGGACGTGAAGAACGGGTTCTCGACGTCGGGGATGATGAGCGCGACGACGTCGCTCGACTGCCGACGCAGGGAACGAGCCGTCCGGTTGGCGCTGTAGCCGAGCTCGTCGACCGCCCGGCGAACGGCCTCCGCGAGTTCGTCCCGCACCTTCGCGCCGTTGAGGACGCGGGAGACGGTTGCGGTCGACACACCGGCGCGCTCGGCGACGTCGACGATGCGGGTCATGCCTGGCCGCCCTGGACGTGGTCGACCTGGGCGGGGCCGCCCTGGACGTGGTCGACCTGGGCGGGGCCGCCCTGGACGGGGTCGACCTGGACGGGGTCGACCGCCGCGAGCCGTGCGGTCTCGGCGGCGGTGGGCGCGGACGGCGCGCCGCCGGGACGCGTGACGGACAGTGCGCCGGCGGCGTTGGCGAGGCCGATGGCGGTGTCGAGGTCGTCGCCGAGCGCGAGGCGGGCGGCGAGGTTGCCGCAGAACGCGTCCCCCGCGCCGATCGTGTCGACGACCTCGACGCGGTGGGCGTCGAGCCGGCGGGGGGCGGCGTCGGTGTCGACGACGAGGACACCCGCGCTCCCGCACGTCACGACGACGACGCACCCCGAGGAGCGCCGCAGCGCGAGGGCGGCGTCCGCGAGGTCCGGCTCCCCAGGGACGAGCTGACCGAGCTCGACCTCGTTGGGGACGAGCACGTCGACGAGGTCGAGGACCTCGCGCGGGACGTCGACGAACGGCGCGGGGTTGAGGACGACCCGGGTGCCGGCGCCGCGGGCGATCTCGGCCGCGAGGCGCACCGCGGGGAGCGGGATCTCGAGCTGGAGGAGCAGGACGTCGGCGCCCTCGATGGTCGCCCGGGCCCCCTCGACGTCCTCGGTGGTCACGGCCTCGTTGGCCCTGGGCACGATGATGATCGAGTTCTGGCCACCCTCGACGACCACGGGCAGGCCGACGCCGGTGCCGTTCTCCGCGTCGCTCGCCACCCCGACGGCGTCGATGCCCTCGGCGGACATGAAGTCCCGGAACTCGGTGGCGAAGTGGTCCTCGCCGACCCGGCCGACGGCCGCCGTGCGCGCCCCGGCCCGGGCCGCGGCGACCGCCTGGTTGAATCCCTTGCCGCCGACGAACGTGGCGAAGCCCGTGCCGACGAGGGTCTCGCCCGGCGCGGGGCGGCGCGGCGCGGTCGCCACCATGTCGTACATGAAGGAGGCCACCACGCATACCTGGGCCCGTTCGGTGTGCGTCATCGTCACGTCCGTCGGTCGCTCGGAAATCGATTACTCGCGAACGTTAAGCCGGTGCGCCGCCGCCGGTCAACCCTGGTCGCGCCCCGGCGCGCCGCCTTCTTTCACGCGTGAGGGGATTTCCCACGACGAATGAGGGGACACGCTCCCTGCACTCGTGCACGGGTCCCCGCACTCGTGGTCGGCCGAGCGCGCTCCCTGTCGGTCAGCCGCGCACGCCCCCGAGCGCGCCCTCGTGGGCGAGCAGGGCGTGCTTGACGTCGAGCCCGAAGTAGTAGTTGCCCAGCGTGTGGTCGGCCTTGAGGATCCGGTGGCAGGGCACGACGACCGGCAGCACGTTGCCCGCGCACGCGTTGCCGGCCGCCTGGTAGGCGGTCGGGCTCCCCGCCGCCGCCGCCATCTCGCCGTAGGTCGCCACCCCGCGCACCTCGCGCATGGCCGTCCACACGCGCTGGGTGAACGCGCCGCCGGGCTGGCGCACCTCGAGCGCGTCGAGCGCCTCGATCTCGCCGGCGGCGTACCGGCCGAAGGCCGCGACCACCCGGCCGGTCGCCGCCGTGGTGGGCGTGCCGGACGGGGCGACGTCGTCGGGCCCCAGCCCGAGCCGCCCGAGGATGTCGTCCGCGCCCCAGAAGGACGTGCCCCGCAGGACGCCGGTGGCCGCCTCGACGACGACGGTCAGGTCGCCGGCCGGGCTCGGCACGGTGAGGACGTGCAGCTCTTCGCTCATGATCTCTCCAGGTCGTCGGTCCACAGGTGGGTGGTGGCGTAGGCCCGCCAGGGACGCCAGGCCTCGGCCCGGGCGGTGACGGCGGGCGGGTCCAGGCGCGCGGCAGGCGAGGTCTCCTCGGGCCGCATGTCGGACAGCGCATCGGAGCGTGCATCGAGCGTCGCGTGGAGCCTGCGGGCGAGGGACCGGCGCAGCACGAGGTCGCCGGGCGGCAGCGCGTCGGGGTCCCCGAGGCCGCGCAGCGCGAGGAGGTCGACCGTCCACGGCCCGATCCCCGGGACCTCGAGCAGGCGCGCCCGCGCCTCGTCCCGGTCGGCGCCGGGGCCGAGGTCGAGGCCGCCGGCGACGAGCTCGGCCGCGGCGTGCACGGTGCGGGCGCGCGCGGCGGGGATCCGGACGGCCGTGCGGATCGCCTCGGGACCGGCGGCGGCGAGCGCCTCGGCGGCGGGAAACAGGCGCGGGGGCGCGTCGTCGTCGGCCGGCTCGTCCATGTCCTCCGCACCCGGGACCCGCTCCCCCAGCGCGTCCCCGAGCCGGCTCGAGAACGTCCGGGTCGCGGCGAGGGAGACCTGCTGGCCGAGGATCGCCACGACCAGCGTGCGGAACGGGTCGAGGCTGCCGAGCACGCGCAGCCCCGGCCGCGCGGCGACCAGCGGGGCGAGCATCGGGTCCGTCCGGAGGTGCTCGTCGACGGCGAGGGGTTCGGCGTCGAGGTCGAGCCACCGCCGCACGCGCGCGACGACGAACGGCAGGTCCGCGAGGTCGACCAGCCCGACCCGCAGGGCGACGTGCGCGCGGTCCCCGCCCCACGGCGTCCCGTCCGCGGACGCGGCGAGCGCGGGCAGCGCGACGCGGACACGGGCGGGACCGCCGGGCGCGCGTAGTACCGCCCACGCCGAGGCTCCCGCCCCCTCGACGCCGGCGATCGCGTGCTGCGCGATCGTGCCGGCGAGGCGCGGGCCGTCGAACGGGGGCCGCACGCGCAGGCGGAGGGTGAGGGTCGCGCCGCCGTGCGGCAGGCGGTCGGCTGCGGCTCCGTCGTCAACGCCGCGCGACGACCCCGACATCCGCGGTGCCCGCGCCCGCACATCGGTCGGCGACCCGCCGAGCTCCGCGCGCACGACGTCGTTGAACTGCCGCACGGACGCGAACCCGGCGGCGAACGCCACGTCGGTGACCGCGAGGTCCGTCTGCTCGAGCAGCGTCCGTGCCGTCTGCGCGCGGCGCGTCCGGGCGAGACCGAGCGCGCTCGCCCCGAGCTCGCCGGTCAGCAGCCGGTGGAGCCGGCGCTCCGTCAGCCCGAGCCGCGCGGCGAGGCCGGGGACGCCCGCCTCGTCGACGACCCCCGCGCCGATCATCTCGAGCGCCCGGCCGACGAGCACCGACGTCTCCCCCGGCGCGCGCCGACCGGGGAGCGTGTCCGGCCGGCAGCGGCGGCACGCGCGGAACCCGGCGGTCGCGGCGGAGGACGCGGTGCGGAAGAACCGGCAGTTCTCCGGCCGGGGCATCCGGGCCGGGCACGAGGGCCGGCAGTACACGCCCGTCGACGTCACGCCGAGGTACACGCGGCCGTCCCACCGCGTGTCACGCGAGCGGCACGCCGCGTACGCGGCGGTGTCGTCGATGGGGTCCATGCGGAAAGCATGCCCGACGCCGACACCCTCCACCGGCGGTTTTCGGACAGGGCGGTGGGTGGGCGCCGGTTTGGCGGGCGGGTGGCCCGCCACCCCGCGGGCCGCCACCGGTCAGCGGGCCCGGCGCACGCTCAGTGCGTGTTGTCGTACAGGTGCACGAGCGCGTCGAGGAGCCGCTGCCACGCCTTCTCGACCTCGCTCGGGTCGCTCAGGTGCGTCGTGTGGTGCACCGTGACGGCGGTGCCGAAGCCGTCCGGCTCGAGGGAGATGGTCACCTGGTCGAACTCCGGGTCGGCCGGCGGCGCCTCACCCTCGGGCAGCCACGTGACGACCTGGCGCGCGGGCGGGTCGCTCTCGAGCAGCCATCCGCTGACGGCGATGCCCCAGGAGCGGGACGCGATGCGGTACCGACCGTCCACCCGTTCGGGCAGGTCGAAGGTGACGTCGCCGGCGTCCGCCCACCACCACGGGCGCATCCCGACGTCGACCGTGAACGCGCGCCACACCTCGGGTCGCGGTGCGTCGACGGTGACAGTGACCTCGATGTCGTGCGACATGCCGACCTCGCTTCCGTGCGGGGAGGAATGGCCACCACCGTAGCGCCCGGGCGGTCGGCTCGCCCGTGTTCCGTGAGGAGCGCCGGCGGTCCGGGGCGAGCGCCCGAGCTCCGGGCGAGGTCGACCTGGTCCCGGACGAACCGGGGTCAGGACTCCTCGTCGCCTCGGGCGCCGGGGAGCGCCTCGACCTGGGCCCGCAGCGCCCGCAGCTCGGCCAGGACGTCGGCGAGCTGCGCCCGCTCCTCGTCGTCGGCGTCGTCGGGCTGCTCGTCGTCGTGATCCTCGTCCCGCACCCCGTGCCCGATCGACTGCATCGTGTCGACGATGACGGCGATGAAGAGGTTGAGCATCGTGAACGCCGAGACGAGGATGAAGACGACGAAGAAGACCCACGCCCAGGGCTGGGTCTCCATGATCGGCCGCACGATCACCCCCGCCCAGCTGTCGAGCGTCATGATCTGGAAGAGCGTGAGCAGCGAGTCGCCGAGCTCGCCGAAGTACTCGGGCTGGATCCCACCGAACAGCGAGGTCGCCATCACCGCCGAGACGTAGAAGATGATCCCGAGCAGCAACGCGATCGCCCCGATGCCGGGCAGCGAGTGCATGAGCGCCTCGACGATGAACCGCAGCCTGGGCAGCGCGGAGACGAGCCGCAGGACGCGCAGCACCCGCAGCGAGCGGAGCACCGAGAGCGGGCCGGCCGACGGCACGAGCGCGATCCCGACGACGAGGAGGTCGAAGACGTTCCAGCCGTCCTTGAAGAACCGCGGGCCGAGGGCGACGAGCTTGGCCCCGATCTCGACGACGAAGACCGCGAGACAGAACGTGTCGACCGCGCGGACGACGCCGCCCGCCGCGTCCATCACGATCGAGGAGGTCTCGAGCCCGAGCGTGACCGCGTTGACGATGATGAGCGTGATGACGACGCGCTGCACCGGCCCGGACGTCACCCAGGCGCCGAGACGCTCCCGCCACCCGGATCCACCCTCGGTCGCACCGCCTGCCGTCGTCCTACCGGGAAGAACCCTGCCCGACGCCGGAGCCTCGCCCGAGGGGTCGGCGTCACCCGCGCGGGAGGACAGCTCGGGGACGTCCGTCGTCGTCATGTCGGGGCTCCACGGGGATGGGGGCGCCGGGGCGCCCGGGAGGTGGCGCCGCACGACCACCGCCGCACGGTCAGCAGCATCGTGCCAGCGCACCCGCGCGCGATGCTGTGGTGCACCGGGGAGATCGGACGTGACACGCCCCACTCGATGAAAAGGAATGCAACAACGGGAGGTGTCGTTGTCCGGGGCGAACGACGCACACCGTCACCGCAGATCAGGAGAGAACGCATGAAGATCGGCATCATCATCGGTTCCGTCCGCGAGGGTCGTTCGGCCCAGTCCGTCGCCGAGTGGGTGGACTCCGTGGCGCAGAAGCGTGACGACGCCACCTTCGAGCTCGTCGACCTCAAGGACTTCAACCTGCCGATCCTCACCGACCCGGTCGTGCCCGGGGCGGCCAACCGTCGGTACGGCACCGCCGAGGCCCGCGCCTGGGGCGCCGCCATCGACTCCTACGACGGCTTCATCTTCGTCACGCCCGAGTACAACCACGGCGTGCCCGGCGCGTTCAAGAACGCCGTCGACACCATCGGCCCGGAGTGGGGCCACAAGGCCGTCGGCCTCGTCTCCTACGGCGCCGAGGGCGGCGTGCGCGCCGTCGAGCAGTGGCGCCAGGTCCTCGCCAACCTCCACGTGGTCGCGGTCCGCGGCCAGGTCTCGCTCGGCCTGTTCACCGAGTTCGGCGAGAACGGCGTGCAGCCGAACGAGCGCCGCGAGGACGAGCTGGGCGCCCTCATCGGCTCTGTCGTCGAGATGAGCGCGGCCCTGGCCCCGCTGCGCGGCGCGACCGTCGGCGCCTGACGCTCCCGCACCACCGCTGACCGGCCCGACGCCGTCTCCCTGCGAGGGGGACGGCGCCGGGCCGTTCGCGTGCGTCCGGGGCACCGGTGTGCCGCTCGACCACCGGTGGCCGCACGACATCCACCGTGCGGACACCGCCGGTCCACCGTCCGCGGATATCCATGCCGGTGTGAGCACCCTCGTCTTCGGCCGGTCGGGGACCGCGCCCCGCGGCGGCGGAACGACCCATCCGCACCCGGGCGCCGTCGTCGCGCTCGTGGCGCTCGTCGTCGTGCTCGGTGAGGCGGTGGCCGACGTCCTGCCCGACGACCCGGTCGTCTGGCTCCTCACCCCGCTGCGACTGGTGGTCGGCATCGGCCTGGTCGGCGCGGCCACCGCCGTGCGGCCGGCCCGCTGGCGCACGCCCGCCGACCCGGGGATCGCGCTGCTCGTCGTCGGCGCCACGATCGCGAGCGCGCAAGCCGGCACCTGGTCGGCGTGGCGCTGGCTGCTCACCTACGTGGCCGTCCACTACCTCGTGGTGGCCGTCCGGCGCGCGGGCGCCCTGCCGTGGCGGCTCCTGTCCCCGCTCGCGCTGCTGGCCGTCGTCGCCCCCACCGTGGTCGCGCTGTCGCAGCGGGCCAACGACGTCCCCACCGGCTTCTGCCGCGACGACCTCGGCGCCGGGTCGTTCGACTGCGCGGACCCCGGCACGCTGGTCCGGGTGGTCGGCACGCTGCCCAACCCCAACCTGCTCGCCGCGCTGCTCGTGGTCCTGCTCCCGCTCGCCCTGTGCGCCGCCGCGCGGCCGCCCGGCGCGGGCCCGGTGAGCCGGGAGACCGTGCGCGCCGCGGGGCGGATCGTGCCCGACCGCGGATGGGCCGCCCTCGTCGTCGCGGTCGTCGCCGGCGGCTACCTCGCCGTGTGGCAGACGATGTCCCGCGGCGGTCTCGCGGCCGCCGCCGCGTCGCTCCTCGTGCTCGCGCTGCTGGGCTGGCGGCCCACGCGCCGTCCGCGGGCGCTGCTGGGCTGGCGGCCCACGCGCCGTCCGCGGGCGCTGCTGGTCGTCGCGGCCGCGGGCGCAGCCGCCGCCGGTGCGCTCGCCGTGGCCGGGCTCGGGCTCGGCGTGCGGGCCGACGTGTGGCGCGCCGCCGCCTCGCTCGCCGCGGGCGACCCGATGGGGGTGGGCCTCGGGCGGGGCGGCCCGCTCGTCACGGCGGAGGTGGCCACGGGCGAGCAGCTCGCCCACGCGCACAGCACCGCGCTGCACTGGCTGCTCGAGGGCGGCGTGCTCGCGCTGCTCGGCCTGCTGGCCCTCTGCGCGGCGGTGGTCCTCGTGCTCGTGCGGGCCGACCGCCGCGGGTCGCTCTCGGCCGCACCCCTCGGTGCCGCCGTCGCCGCGCTGGCGATCGTGTCCAGCGTGGACCACCCCACCGCGTCGGCGCGGGTCGCGCTCGCCGCCGCCGCGCTCCTCGCGTGCGCGCTCACCGCCGACGTCGACACCGAGCTCGACGCCGCCGCACCGCCCGCCCACGTGGCCCGTGGCCAGGCGTCCCGGGGCGCCTACCGGCCCCGCCGCCTCCGCCGGCCGGGCGCATCAGGGACGGGCGGCCCGGGCACGGGCGGTCAGCCGGCGACGTCGCCCCGCGCCCGCGCCATCTCCCGGTAGTAGTCGGCGAGCTCGAGCCGCGCGGCGGCCTCCTCGTCCACGACGACCGTCACCGCCGGGTGCAGCTGCAGCACCGATCCGGGCCAACGCGCGCCGACGGGCCCCTCGACCACGGCCGCCACCGCCGCCGCCTTGGCCGCGCCGGTGGCCACGAGGACGACGTTCCGGGCGTCGAGGATCGTGCCCAGGCCCTGGGTGACCGCGCGCCGGGGCACCGCGTCGACCGAGTCGAAGAACCGCGCGTTGGCCTGCCGCGTCTCGTCCGTGAGGATCTCGACCCGGGTCCGTGAGGCGAGCGAGGTCGCCGGCTCGTTGAAGCCGATGTGCGCGTTGACACCGACGCCAACGATCTGGACGTCGACGCCGCCGGCCTCCACGATCGCGCGCTCGTAGTCCCTGCACTCGGCGTCGAGGTCGGAGGCGTTGCCGTCCGGGACCCGGACGCGGGCAGGGTCCATGCCGAGCGGCTCGGTGACCGTGCGGCGCACGACCTCGCGGTAGGACTCCGGGTGCGCGTCCGGCAGCCCGACGTACTCGTCGAGGGCGAACGCCCGGGCGCGGGCCAGGTCGAGCTGCCCGGACCGCACGCGCGCGGCCAGCCCCTGGTACAGGCCCAGCGGGCTCGAACCGGTCGCCACCCCGAGGACGGGCTCCGGGAAGGAGGCGGCGACGAGGCGCGCCGTCACCGCGGCCGCGTGCTCGCCGACCTCGGCGGGTGTGGGGACGATGACGACATCCACTGCGGGGGCCTCCAGGTCCGGGCGTACCCGGTCGCCCCGGGTTCGGGCCGGGTTCCCGCCGCGGGCGGCTCCCGCGGGAGGGCCAGTCTTCCCGACGACGACGCCCGGACGGCGGATCTCACGCCGTGCGTCTCGCGCGCACCCCGGATCCCCCGCACCACGCCGGAACCGCGCACCCGCTCCGCCGCCCGCGCACCGCGCGTCCGCCGCCACCCGCACACCCGTTCCCTGCCTCGTGGAACAACGCGGGCAGGACAGGTGTTGCCCGATATAGATCACTTCGCATCGAAGCGGGCCGTCGCCCGCGCCAGGAGCTCCGCGTGACTCACGACAGCACGACCACCCCGGGCGCCTCGGGCGCTCTGTCCGCCGCCGGTGGGCCCACCGCGCGTCCGACCGTCGGCATCGTCGGCGCCGGTCGCGTCGGCACCGCCCTCGCCCGCGCACTGGTGGCCGTCGGCCACGAGGTCCGCGTCGCCACGCACCGACCGGCCGTGGAGAACTCCCTCCTCGTCGACGTCAGCGCCCCAGGAGCGAGCGCCGTCGACATCCCCGACGCCGCGGCGTGCGACCTCGTCGTCCTCGCCCTGCCGCTCCACCGCGCCGCCACGCTCGACCCGGCGACGTTCGCCGGTCGAACCGTGGTCGACGTGATGAACTACTGGCCGCCCGTCGACGGCACGATCGCCCGGCTCGAGGAGGACCCCCGCTCCTCCAGCGAGGTCCTCGCGGAGCACCTGCCCGGCGCCACCGTCGTGCGCGCCCTCAACCACATCGGCTACCACGAGCTCGAGGAGGACGCCCGCCCCGCGGGCGACCCGGAGCGTCGGGCGCTCGCCGTCGCCTCCGACGACCCGGCCGCGACCGCCCGCGTGGCCGCCCTCGTCGAGGCGCTCGGGTTCGACGCCGTCGACGCCGGTCCGCTCGCCGCCGCCGCCCACCTCCAGCAGGGCACGGAGATCTTCGACGGGAGGCGCCACGACGCCGCGGAGATCCGCGCGATCCTCGCCGAGGCCGGGTACGCCGTGGCGAGCTGACCGCCGACCGACCCACCCGACCCGCGGCGCCGGCACCACGCCTCGCAGCGCCACCACCCCTCAGCAACCCACCGGACGAAGGACCTCCCGTGCCCGCACCCACGATCCAGCTCGGCGCCTACAGCTTCGGCGACGCCCTGCGGAACGACGACCTGTCCCCGCACCCCTCGCACGAGGCGATGACCAAGCTGCTGGGGACGATCCAGCACGCCGACCGCGCGGGCCTGGAGTTCTTCGCCGTCGGGGAGCACCACACGGCGGAGACGCCGGCGTCGTCGCCCGGGACGATCCTCGCCGCCGCGGCGGCGACCACGAGGGACATCGTCCTGTCGTCCGGCGCGAGCATTATCGGGACCGACGACCCGGTGCGCGTGTTCCAGCAGTTCGCCACCGCGGACGCCTTCGCGGGCGGCGGCCGGGTGGAGATCATCGCCGGGCGCGGCTCGTCGGTCGAGACGTTTCCGCTGTTCGGCCACGACCTCCAGGACTACGACGAGCTGTTCGCGGACCGGCTCTCGCTCCTGCTCTCCCTCAACGAGGCGGACGGGCCCCGCGTCACCTGGTCCGGTCGGACGCGCCCCGCGATCGACGACCTCGAGGTCGTGCCCCGACCCGTGCACGGCTCGCTGCCGATCTGGGTGGCCACGGGCGGCAACCCGTCCTCCGCCCTGCGCACGGGGCAGATGGGTCTCCCGCTGTCGTTCGGGATCATCGGCGGCACCTTCGCGCGGTTCGCCCGGCAGGTCGAGCTCTACCGCCGCGCGGCCGCCCAGGCCGGGCACGCCCCGGAGCGGGCGCGCGTCTCCGTGGGATCGTTCGGCCTCGTCGCGCCGACGACGACGGAGGCCCTCGAGCGGTACTACCCCGGCTGGTACGCGATCAACCTCGACATGGGCCGGCTGCGCGGGTGGGCCGAGCCCGACCAGCGGGCCTACCTCGCGCAGGCGCAGGGCGAGGGGGCGTACGTCGTCGGCGACCCGGACTCCGTCGCCGAGCGCATCGTCGACGCCTGGCGCCACCTCGGCCACGAGCGGCACTTCCTGCAGATGGACCTCGGCGGCGTGCCGACCGAGCACGTCCACGAGTCGATCACGCTCATGGCCACCGAGGTGAGGCCGCGCGTCGAGCGGCTGCTCGCGAAGGAGCGCTGACCGGGAGCGAGAGCGGACCGCCGGTCCGCGCCCGCCGGACCCGGGAGCGCTGACCGGGGACCTCTGACCGGGCAGCGCTCCCCCGCCCACGCCCGGCGGCGACCGCCGTGGCCAGGCACGATGCAGCCATGGCCACCCCGCTGCCCGCGCGCCCCCAGGACTCGGACGCCCCCGCCACCGGAATTGCCTCCGCCCCCGACGCCGCCCCCACCCAGAAGTGGCACCAGCGGATCCCCGCCCCCACCTGGGTGACCGCCATCTTCGCCATCCTGCCGTTCGTGCTCAACTTCCACATCGAGAACATGAGCACGGTCAACGGGCAGGTGGTCGAGTACTTCCGTCTCGACGTCTTCCAGGTCGTCGCCGCGGGCTTCCTCCTCGGAGCGTTCATCGCCCTCCTCCTCCGCTTCCGCAGCAGCGAGGACCCCACCCGTCGCCCGCCGATGTGGGCGGTCGCCGTGGGCGTCCTCGGCGTCGTGCTCGGGATCTGGTTCGCCCTCACCGCACACACCGGTCTGGACGACGTCACGGCGGTCCTCGCGGGCAGGTGAGCCTGTCCTGCGTGTCAGGTCAGACATCTCTCCAGGGGCGGAATGATGCGGTTCCGGTGGCCGCCTCAGCACGGCCCCGACTAGCATGGAACCTGTTCGTCCCGCACCGCCGGACGCCGCACGACGCGCCCCGAGCGGGACTCAGAGACAAGCGGCGTCACCCGCCGCGGAAGGGTTGATCATGGCTGACTCCACGAACTCCGGCTACACCGTCCCGGGCCTCTCCCTGACCGAGGGGCGCTCCGTCGCGGACGAGCTGCAGCACCGCCTCCACGCCCTCAACGACCTCCACCTCACGCTCAAGCACGCGCACTGGAACGTGGTGGGCCCGAACTTCATCGCGGTGCACGAGATGCTCGACCCGCAGATCGAGCTCGTGCGCGGCTACGCGGACGAGGTCGCCGAGCGCATCGCCACCCTCGGCGCCGAGCCGATCGGCACCCCCGGCGCGCTCGTCAAGGACCGCACGTGGGAGGACTACGCCGTGGGCCGCGCGAGCACGCAGGAGCACCTCGCCGCGATCGACCACGTCTACACCGGCGTCATCGAGGACCACCGCAAGGCCATCACGGCCACCGGCGAGGTCGACCCGATGACCGAGGACCTCCTCATCGGCCAGACCGCCGAGCTCGAGAAGTTCCAGTGGTTCGTCCGCGCGCACCTCGACAACGGCGCGGGCCAGGTCACCGAGGCCTGACCTCACGAGGCACGTTCGACGGGGCTCGGGCAGCGCTGCTGCCCGGGCCCCGTCGTCGTCGGCCCACGATCACCTGCGGAGCGGGGTCGTCGCGCGACGCCGGCCCACGTCGACCCGCAGCTCGTCGTCGTCCGGCGTCGTCTCTCGTCGCCGTTCGCCGTCGTGCGTGGTCCTACCGCCCGGTCTCCTCGTAGGTGTCGATGCCGCCGGGATGACCCGCCATGAACGCGTCGACCTCGTCCTTCGTGGCCTCGAGCCTCGGGTCGTGACGGAGGTAGTGCCGCGTCTCGCGGGCCACGAGGCCGGACAGGATGACGAGCCCGATGAGGTTGGGCAGGGCCATGAGCCCGTTGGCGGCGTCGGAGAAGTTCCAGACCGCGGCGAGGGGGACGGTGCAGCCCACGTAGACCACGAGCGAGAACACGATCCGGTAGGGCATGACGAGCCGGCGGCCGAAGAGGCGCTCCATGCAGCGCTCGCCGTAGTAGGCCCAGCCCAGCACGGTGGAGAACGCGAACATCGCCAGCGCGATCGTCACGATGTAGTGGCCCCAGTCGCCCGGCAGCCCGTGGCTGAACGCGGCGCCGGTCATCGTGTCGGCGCCGTCCTCGCCCACGTCCCACACGCCGGTGGTGACGATGACCAGACCCGTGCAGGTGACGACGATCATCGTGTCGATGAACGTCTGCGTCATCGAGACGAGCCCCTGGCGCACGGGGTGCGTCGTCCGCGCGGCGGCCGCGGCGATCGCGGCGGACCCCATGCCGGACTCGTTGGAGAAGATGCCGCGAGCCACGCCGAACTGGACGGCGAGCATGATCGTGGACCCGACGAAGCCGCCGGTCGCCGCGGTGCCGGTGAAGGCGTCGGTGAACACCAGGCCGAGCGCAGCCGGCAGGTCGCCCGCGTTGACCGCGAGGATGAACACCGCGCCGAGCACGTAGAAGACGATCATCACCGGGACGAACGCGGCGGTCACGCGGCCGATCGACCTGATCCCGCCGACGAGGACGATCAGCGCGAAGACCGTGAGCACGATGCCGGTGATCCACCGGTCCACGCCGAACGAGCCCTCGATGTTGCCGGCGATCGAGTTGCCCTGCGTCATGTTGCCGATGCCGAACGCGGCGATCGCGGCCGCGATCGTGAAGAACAGGCCGAGGAACTTCCCCAGCGGCCCGCGGATCCCGCGCTCGAGGTAGTACTGCGGGCCGCCGGACTTCTCGCCGGCGGCGTCGGTCGTGCGGAAGCGGACGCCGAGGAACGCCTCGGTGTACTTCGAGGCCATGCCGAACAGGCCGGTGACCCACATCCAGAACAGGGCGCCGGGCCCGCCGATGCCGATCGCGGTGGCGACGCCCACGATGTTGCCGGTCCCGACCGTGGCGGCGAGGGCCGTGGTCAGGGCCTGGAACTGGGACAGGTCACCGTCCTTGGCCCCCTCGTCCCTGCGGCGACCGATGCCGAGCCGGAGCGCCGCGCCGAGGGTCCGGAACTGGATGCCCCGCAGGCGGATCGTGAGCAGGACGCCCGTGAGCCCCAGGAGGGGGATGAGGACCCACGGCCCCCAGATGAATGCGCTGATCTCGCCGAGGACGGTCTCGATCCGTTCCATGCCGTGCTCCCCCACCACGAGCAGCACCCTCGCGGCGCCGCGGTGGGCAGATCCTGCCACGCGCGGCGCCGGAGGTCAGTAGGTCGCGGCCCCGACGTCAGTAGGTCTCGGCGGTCACGGCCCCGAAGCTCGTGTGCAGACGCACCGGGACCGGGTCGCCGTCCCCGTTCTTCTCGAGCCGGTCGCTGGCCTCGCCCAGGTCGGACGTGTGCGAGACGGAGTAGTTCGCGGGCGGCAGGGCCACGGTGACGTCCCCGAAGGAGGACTCGACGTCGACCGCCGCGGGCACCTCGGGCGATCGGAGCTCGACGTCGCCGAAGTCGGCGTAGATCTCGATCGTCCCGGTGACGGCGAGGTCGGTCGCGGTGGCGTCGCCGTAGTCCAGCTCGAGGTCGAGGTTCTCCGCCGACCCCGAGACACGGACGCTTCCGAACGAGGCGGACACCCCGAGGTCGCCGAGCGCCACGTCCTCCGCCTCGAGCTGTCCGAAGTCGTTCGCGACGTCGATGTCGGTGCCTTCAGGCACGGCCAGCGTGACGCGCGCCGTGGGGGTGACCGCGCTGCCCATCCAGCTGACGTCGAACGACGGGCCGACGTCGAGCCAGCTCTCGCGGGCGTCGTCGACCTCGAGCCGGGCGGTGTCGCCGTCCTCGGTCAGCTCGACCCGCGTGGTGGCGCGGCCGCCGGTCACCGACCAGTCGATCTCGTCGCCGTCGGTGCGCACGATGGTGACGTCGGCGCGGTCGGCGTCGATCGCGAAGCTGGTCGCCGCGGTCGTGCCGCTCTCGTCGATCGGCTGCCCGTCGTCGCGGCCCTGGACGTAGCCGAAGGCCGGTCCGACGGCGGACGCGCCGACGAGGAGCGCCGAGATGCCGACGAGGATCGTGCGGCCGGGTCGGCCGGCGCGGGTGGGCTCGCCGGGGCGACCGGGTCGGCCGGGGTCGTCGGTGCGGGTGGTGGGGAGCTCGCGGGTGGTGTCGTCGGTGCTCATCAGGACTCCAGGTAGCGCAGGACCGCCAGGACACGGCGGTTCTCGTCTCGGGTGTTGGGGATGTCGAGCTTGAGGAGGATCGCGGAGACGTGCTTCTCCACGGATCCGGGCGAGACCTTGAGGGCGGCCGCGATCGCGCCGTTCGACCGGCCCTCGGCCATGAGCGCGAGCACCTGCTTCTCGCGCGGGGTGAGGTCGGACAACGGCTGGCTCCTTCGGGTCCGGACGAGGATCTGGGAGACGACCTCCGGGTCGAGGACGGTGCCCCCGGCGGCGATGCGGTCGACGTCCTCGAGGAAGTCGCCGACGTCGGCCACGCGGTCCTTGAGCAGGTAGCCGAGCCCTTGCGGGTGCTGGGCCACGAGGTCCGCCGCGTAGGCGTGCTCGACGTACTGGCTGAGCAGGAGGACCGCGATGCTCGGGTCGCGGCGGCGCAGCTCGACCGCGGCCCGCACGCCCTCGTCCGTGAACGTCGGCGGCATGCGCACGTCGAGGAGCGCGAGGTCGACCCCGGGGCGGACCGCCTCGAGCAGGTCGGTGGTGTCCGGCAGCGAGGCGACGACCTCGTGGCCGGCGGAGGAGAGCAGCCGCTCGAGCCCGGCGCGCAGGAGGACGGAGTCCTCGCAGATCACGATCCGCACGGGAGCTCACCCATGATCGTCGTCGGGCCGCCGTGGGGGCTGGTCACGGTGAGCGAGCCGCCGACCGCGGCGAGCCGGTCGCGGATGCCGCGCAGCCCGGTGTGGGTCTCGTCGGCCTCGAGGGTGGCGCCGCCACCGCCGTCGTCGGAGACGACGACCTGGAGGTGCTCGCCCTCGGGACCGATCGGCCGGACCGTCACGCGTGCGGAGGACGCGTAGGCGTGCTTGGTGACGTTGTTGAGAGCCTCGGCGACGACGAAGTACACGGTGGCCTCCGCCTCGGGACCGGGCCGCCCGTCGAGCTCGACGGCCAGGTCGACCGGCACCGTCGAGCGGGCGGCGAGCGCCGAGAGCGCGGCGTCGAGCCCGCGGTCGGTGAGGACGGCCGGGTGGATGCCCCGCACCGTCTGGCGCAGCGAGGTGATGGCCTCCTTCGACGAGGAGTGCGCCTCGTCGAGCAGCGCCTGCGCCTCGGCCGGGTTCGTGGCGAACGCGCGGCGCGCCATGTCGAGGGTCATCGCCACGTTGACGAGCTGCGGCTGGACGCCGTCGTGCAGGTCGCGCTCGATGCGCTGGCGCTGGTCCTCGGCGGCCGAGACCGCGCCGTGGCGCGCCCCCTCGAGCCGGTCGATGCGCTCGCTGTACTGGGCGCGGGTGACGGCGCCGAGCAGCTCGGCGTCCATCGCACGGGACATGTGGGCGAACAGCAGGCAGGCGAGGACGGCGAGCACGACGACGAGGAGCGTCACCAGCGCGAGCGCCCAGGTCTCGAGCACCCACGGGCCGAACGGGACGCCCGTGTAGCCGCGGGCGAGGGCGGCCACGAGGATGCCGACGCGCTGGGCGGCCCAGACGACGAACGCGAGGACGACGAGACCGAGGATCGCGCCGGCCACCATGCGGCCGAGGCCGCGCCACAGCTCACCGTCCTTGAGGTGGTCCCACTGGCGGGCGAGGTAGCCGCCGAACCCGGGGGCGCGGGCGTGGGGCGGCGGCCGGCGCCAGCCCATCGCGGTCGGGACGCCGTAGAGCGACCGGGCCTTCCAGCGGTGCAGCTCGACGCTCCACCGCAGGAGGTAGAGGGTGCCGAGCAGCAGCGCGAGGCCGACGAGGAGGACGGCGAGCCCGACGCCGGTGGCCCCGAGGGTGACGACGAGGATCGTGAGCGAGAGGCTGACGACGCCGGAGAAGACGAGGTCGGCGAACCCGGAGACCGTGAGGTCCGCGGTGCGGGCGAGGACGCCGCGGCGTCGCTCGGCGGCCGGCGTGCGGTCGGCGGGGCCCACGGCGGCGGCCGGGACCGCGGCCGGGACGGCGCCACCTGCGGCGGGAGAGGTCGTGTTCATGACGGTCACGCTATTGCGCCGCGGGCGCCGCCCGGCAGGGTGCTGCCGGACGTGGTTCCTGGGGGATATCCCCCACGGGGTGGACCCCCGCCGTCGTCGGTGGGAGACCAGCCCCTTCCGGGTGCGACCCAGCCCCGTACGCGGGGCGCGGAGGTCAGCCGAACGGCGGACGACGGCGTCGGGCCCGTTTGCGAGGATGGGGCCATGGCCAGGCGCTCACTTGCTCGCGGCGCGCTGCGCCGCACCCGCCCGATCCTTCGCGCGCTCGACAACGCCGGGTCGTCCGGGGCGCAGATCGCGACCTGGGTGGCCCTGGGCCCCTCCCTCCTGCCGCGGCAGTGGTGGATGACGGCGGTCAACGTCGGGCTCTCGCAGGCCTACGGCTACCTCGTGGGCGAGGGCGTGGTCGGGGTGGCGCGCGGGGCCGGCCGGCTCGCGCGGGTCAGCTCGGACCTGTCGCCGCGCGCGGAGCGCCGGGTCAAGGCCGCGTGGCAGGGGGCGCTCGGCGTGGGCACGGGAGCGGCGTTCCTGCTCTCGCTGCGCCGTCAGCGGGAGATCGCCGCGCTCGCGGACACCGCGCCGGTCTCCGCGGTGGGGCAGGCCGCCGGTCTCGCGGCCGGCACGGCGGGGTTCGGCGCCGTCCTCCTCGCCGCCCGCGCCACGACCGCCGGCGCCCACGCCATCTCGCCGGCCGTGCGACGGGTCGCGCCGAAGGTCCTCGTCCCCGCGCTGTCCACCGGGATCGCGGCGGCCGGCGTCCTCTACGCCTCCGACCGCTTCCTCGTCCGCCGGGTGCTGCGCCGGCTCGCCGTCCAGGCCAAGGACCAGAACGCACGCCGGGCGCCCGGCCGGTCGGAGCCGCTGGAGCCGGAGCGCTCCGGATCGGCGGCGTCGGCGGAGTCCTTCGACACGCTCGGCCGGCACGGGCAGGTGTTCGTCAGCGACGGGCCGCGACGCGCGGACATCGAGCGGGTGACGGGGCGACCTGCGCGCGAGCCGATCCGCGCCTACGCCGGGTTCCTCGAGGACCGGGAGATCGAGGAGACGGCCGAGGCGGCGTGCCGCGAGCTGATCCGGGCCGGCGGGCTCGAGCGGTCGGCGGTGTTCGTGCTGACCGGGACCGGGTCCGGCTGGGTCCAGGAGTGGAACGGCTCGTCGATCGAGTACCTCACGGGCGGGGACTGCGCGATCGTCTCGATGCAGTACTCCTACCTGCCGAGCGGGCTCGCGTTCGTCTACGACCGACAGACCGCCCGGCGCGCCGGGGTCGCGCTCTTCGAGGCCGTCGAGCGTGCGGTGCGGGCGCTCCCGGAGGACAGGCAGCCCAAGCTGTTCGTCGGCGGGGAGTCCCTCGGCACGGACGGGGGGCTCGCCGCGTTCTCGTCGGCCGCCGACATGCTCGCCCGCACCGACGGCGGGGTCTGGATCGGCACGCCCCGGTTCACGCGGATGTGGCGCGAGCTCGTCGCGTCGTCCCGCCGCGGGTCCCCGGAGGTGCTGCCGATCGTCGACCACGGGCGGCACGTGCGGTTCGTGTCACGGCCCAGCGAGCTGACGCACGGGGCGTTCGGCGAGCCGTACGTCGAGTGGGAGTCGCCGAGGTTCGTGTTCCATCAGCACAGCAACGACCCCGTGGTCATGTGGTCGCCGGACCTGCTGTGGCGCGCCCCCCGGTGGATCCGGGAGAAGGCCGGCCGCCAGGTCTCGACGGCCGTCAACTGGTACCCGTGGGTGACGTTCTGGCAGATCGCCGTCGACATGCCGCGGTCCGTCACCCTGCACGGCGGCACCGCGCACAGCTACCACTCCGAGCTGCTGCCCAGCTGGGCCGCCGTCCTCGGCGGCGAGCTCGACGTCGACCACAGCGACCTGCAGGCGGTCGTCCGCGCCGGCCTCGTCCCGGGCCGGTAGCCCCGCTCCCGTCGAGATTGCGGTTGGTGCCCGTCGAGATTGCGGTTGGTGCGCGAGTCCGGTCGAGAGTGCGGCTCAGCACCGCACTCGTCATCGACATTGCGGTTGGTGCACGTCGAGACTGCGGCTCGGAGCCACCGCGCACTTGTCGAGCGTGCGGCTGAGCGCCCCCGGCCGCACGCTCGACGACACTTCCTGAGCCGCACTCTCGACACGGGTGGACACGACGGACCGCCTTGCCCCGCACCACTGGGGGAAAGCGACCGATTCGGAGCACCGAACGCGCCGCTTTCCCCCCAACGGTGGACATCTAGGGGCCAGTGAGGGCCGATCAGAAGTACTGCATGCCCTGGTCGACCGAGAGGTGCTCCGAGGTGATGTTGGCGGCCGCGGGCGAGACGAGGAAGGCGACCGCGTCGGCGATGGCCTCGGGCTCCATCCAGCCCGGTCCGATGAACGGCTGACCCATCTGGTTGACCTTGGGGTTCTCCTTGGTCGACTCCGCGATCGCGTCGGTGACGTCGGGGCTGCCCATCGGCGTGGCGACGCCGCCCGGGTGGACGGAGTTCACGCGGATGTTGTGAAGGCCGAGCTCGACGGCGAAGCCACGGGTCATGCCGACCACCGCGTGCTTCGAGGTCGTGTAGTGGATCATCATCGGCTGCACCTTCTTGCCGGCGTAGCTCGACGTGATGACGATGGCGCCGCCGTTGCCGGCCTCGATCATGTGCGGGGCGGCCGCCGTGATGGTGTTCCAGACACCGGTGACGTTGATGTCGAGGGTGTCCTGCCAGGACTGCGTCGTGATGTCCTCCCACTTCGCAGGCTCGCAGATGCCGGCGTTCGCCACGACGATGTCGAGGCTGCCGAGCTCGGCCACCGCCCGAGCAGCCGCGTCCACGAGGGCCGCCGCGTCACGGACGTCCGCCTTGACCGTGAGGATGCGCCGGTCGAGCTCCTCGACGAGGCGCTGGG
The DNA here is from genome assembly GCF_055326485.1 of Georgenia sp. G2120. Taxonomy (NCBI): domain Bacteria; kingdom Bacillati; phylum Actinomycetota; class Actinomycetes; order Allobogoriellales; family Allobogoriellaceae; genus Georgenia; species Georgenia sp. G2120. Next base: position 313,687 of record NZ_JBUZNL010000004.1, on the reverse strand, counting down.
TCTCGGCGAGGTCCTCCTCGGTCGGCTACGGATACCTGAGGAACGCCGGCAGCTGGTCGGCGATATCGATCGCGACGATGTCGGCGCCCATCGACGCCAGCTTGACGGCGTGCGCGCGGCCCTGACCGCGCGCCGCTCCGGTGATGAGGGCGACCTTGCCCTGCAGCTCCTTCGACATCTGTGACTCCTTCGTCGTGGTGAACGGATGGTGCTGATGGATCGTGATGGATCTGCCGAGAGTGTGCGGTTGGGCCCCCAGCCGCACACTCTCGACGACCGTGCCGGCGCCGGCTCGGCAGACGTCTCACCATTGGGGGGAAAGCGACGCATCGGGGGCACCGAATGCGCCGCTTTCCCCCCAACGGTGGGTCGGGGCCGTCGAACGGGTCACAGTGCCCCGGCCCGCGGCCCGGTCAGATGGTCGGGCGCTCCCCGCGGCTCTTGGAGTCGATCGCGGACTGCGGCCGCAGCTCCGGCGAGCCCCACACGTTGCCCTCGTCGCCGCCCGCGGTGATCGCGAAGTTCGGCGGGATGACGAGGTCGTCGATCGAGATGTCGGCCAGGGTCTTGTCACCGTTGCCCATCATCGCGGCCTTGAGACCGTCCCGCAGGATGTCGAGGACGTTCTCGACGCCGGCCTGCCCGTTGGCGCTCATGCCCCACAGGTAGGCGCGGCCGATGAGGACGGCCTTCGCGCCGAGGGCGAGCGCCTTGTAGACGTCGGAGCCACGGCGGACGCCGCCGTCCATGAGGACGTCGATCTCGTTCCCCACGGCCCGGGCGATCGCCGGGAGGAGGCGGATGGTGGCGGGTGTCGTGTCGAGGTTGTTGCCGCCGTGGTTCGACACGGAGATGGCGCTCACGCCGGCGTCCCGCGCAGCGCGCGCGTCGTCGACCCGGGTGATGCCCTTGACCATGAAGGGCCCGTCCCACTGCTCGCGGAGCCAGGCGATGTCCTCCCAGCTCGGGATCTCGGTCTGGCGCCAGACACCCATCGCCTCGAAGAAGCCGGGGGCCCGCTCGCCCTTGAGCACCGCGTTGGGCACGGACAGCTCCGGCGGGCGCAGGGTCTTCGCCCAGTCGAGCGCGTAGTCGAACTTGCCGCCAAGGACGATCTCGGGGATGTACCCGAGGATGGTCTTGATGTTCATCTGCTCGGGGATCTTGGGGCTGCCCCAGTCGCGACCGTAGCCGGACGTCCAGTCGAGCGTGACGATGAGGCCCGCGGCGCCGGCGTCCTTCGCGCGCTGCGCGAGCGCGGCCATCTGGTCGCGCCCTCCTGACCAGTACAGCTGGAAGAACGTGCGCCCCGGGTTGGCGTCCATCACGTCCTCCATCGGCTTCGACGAGTACGCCCCCAGGCCCATCGCCGCGGCACGGTTGGCCGCGGCGCGCGCGACGGCCAGCTCTCCGTCCGGGTGGACGGCCTGGACACCGGTCGGCGAGATCATCACGGGAAGGTCGACGGGCGCCCCCATGATCGTCGTCGACGTGTCCGGGTTCATCGCGTTGTTCGTGATCCTCGGGGCGAAGCCGAGCTCGGAGAACGAGTCGATGTTGCTGCGTACGGTCGTACCGCGCTCCGAGCCCGCAACGAGTGCCATGTAGACGGACTTCGGGAGGCGCCTGCGCGCCCGGCGCTGCGCCTCGATGACGCTTTCGAACCACGGGTTGGCCATGGGCTTGCTGTCCTTACTTCTCGGGGCGCGATGCTCGCGCCGGTGTGCCCGACGGCGTGGCGCCGCGGGCCTGGTCTGGGTGGTGCCGGTCGGTCACGGGTCGTCCCACGTCTCTCTCACGAAGCGAGGATCCGGGACAGCGCGGCCGGCAGGTCCCGGTGGGACCGCACGGTCTCCAGTGTCCCGCGCCCGAGCCGGGCGAGGTCCCTGCCGAGGTCGACGTCCTTCTCCCCGGTCGTGTCGAGGAGGACGTCGAGGCGCGGCAGGGTCGAGGCGACACCGCGCGGGTCCGGCCCGGCGTTGTGGACGCAGTCGGAGAGCAGCAGGACCCGTCCCTCCGCGCCCGGGACGGTCGCGAGCTCCTCGCGGGCGAGCCGCAGGGGCAGCTCGACGTTGGTGAGCCCGCGCGCGGGGATCCGCACGAGGAGCTCGAGGATCTCCGACGACGAGACCCCTCTGCCCATCGGGGCGAGGATCGCGGCGTCGGACCAGAAGGCGACCACGGAGAGGTCGTCGCGCCCCAGCTCGCCGACGAGCGCGCCGACCGCTGCGGCCGCCGCCCGCACGCGTTCCCCGCGCATGGAACCGGAGACGTCGACGACGAGCACGACGGCGCGGCGCTGCCGGATCCGTTCACGGACCACGACGTCCCGGGCGTCGGGGACGGGGTTGGCGACGAGGTTGTCGACGGTCGCCTCGAGGTCGATCTCGTCGGCCCCGCCGACGAACGGCAGCGACTCGAGGTCGCCGAGCCCGCGGCGGGCGTTCTCGCGACGGGGTGGCTGGGGGATGGCGAGGGCCGCGGCGATCTCGCGGGCGCGGCGCAGCGCCTCGGCGTCGGCGTCCTCCTCGAGGTCCTCCAGCGCGACGACGACGCCGTCCTCGCCGGTCTCGCCGGGCGCGGCGGAACCGCGCATCTGGGCGCCGGGCCCGGTGCCCTCGCCGCGGGCGACGAGGACCTGTCCGCCGCCCTCACCCGTGGCCGGCTCGAAGACGGTGGGGTCCTCGTCGAGGACCTTCGGCCGACGACGACGCCCCGCGGACTTCTCGCTCCGGCGACGGATCGGGGAGTCGGCCTCGATCTCTCTTCAACCACCGGCGGCCGCCGCGGGGTGCAGGAGGTAGTGGTCCTCCCAGATCTCCTGGACGACGCGCTCCGGGGTGGTCGCGCTCGCGGCGTCGACGTGGAGGCGGCCGGACAGGGCGACCATCGCGGCGTCCCGCATCGACTCGGCGTACCGGCGGCGCGGGGTGTCCTCGTCGGTCAGGCGCCCCTCGCCGGGAGTCTCGATCCCCCGCATCGCGAGCAGCTGGGCGCCGACGAGGGCGAGGTCGATCGCCCCGCGCACCGAGCTGCCCTGGCGGGTGTCCTCGTGGTCACGGGTGGCGCGCGTGAGTGCCACGGAGTCGGCCACGATCTCGGCTGCGAGATCCGCGGGGAGCTGGTCGTCGTCGTCGCGGGTGGTGATCGTGCCGGCCGGTTCCGACGGGCCGAGGCCGGTGCGCAGGGCGACGATCGCCCGTTCGTCGTCGGCCCCCTGGTAGTCGACCACGAGCCGGTTGAACCGGTCGTGGACCGACGAGGACAGGCGCGTCGTGCCGACGTTGTCGTAGGGGTTCATCGAGGCGATGATCCGGAAGGTCGGCTGCGCGGTGACCGAGCCGACGCGCGGCACCGTGACCTCGCGCTCCGCCATCGCGGTGAGCAGGGTGTTGAGGGTGTCGTCGGGGGCGCGGTTGAACTCCTCGATGTAGAGGAACCCGCCCTCGCGCATGGCGCGCACGAGCGGCCCGTCGACGAAGTTCTCGTCCTTGTAGCCCTCGCGCAGCACGCGGGACGGGTCGTGCCCGCCGATGAGCTTGCTCGGCGTGAGGTCCGCGTTGCCCTCGACGAGGACGAACGGGATGCCCCACTCCTCCGCGATCGCCCGCAGAAGGGTCGACTTCGACGTGCCCGGCGGGCCCTCGAGCAGGATGTCCCTGCCCGCGGCGACCGCGGCGAGCACGAGGTCGAGCTCGTGCTCGCGCCCGACGACGCGTTGCCCGACGTGGTCCCGCATGCGGGTGACGTAGCCGGTGTCTCGGGTCCCGGTGGACTGTGTGGTCATGTCTCGCCTTCGGTGGAAGTTCTGTTCGTCGAGATTGCGGTTCGTGCTCGTCGAGATTGCGGTTGGTGGTCGCTGATCTGTCGAGAGTGCGGCTGAGGGCCGGACCTCGCTTCGGTGGTGCCGCCCGATCCGGGCGACACCACCGAGGCAGGTGGATCAGGTCTGCGACATGCCGCCGTCGACGTGCATCGCAAGCCCGGTGGTCCACGTGGACTCGTCGGAGAGGAGGTACAGCACCGCGTTCGAAATCTCACGCGGGGACATGAGCGGGATGCCGTCCTCGCCCCGCGGGAACCCGTTGAGCATCGACAGCAGCCCGGGGTTCTCGCTCTCGAGCTGCATGATCCTGTCGACGCCCTCGGCCATGTGCGTGTCGACCGGCCCCGGGTGGATGGTGTTCACCCGGACCTTGTCCTTGGACATCTCCTGGGCGAACGACTTGCCCAGCGCGGTCACGCCGAACTTGGCCGCGTTGTACGGGGCGTTGAACGGTCCCGGCTTGATGCCGTTCGCGGAGGAGATCAGCACGATCGAACCCCCGTTCCCGGCATCGATCATCACCGGCGCGGCAGCCTGCACGGTGTTCCAGACGCCGGTGAGGTTGATGTCGATCGTGGTCTGCCAGTCCTCCTGGGAGAACCCGTTCCAGTGGTTGAAGATGTCAATCCCGGCGTTCGCGACGATGCCGTCGAGGCGGCCACCAAGCTCGGCCACCCCCTTGTCGACGATCTCCTTGAGGCGGGCGGGGTCCCGCACGTCGCCCTGCTCGGCGATGATGCGGCGGTCGAGCGCCTCGACCTGCTTGACCGTCTCGCCCAGGTCCTCGGGCTTCGCGCCGGCGTACTCGGTGACTCCTAGGATCGGCTCGCCGATGTCGACGGCGATGATGTCGGCCCCCTCCTCCGCCAGGCGCAGCGCGTGGCTGCGCCCCTGGCCGCGAGCGGCGCCGGTGATGAAGACGACCTTGCCTTCCATACGTCCTGCCATGATTCGTGACTCCTTCGTCGTGAGTGTGGTGGTCGAGGTCGATTACTTGATGAGGGTGCCCGCGTCGACAGGCAGCGGGACGCCGGTGATGTACCGCGCCTCGTCGGACGCGAGGAACAGCACCGCGTTGGAGATGTCGACCGCCTCGACCCACGGGATCGGGAGTGCCTGCATCGCCTGCGAGATCTCGGCGAACTGCTCGCGGGTCGGCGACTCACTACCCGGCATGAAGAGCTTGAAGATCGCGTCGTTCATGATCATCGGCGTGTCCACCTGGGTCGGGTGGATCGAGTTGACCCGGATGCGGTCGGGGCCGAACTCGAGGGCCATCGCCTTCATGAGACCGACGAGTCCGTGCTTCGCCGAGACGTAGTGCGCCTGGTTCTCGTACGGCTGCAGACCGGCGGCCGAGCTCGTGATGATGATCGACCCACCCTCGCCACCTGCCTTGATGTGCGGAACGGCAGCCTTTGCGGTGTACCACACACCGGTGAGGTTGACGTCGATCATCGTGTTCCAGCCGTCGGACGAGATCACGTCGGCCTTGCCGAGCTCACCCGCCATCCCGGCGTTCGCCGCGACGATGTCGAGCCTTCCCAGCTCGGCCACGCCCTCGTCGGCGAGCGCCTTCACGGCATCGAAGTCACGCACGTCGACCTGTCGGGCCACGATGCGCCTGTCCAACGCCTCGACCGCGCGCACCGTCTCCTCGAGGTCCTCCGGCGTTGCGCCGGGGATCGAGCTGGTCTCGACATCCCGGCAGATGTCGAACGCGATGATGTCCGCACCCTCCTCCGCGAGTCGAACCGCGTGCGAGCGTCCCTGCCCGCGCGCCGCCCCGGAGATGAACGCAACCTTGCCCTCTACTCGTCCTGCCATGATTCCTGACTCCTTCGTCGTGATCAGTGGTGAACCGTTCGCGACCTGTCAACTAGGGGCGGCGCCCCGGCGCGGCCGCGTGCGCCGGGGCACCGATGGGTCAGAGCGTGAAGCCGGCGTCGATCTTCAGCTGCGTACCCGTGACGTAGCGACCCTCGTCCGAGGAGAGGAAGAGGATGGCGTTCGAGAGATCCACGGGGTCGATCGCCGAGATCGGCAGGGCGTGCAGCGCCTGCAGCCGCTCGCGGAAGACCTCCTCGGTCGGGTTCTCCAGGTCCGGGGCGAACAGCTCGTAGAGCGCCTGGTTGAGCACCATCGGGGTGTTGACCGAGGTCGGGTGGATCGTGTTGACGCGGATCCGGTGCGGGCCGAGCTCCTTGGCGAGCGTCTTCATCAGCCCGACGACGCCGTGCTTGGCCGCCGTGTAGGAGCCGACGTTCGGCGTGCCGAGGATCCCCGCGGTCGACGACGTGAGCACGACCGACCCACCGTTGCCGGCCTCGATCATGTGCTTGGCGGCGGCCTTGACCGTGTGCCAGACACCCTTGAGGTTGATGTCGAGCATCGTGTCCCAGTCCTCCTCGGACTCCTCGATCGCCGGGGAGCCGAAGGTGAAGATGCCGGCGTTGGCCGACACGATGTCGAGGCGCCCGCCGAGCTCAGCGACGCCCTCGTCGACGACGGCGGACACAGCCGCGAAGTCGCGCGCGTCGGCGACCCGGGCGACGATCCGGCGGTCCAGGGCCTCGACCTGGCGCACCGTCTCCGCGAGGTCCTCCTCGGTCGGCGCCGGGTACTTGACGCCCTCGACCGGCGCGGCGATGTCGAACGTGATGATGTCCGCGCCCTCCTCGGCGAGACGCACCGCGTGCGAGCGCCCCTGCCCGCGTGCACCTCCCGAGATCAGCGCAACCTTGCCCTCGAGACGGCCAGCCATATCGATCAACTCCTTCGTGTCGTGATGCTCAAACGGATCTCTCGGTCATGACGGACGTGGGGCGGGCGGTCCGCGCCGGTCGCCGGGCGCCACCTGCGGCTCGCCGCCTGTCCTCGTCGTCACCGGCTCCAACTCATGCATCCGGATGGATATTCCGGGCTGAGTCCGTCCGCTACAGCTTCCCGGCCACACGTCACCCGATGTGGTTCCCGGCGTCGACCGGGAACTCGATGCCCGTGACGTACCGCGCCTCGTCCGACGCGAGGAACAGCAGCGCGTTGGACAGGTCGATCGACTCGATGAGGTCGACCGGGTACGGGTTGAGCGTGTGCGTCACCTCGAGGAAGTCCTCCTTGGTCGGGTTCTCGAGGTCGGGCCGGAACAGGTCGTACATCGGCTGCATGAACGTCATGTCCGTCGCCACCGTCGTCGGGTGGATGGTGTTGACGCGGATCTTGTCCTTCGCGAGCTCGAGCGCGAGCACCCGCATGACCCCGATGACACCCATCTTCGCGGCGACGTAGTGCACGACGTTCTGGGCCGGCTTGAGCGCGACGACAGAGCTCGTGATGGTTATCGACCCGCCGCCGGAGGCACGCAGGTGCGGGATCGCCGCGTTGCACGTCTTCCACACACCGGTGAGGTTGATGTCGATCATGTCCTGCCAGGTCTGCTCGTCAATCTCCTCCGACGGCCGGAAGCCCGAGACGATCCCGGCACCGGCGGAGACGATGTCGAGCCGCCCGAGCTCGGCCACACCCTCGTCGAGCACCTCGGTCAGGCGGGCGGAGTCCCGGACGTCGGCCTGCCGCGCGACGATGCGCCGGTCGAGCGCCTCGACGGCCCGGACCGTCTCGTCCATCTCCTCCTGGGTCCCCATCGCGTAGGGCGCCGTGGCGATGTCCTCGAGGATGTCGACGGCGATGATGTCGGCCCCCTCCTGCGCGAGCCGAATCGCGTGACTCCTGCCCTGGCTCTTGGCCGCGCCGGTGATGAAGGCGACCTTGCCCTCGAGTCGTCCTGCCATGGTTGTGCTCCTCACGTCGGTGTGGTGGTGCGCGCGACCGAGGAGGGCACCCGCCTCTCGGTCGTTCGCCGGGTCCCGCGCGCACGAGGCCGCGGGCGGCGGATCAGGCCGAGGACGGTGCCGTGGTGGACTGGGTCATGCGTTCCTCCTCGAACGGTCGCCAGGGCCTCGTCCTGATGTGTGGGCCAGCCCACACGATCCTCATGGGAGCGTATATGACACTGGGTGCCACTGCAATGGATTCCTGAAGGGGACGGAGCGATGCAGGACGACGTCAGCGACGACGGGGCGGGCGGCGGCCCGCGCGCCCCGGCACGGCCCACCGGAGACGACGACACGACGACGAGCGGTCCCGACGACCGGGCCGCGACCGGTTCCGACCGACCCCCCGGCCGCCCTCGCGCGACGACGCACCACGAGCTCGCCACGATCGGCGTCGAGCTCTTCACCGAGCACGGGTACGCCAACGTCTCGGTCGAGCAGATCGCCGCCGCGGCCGGCGTCTCCCGGCGCACCTTCTTCCGCTACTTCGAGACAAAGGCGGACGTGGTGTGGGGCGACTTCGAGGCGGAGGTCGAGCGTCTGCGTGCCGCCCTCGCCGAGGTCGACGACGACGTCCCGATGATGGCGGCGCTGCGGACCGCCGTGGTCGACTTCAACCGCGTCCCGCCGGAGGGCATGGCGCAGCACCGCGCACGCCTCCGCCTCATCCTCACCGAGCCCGACCTCATCGCCCGATCCCTGCTCAAGTTCCAGGGCTGGCGACGCGCGATCGCCGAGTTCGCGGCCCGCCGCCTCCAGGCCGAGGCCTCCGCCTTCGGCCCCCAGCTCGTCGGCGAGGTCGCACTGTCCGTCGCCGTCGCCGCCTACCGCCAGTGGATCCCGAGGCGTTCAGCCGACCTCGCCACCTGCATCGACGCCGCATTCGACGCGGTCACGGACCTTGAGCTGCTCGACGCCGACGTCTCCGCCGCCCTCACCGCGCGCCTCGACCCACCCCGTTAGCACGTCGCCCCCAGGACCATCACCGACGACGACGAACCCCGCGTCACCCCTCCGCCGGAAACAACGACCCTGGCCGGAGGGCCGGCCACAGCAGTTCCGTCGCCCACCGCGCCGTCAACGGTGCGCCTCGCGGCCAGCCACACCGTCCTCGCCGATCCACCCGCCGGCCAGGTGCCCGAGAGCCATCGCCACCGACTGCGTCCCGCCCGAGGTGTGCGAGGGCAAGGCGGACAGGTCGGCGACCCGCAGCCCGCCGACACCCCGCACGCGCAGCCGCTCGTCGAGCACCGCGCCCGTCCCGCCGGCCGCCGCCGTGCCCACCGAGTGGAAGATCGCGCCGCCGGTGTCCCGCACGTACCGCGCCGCAGCCGCGACGTCGCCGGACGGCACGAGACGTCCCGGCACCAGCTCCTCGGCATCGATCGCGGCAACCGCGTCCGACCCGACGACGGCGCGCGCGGCCTCGAGCGCCCGGGCGGCCATCTCCCGGTCCGCGGGGTCGCCGAGCAGCGGGCCGCGAACCTCGGGTGGCGCGTCGACGTCCGCCCCGGTCACATGGACGGACCCGGTGGCGCGCGGGACCAGCGGGAACGCCTGCACCATGAGACCGGCGTGCCCGCTGGGGGTCAGCCCGTCGTCGTCGGTGGAGACCTCGGTGAGGAGAAGCTGCAGGTCAGGGTGTTGACCGCCGCGAGAATCGACGGACGCCACGAGGTCGTAGGGCCCGCGCGCGAGGCGTCCGGAGCCGGTGAGGAGGTACTCGAGGACCGAGCGGCGCAGGCCCCGCCCCCGCAGAGCGGCGTTCATCCCGAGGCCGTCACGGACGCGCACCTTGACCGTCGCGCCCCGTTGCTCCCTGAGCCCCTCTCCCACCTGCGGTGACGCGACCTGCAGCTCGATGCCGAGCGACGCGAGCCGGTCGGGGTCCCCGACTCCCGACCGCTCGAGCAGCTGCGGGGTCTCCAGGGCACCGGCCGTGAGCACGACCTCCCGGCCGCGGTGCAGCAGGCGCCGACCCTTCGCGTCGACAACCTCGACCCCGACCGCCCGGCCGCGCTCGAGGACCACCCGCACCGCGCGCTCCCGCTGCACCAGCCGCACCCGCCCCGTCGCGAGGTGCCGAGCTACGAGGCGCCACGCGGCGGCGCGACGGCCTCGCACGATCGACGCGGGCGTCCGTCCGGCACGGGGCCCGACGGCGGCACGCACGTCGGGTACGAACGGCACCCCCGTCGAGGCGAGCCCGCCGGCGAGTGCCCGAAGCACCTCCGAGTCCCCCGGGTCGCTCGCGGGCGGCGGCACGGGGAGGCGGCGCTCGATCGCCTCGAACGCCGGCTCGAACTCGCGCCATGACCAGTGCGCGCCCAGGTCGGCCGCGAGCGCGTCGTAGAGATGCGGCTCGCCGCGGAGGTACATCGTGCCGTTGACGAGGGTGGAGCCGCCGGGGCCGCGGCCGCGCAGCCACGTCTCGGAGGAGCCGTGGGCGTTCCCGCCGGTGTCGTCACCAGCCGGGTCAGGTTCCTCACCAGCCGGCTCGGGACAGACACCACCCGGCTCCGGCGCGACCCCCTCCTGCGCCGGACGCACCTCGTACTGCGACGACAGGCCCGGCCGCGTCATCGTGCGCACGAACCCCATAGGGACCGTGACCACGGGGTCGAAGGTGAACGCGCCCGCCTCGACGAGAATCACGCGACGGCCGAGGTCCGCGAGCCGGGCCGCGAGCGCGCACCCGGCGGCCCCGGCCCCGACCACCACGACGTCCGCCGCCCGCCCCGTCTCGCTCACGTCGCTCGCACCCATGGGGCGACCGTAGGCACGTCCGCCACCCGACGGCACACGGTGCCCGTCAGGCCTCCCGTGACTCCCGCCCCAGCGTCTCCGGCGCGGTCCGCCACGGCATCGCGCCGACGAGCAGCATCACCCCGGCGAGGCCGAACGCCCACGCGTACCCGAGCTCGTCGACGAGCAGGCCCGAGACGATCGGGCCGAGGATCGTGCCGGCGTCCATCGCCATCTGGCTCCGCGCCACGACGGACCCCCCGCTGCGCTCGCGCCCCACGACGTCGGCGAGCACGGCCTGCTGCGCGGGCTGGATCGCCGCGGCGGACAGCCCACCGAGGACGGACATCCCGAGCACCATGACCACGTGCGGCGAGAGGCCCATGAGCACGGACGTCACCGCGGACACGACGAGCCCGCCGAGCAGCAGCGGCCGCCGCCCCACCCGGTCGATCGCGCTCCCCGTCCAGCGCAGCGCCACGAGCGTGCCGATCGTGTAGCTCGCGAGCGCCACGCCGGGCGACCACTGCCCGGAGCCCGCCACGGTCAGTGCGAACAGCGGGACGATCGCCATCCGCACGCCGAGGTTGGCCCAGCCGTGCACGAACCCCGAGACGAGCGAGGCCCGGTAGGCGGGATCGCGCATGGCCTCGGCCACCCGCATGGGCGGCTGCGCGGGCTCGGCGACCACGCGGGCCTTCGCGGCCTCGCGCTCGGCCCGCGACGGCCGCACGAAGACGGCCACCACCGCGGCCGCGACGAGCAGCCCCACACCGTAGATGACGAACGGCGCCCGCAGCCCGAGCCCGGAGAGGGCTGCGCCGAGCACCGGCCCGAAGACGTTGCCGAGAAGGAAGCCCGACCCGAACAGCGCCGACGCCCGTCCACGTTTCGCCACCGGGGCGAGCGCGATGACCAGCGACGCGGCGGAGATGGTGAACATCGTCGACCCGATGCCGCCGAGCCCGCGGAACACGAGCAGCTGCCAGTAGTCGCCGGCGAACGCGCTCGCGCCGGTCGAGAGCGCGACGATGACGAGGCCCGCCACGTAGACGATCCGGGGACCGAGCCGGCCCACCAGTCCTCCGCCGACCGGCGCGAACACGAGCCGCATGAGGGCGAACGCCGAGACGACGACGGTCGCCGCCGTCACCCCGACCCCGAACGACCGCGCGTACGTCGGCAGCACGGGCGCGACGAGGCCGTACCCCATGGCCACGATGAACGAGGCGACGACGAGGACCCAGATCTCCCGCGGCATCGGCTCGTCCCCCGGTGCGGGCGCGGCCCCTGGTGGTGTCGTCATGTCCTCGCCATTGTCGCCCACCCGTCGCACCGCCGACGGCGGCACCCACGCACCCCCGTCCACACCCACCACCTGCCGTTCCGGCCAGTTCTCCCCCGTCCACACCGTTGCCCGCCGTACCCGGCCCGCGGCTAGTGTCGGGACGTGGACGACGTCAACGGCTGGACCGCGATGCTCGCGGAGAATCCCGGCCACTCCCGCTGGTACATCGAGCGGTTCCGACGCATGGCGGACAACGAGGCGGACCTGGCGGGCGAGGCGCGGCTCGTCGACGCGCTGGTCCCCCGCGGCGCACGGATCCTCGACGCCGGTGCCGGCACGGGCCGGGTCGGCGGGCACCTCGCGGCCGCCGGCCACGTGGTGGTCGGCGTCGACCTGGACCCCGAGCTCGTCGAGGAGGCCCGCGCGCTCCACCCGGGCCCGCAGTGGCTGGTCGGGGACATCGCGGACCTGGACTCCGCGCTCGCCGACCGCGCCGGCGCCGCCGAGCCGTTCGACGCGATCGTCTGCGCCGGCAACGTCATGACGTTCCTCGCCCGCTCCGAGCGCCGTCCCGCCCTCGAGGGCTTCGCACGGCACCTGGCCGCCGACGGCCGCGCGGCGATCGGCTTCGGGCCCGACCGCGGGTACCCGGTCGACGACTTCCTCTCCGACGCCGGAGCCGCCGGGCTCGCCCCCGACCTCCTCCTCGGCACCTGGGATCTGCGCGCCCTGCGCCCGTCGTCGGACTTCCTCGTCGCCGTCCTCACGCACGCCTGAGCCGCCCCGTGGATCTCGTCGGCTGGTCGCTCGCCGTCGTCGACGCCCTCGGGGGCGCCGGCATCGCGCTCGTCCTCGCCCTCGAGAACCTCGTCGCGATGATCCCCGGCGAGATCCTCCTGCCGTTCGTCGGGATGCTCGCCGAGCAGAACGGGTACGGGATCTGGTGGGCGCTCGGCTGGACGACGCTCGGCTCGGTGGTCGGCGCCTACGTCATCTACGCGGGCGGCCGCCTCCTCGGCCCGGACCGCGCACGGCGGCTCCTGCTCAAGGTCCCGCTGACCGAGTCGGCGGACATCGACCGGGCGACCGCGTTCTTCGACCGGTACGGGGCGTGGGCGGTGATCTTCGTGCGCTGGATCCCCATGCTCCGCGCGTTCATCTCGCTGCCCGCCGGCACGCAACGCATGAACCCGCTGACCTTCGGGCTGGCCACGGCGGTCGGCTCCGGCACGTGGAACGCCGTGTTCGTCGTCGCGGGCTACTACCTCGGCCAGCGCGGCTCGGAGCTCATCAACGAGGTCGTCACCACGTACTCGCTCGTGCTGGGGATCATCGGCGCGATCGTCGTCGTCGTGCTCGTCGTGCGACGCCTCCGCCGCCGACGCCGCACCCGTGCCGTCGGCCTCGCGGTCCGGCACGTGGCCGAGCGGCCCGCCGTGCCCGAGGACACCCGCCCCGCCGACGACGCACACCCCTCCACCGACGACGACGAACCCCCGGCGCCCCGCCCGACCAGCCCGGACGGCCCCGAGAGCGACCTCGTGGCAACCCCTCGACGACACCCGGGCGGCGGCTCGGTGAACAGTTCATGATCGTGAGCCGCGCCACGGCCGATCCGGCCGGCACCGTCCCAGGATGGAGCCGTGGCCATCCTCGTGGACCCCGGTACGTCGTTCGAGGCTTCCTCGTCCGCTGACCTCGCCGCACCCTCGGCCCCCGCGCGCACGCTCCCACCGGCGCGCACCGCCGCCCCGCCGGCGCACCCTCTCCCGCCGGCCCCCGCAGTCGCCGGGGCCCGCACCGCACCGGCCCCGGCCCCCCGCGCGGTCTCCCCCACGCACACGGTCGACCTCCCGCCGTGGCACCCCTCGGCCCCGTCGCCGGCATGGGCCCCGGTCGACGTCGAGCCGCTCCCGGCGCCGCAGGCCCCCCGCTCGCTCCCCTACGGCGCGCACCGCGGCCCGTGGGCGATCGCCCACCGCGGCGGGCTCGCGAACGCGCCGGAGAACACCGCCGAGGCCTTCGCCCGCGCGTCGGCCGCCGGCCTGACCTACCTCGAGACGGACGTCCGCGTCACCGCCGACGGGGTGGCCGTGGCCTTCCACGACGCCACGCTCGACCGCGTCACCGACCTCACCGGCCCGGTCTGCGGCCGCACCTGGGCCGAGCTCGCGGCCACCCCCGTGCTCGGCGGCGGCCCGGTCGCCCGCATCGAGGACCTGCTGGCCTGGTTCCCCGACGCCCGGTTCATCATCGACATCAAGGAGGCGGCCGCGATCGGCCCGCTCGTGGCCGCCGTCCGCCGCACGCGCGCGGCCGACCGGGTGTGCGTCGCCGGCGGCTTCGACGGCTGGCTCGCCGAGCTCCGCGACCGCGCGGGCGTGACCTCCGCGCTCGGCTGGCAGTCCCTGTTCCGCCTCTACGTCGCCGCGATGACCGGCACCCGCCCGCCCCGCCGGCTCGCCGGGGCCGGCGCGTTCGCCCACGCAGCGTGGCGCCTCAACCAGCTCGTCATCATGGGCAACCCGCGGGTCGCCGACCGCCTCGTCGGCATGGCCCACGACCTCGGCCTGCGCGTCGTCGCCTGGACCGTCGACACCCCCGCCGACGTGCGTCGCCTGCTCGACCAGGGCGTGGACGGCATCATCGCCGACGACGCCGCGCAGCTCGTACGGACCTTCCGCTCCGGCGGCCTCGCGCCCACCGGGGCCTGACGACCCGCACCGTCGTCCGCGGCCCGCGAGCCGCCGCGGACCGCTGTGAGATCCTGGCCCTCCCGACGGGCGGAGGACCCCCATGGACACCTGGGACCGGAACCGGCTCTGGCAGGCGATCCGGACCGAGCGCATGCGCCTCGCCGACGACCTCGCCGACCTCACCGCCGAGCAGTGGCAGACCCGCTCCCTGAGCAGCGACTGGACGGTGGAGGAGACGCTCGCGCACCTCACGGCCGCCGGCAGCACGGGCACGCTGGCCTGGCTGCGGAGCATGGTCGGCGCCCGCTTCCGCACGAACGTCCACAACCAGCGCCTCCTCGACCGGCACAAGGGGGCCACCCCGGCCGAGACGCTGCTCCTGTTCCGCACGACGATCCCCAGCCAGGTCGAGCCCACCCCCACCACGTGGGCGTGGCTCGGCGAGGTGGTCGTGCACGGCATGGACATCCGTCACCCGCTCGGCATCGCCTCCGAGCCGGACCACGACGCCGTCGAGCAGGTGGCCCTCAGCTACGTCGCCAAGGACTGGGCGGTCAACTCGAGCTCCGCCGTCGAGGGGCTCGAGCTCGTCGCCACCGACGGGGTCTTCCGGTACGGCGAGGGGCCCGAGGTCACCGGCCGCACGCTCGAGCTCGTCATGGCGATGGCCGGGCGCTCCGCGTACGTCGAGCGCCTCGAGGGACCCGGCGTGGAGACGCTGAAGCAGCGCTTCACCCGCGCGGCCTGAGGCCCTGGGGACACCCCCGCACGACGACGCACCCCCGGCGGTCGCACCCGTTCTCCGTCACCGTCCCCACGGCCCGCACCCGCACGCCGTCTCCGATGCCCCGAGCAGGACCACTCCCTCCCTCAGCACGGCGACCTCCCGGACGTCGGCCGGCTCGGGAACGGACCCCTGCCCGACGACGAGCGCCCGCGCGCGCACGCCTCCCTCGATGACGACGTCGACCCACGTGCGCCCGCGCAGCTGCCGCACGGCGGTGGCGCGGGCGGGGAGGACGGCCGCGATCTCGGCGTCCGTCGGGCCCACGACGAGCGCCCCCGGGGTCAGTGCCACCTCGCCTGCACCGGCGCCCGGACCGGCCGCACCCGATATCCCGAGCGCCGCCGCCGGCAGGACCGGGCCGTGGCCGAGGAGCTCGGCGACCTCGCGGTCGGCCGGTGCCTCCCACAGCCGTCCCGGCGTCGCGACCTGCCGCAGGCGCCCGTCGCTGAGGACGGCGACGCGGTCGGCGACGGTGGCCGCCTCGTCGAGGTCGTGCGTGACGTACAGGGCGGTGGCGCCGGCGGTGCGCAGGATCGCCGATAGGTCGACGGCGAGCCGCTCCCGCAGGCCGCGGTCGAGGGCCGAGAGCGGCTCGTCGAGCAGGAGGACCCGCGGCCGCGGCGCGAGGGCGCGCGCGAGGGCCACCCGCTGGGCCTGGCCGCCGGAGAGCGTGGTGACCGGCCGGTCGGCCAGCTCCGCGAGCCCGACGAGCTCGAGCAGCTCGGCCACCCGGGCGTCGCGCCGCGCGCGGGTCGCCCGCCGGGCCCGCGGCACCGAGCGCAGCCCATAGGCCACGTTGCCCGCCACGTCGAGGTGGTCGAACAGCTGCCCGTCCTGGAAGACGAGGCCGACGCCGCGGCGGTGCACCGGGACACCGGCGAGGTCGGCGCCGTCGAGGCGCACCGTCCCGGACGCGAGCGGCTCGAGCCCGGCGACCGCGCGCAGGAGCGAGGACTTGCCCGACCCGGACGCGCCGACCACGGCGAGCACCTCGCCGGGGGTCACGCTCACCGACACGTCGTCGACCGCCCGGTGCCCGTCCGGGTAGACGACCGAGACCCCCTCGACGACGAGGCCGCCCCCGTCAACGGTCGCCCGGGCAGCGCCCGTCCCGTCCGCGGGTGTCCGGTCCGCCCCCGTGCGCGCCGTGCCCGTCAGGTCCGCGCCGTCGTCGCTCGTCACCATCCCGCATCTCCTTCCGCCCGCGCGCGCTCCGCGAGCGCCATCACCGTCGCCGTGAGCGCCGCGAGCAGCACCGCCGCGGCCATCGCCGTCCCGTGGGTCTCCGCCCCCGGTCGACCGAGGAGCCGGACGATCGCGACCGGCAGCGTCGGGTCGGTCGAGCGGGCGAGGAAGCTCGTCGCCCCGAACTCTCCCATCGACACCGCGAACGCGAACCCGGTGGCCACGCCGCCGGCCCGCAGGAGCGCCGGCCCGTCGATCGTGCGGAGCACCCGGGCGGGCGAGGCCCCGAGGGTCGCCGCGACCTCCCGCTGCCGCGCCTGGACCGCCCGCAGCACCGGGACCACCGTGCGCACCACCAGCGGCACCGCGACGACGGCCTGGACGATCGGGACGGCGAGCGGCGAGGAGCGCAGGTCGACCGGCAGCCAGGTCGACAGCAGGACCAGGCCGAACCCGACGGTCACCGCCGAGACCCCGATCGGGAGCATGACGAGCGTGTCGAGCAGGGACCGGCCGCGTCCGCGCACCCGCGAGCTCCCCGCGCTGCGCCCCGCCGTGACGAGCGACCCCGCGCCGGGCCGCCCCGCGATGACGACCGCGGCGAGGAGCCCGACCACCAGCGAGAGGACCGTGGCGTCGACGGCGGCCCGCAGGGACAGCTCGGCCGCATCGAGCACGGTTCGCGGCAGGGCACCGTCGCCGTCGCCCGCGAGGGAACGGAAGTGGTCGAGGGTCCACGACCCGTCCTGCGCGCGCAGCGCCCGCTCGAGGAGCCCGAGCATCGGGAGCAGGAGCAGGCCGCCCACGGCGAGAGCGGTCGTCGCGGCGGCCACGAGCTGGCCGGGCACGCGCAGGTCGAGCGGCGGGGTCGGCACCGGCCGCGTCCGCCCGGGCACGCCCCGTGAGCGCGCCACGAGCACGGTCGCGGCCACGACGACGACGATCTGCACGAGCGAGAGCACCGCCGCCCCGCGCAGGTCGAGGTTGCGTGTGCCGAGCCGCCAGATCTCCGTCTCGAGGGTGGACCACCCCAGCGGTGCCATCGTGCGGACGATCCCGAACGAGGTGGCGCAGAAGAGGGCGACGAGCGCACCGGCCGAGACGATCGCGGGGGTCAGCGCGGGCAGCGTGACCGTTCGCATCGCCCGCCACGGGGAGGCGCCGAGCGTGCGGGCGGCCTGCGCTGGGCGCGGGTCGAGCGCCGCCCACGCGGGTCCGACCACCCGGACCACCACCGAGTAGTTGACGAACACGAGGGCAGCGAGCAGCGCCCACGGCGTCCGGTCGAGCCCGAGGCCGCCGAGGATGCCGGACGGCGCGAGCACCGCCCGGAAGGCGACGCCCACCACGACGGTCGGCAGCACGAACGGGACGGCCACGACGACGCGGAGCAGCCTCCGGCCGGGGAAGCTCGTCCGGTAGAGGACGTAGGCGCCGGGCACCCCGAGCAGCACGGCGCACGCCGTGGCCGCGAGGGCCTGCGCGAGGGTGCGCACGAGCGCCCGCCCGGTGCCGGGCCGCGCGAGGATCTCCAGGACCGGGTCGCCCGCGGGGATCCCCGGGATCCGCTCGCCGGGCAGCAGACCGTGGACGACGAGGGCCACGACCGGGGCCACGAAGAACGCCGCGAGGAAGGCGATCGGGACCCCGGCCGCGACCACTCGCGCGGCGCGGCGGGCGGTCAACCGCCGACCACCTCGTCCCACGTGGCGAGCCAGTCCTCGCGGTGCTCGTCGACCTCGGCCGCCGGCATCTCGATCGGGTCCTCCGCGGGCGGGGCGAACTCGGCCCACGCCTCGGGCAGCGCCACGGAGTCGTCGACCGGGTACATGTACATCGCGTCCGGCAGTGCCGACTGGACGTCGTCCGACAGCAGCCAGTCGATGACCGCGCGCGCCCCCTCGGGGTTGTCCGCCCCCTCGACGACGCCCGCGTACTCGACCTGCCGGACGCAGGTCTCGGGCAGCGCCGCCGTCGTCGAGGCCGAGCCGTCCTCGGTGAGCGTCGCCGCCGGCGAGGAGGAGTAGGACAGGACGACCGGTCGGTCCCCGCCCGAGAACGTGAAGTCGACGTAGTAGGCGTCGGACCAGGAGTCGACGACGCGGACCCCGTTGTCGAGGAGCCGCTGCCAGTAGTCGGCGAACCCGTCCTCGCCGCTCTCGGCGACCGTCCCGACGAGCATCGCGAGGCCGGGCGAGGAGACGTTGGGGTCGGTGACGACCGCGAGGTCGGCGAACTCCGGGTCGGCGAGGTCCTCGAAGGTCACGGGCGGGGTGCGGCCCTCGGCCTCGAACCAGGCGGTGTCGACGTTGAGGCAGACATCGCCGAAGTCGATCGGGGTGAGCTCGTCCCCGCCGTCGACGAGGAGCTCCTCGGCGGAGGCGGGCAGCTCGGGGGACGTGTACGGCTCGAGCACGCCGCCGGTGATCGCGCGGCCCGCGTAGGCGTTGTCGATGCCGTACACGACGTCGGCCGACGGGCTGCCCGCGGAGAGCAGCAGGTCGTTGACGACGCTGCCGGCGTCGCCCGGCGAGGTGACGACGAGGGTGTAGCCGGTCTCGGCCTCGAACGCCTCGATCAGCTCGTCCGGGAGCGTGAACGAGTCGTGCGCGACGAGCGCGACCTCACCGCCCGCGCCGGGCCCGGACCCGCCCGACGACGGGCCCTCGGACGCCGAGCCCTCCGTCGTCGTCCCGTCCGACCCGGCCGGCGCGCCGTCGTCGGGCCTCTCGTCGTCCCCGCCGCCGAGCGAGCAGCCGGCGAGGGTGAGGGTGATCGCCGAGGCGAGGCCGAGGACGGCCCCGCCGCGACGGGTGGTCGTGCTGTGCATGTCGAACCTCCTGCGTGGGTGCGCAGGGTTCGTCGCCGCGGCGGGTGCCGCGACGACGGAGAGATGTCCCGACTACCTCCGCCGGTGCTAACCGGATCAGGTTCGAGGGTCTGCGGCTTCCCGCACTCTCAGCGCCGGCTCGGCGCTCCCCTGTCGTTCACCGGCATGCTACCCCGGCGCTCAGGGGTCCGACGTTCGTGTCCCGGCGCGGGTCAGTCGTCGAAGACGTCGTCCGCGACCTTCTGGAGCTCGGCCGGCTTGTACCACTTCGCCGCCTGACGCATGGCGAGCTGGCGCACGAGGCCGACGACGGCGCCCGAGACGGCCGTGAAGATGACGATCTCGACGAGCGAGACCGAGTCGTCGCCGTCGACGACCTCCGGCGGCTCGTGCCCGGTGGCGGCGACCCACCCCTTGGCGAGGATCTTGTTCGCCGCGATGCCGGCGACCACGCCGGCGCCCGTGCTGACGATCTTCCAACCGATGTCCATCTGTGCCCTCCGTGGTCAGGGCCTCTCGCCCTGGTCGTCGTGTGGTGGTCCGCCCGGTCGTCCCGCGCGTCCCCCGGGGACGATCATGCCCCAGTGTGCTGGTGGTTCGTGTCGCCGCCCGCGGCCTCGATGTCCTCGGCCAGCTCGTCGACGACGAGCCGGGACCGGTCCACCCGCCCCGTGCGGTAGCCGGCGCGCCCGGCCATGTGGGCGCTGACGGGCGCCGTGAGGAGCTGGAACGCGACGACGAGGACCAGGGTCCACCCGATCCGCGGGTCGCGCACCTCGAGGGCCACGCCGGCCATGAGGAGCGCGAGGCCGAGGACCTGCGGCTTGGCCGCCGCGTGCATGCGGCTGAACAGGTCGGGGAAGCGGACGAGCGCGAGCGCCGCGACGAGGACGAGCAGCGACCCGGCCACCAGGAGGATCGCCGCGAGCACGGAGACGACGTCGGACCAGCTCATGAGCGCGCCTCCCCCTGCTCGGTGCCCGTCGCCGCGCCGTGGGGCGCACCGTCGGCACGGCCGTCGGCCGCACTCCCGGCCGAACTCCCGGCGGGGGCGTCGGTGCCGGCCGGGACCTCGCCGGCCGGTCCCTCCTCGCCGGCGCCCGCGCCGGTGACGCGCGGGGAGTCGGGGCCGTGCACGGGGGCGTCGTCGTCGTCGAGCTCGCGCTCCCGGGCGATGACCTGCGCGAGCTCCTCCTTGGTGAGGATCCGCGCCTCGTCGGACTTCTCGACGGCGGTGAACCGCGCGACGGTGACCGTCGTGAGGAAGCCGACGAGCGTGAGGACGACGAGCATCGGCAGGTACGCCGCGTCCCCGGTCCAGGCGATGAGCAGGGCGACCAGCGCGACGACGGAGGCGGTGACGACGTCCGTCGAGACCGCGCGGTCGAGCGTCGACGGCCCGCGCTCCATGCGCACGAGCGCGACGAAGACGGCGAGCACGACGATGCCGAGGCAGCCGTAGACCACGACCTCCATCATGAGGCGCCCCCGTCCGTCGTCCGGTCCTCGCTACGGACCCCGTCGGCGGGCCCCTCCTCCGACGGCGCGTCGGCGGCGGCACCCTCGACCGACGGCGCCGGCAGCCGGCCGGCGCGCCGCGACCACCCGGGTCGGAAGCCGGCGTCGACGAGCTGGTCGTCGGTGGCGAAGGCCCGAAGGAGCCGTTCCTCCTGGGCGAGGACGTCGATGTGCGCCTGCTCGAGCCCGCCCGAGATGTCGACGTCGAGGATGTGCATGTAGAGCATGCCGGACAGGCGCATCGCCTCGACGACGAGCGAGCCGGGCACGAGGGAGCACATCCCGCCGGTCGCGGTGAGGATGAGGTCCGAGTGGGAGCGGAGCTGCACGCGGATGACCGCACCGCGCGGGGCGCGACCGCGGACGGTGAGGACGACGATCTGCCAGGAGGCACGCAGTACCTCCTTGACGAAGACGGCGACGAGCACCACCACCGCGAGCGGTCGCACGGTGGTCCGACCCGTGGCGCGCGGCATGGGCATGAGGATCGTGACGAACATGCCCAGGGCGAAGCCGGCCACGACGTTGCCGACCGACAGGTCGCCCCACAGGAGCACCCAGACGACCGTGAGCCAGACGACGAGCTTCCACGACGTGGGCACGAGGCGCGGGGGCGCGCCGCGCGCGCTTCGGCGACGTCCCCAGCGGGCGCGGGCGCCCGGCCGGCCCCGGCGGCTGCCACGGACGGTGGTGCGCGGGTCCGAGGGCGTGGCGGCCCCCGCACGGAAGTGTCCGAGGTCCTCGGTCACGGCACTCCCTCCTCTCCGACGGGCTGGTCCTCGCTCGGCGTCTCCACGGGGACCTCCTCCGAGCGCTCGCCCTCCTCGGCGACCTCGTCGGAGATGCCGTCGCCGCGCTCCCCGCCGGGCAGCACGGCAGCGATGTACGGCGTGCGCAGCATGAGGTCGCGGGCGGCCGTGTCCGCGTAGTCGACGATCGGGCCCGCGGCCACGGTCATGCCGAGCGACATCGCGATGACGGCACCGGCCGACAGCGTCATCGTGGCGGGCGTGGACTGCCCCTGCAGCTCCTCGGGCGCCTCCTGCCAGAACGCCATGTTCCACGCCTTGACCACCGCGTAGAGCGTGAGCAGCGAGGTGACGAGGCCGGCCGCGACGAGTGTCCAGGACATCCAGGAGCCCTCGGTCGCGGCGGCCTGCATGAGCCCGACCTTCCCGAGGAACCCGCTGAACGGCGGGATTCCGGCGAGGTTGAGCGCGGGGACCAGATAGAGGATCGCCAGGAGCGGCGCGAGCCGGGCGAGGGACCCCAACCGGACGAGGGAGGTCGTGCCGCCGCGGCGCTCGATGAGGCCGGCGACGAGGAACAAGGCGGTCTGGACGGTGATGTGGTGGGCCACGTAGAAGATCGCGGCCGAGAGCCCGTCGGTGGTCGCCGTACCGATGCCCCAGATCATGTAGCCGACGTGGCTGATGAGCGTGAAGGACAGCAGTCGCTTGAGGTCCGCCTGCGCGACCGCCCCGAGGATGCCGACGAGCATCGCCGCCGCCGCGACGACCATGAGCACCGTGCTCATCCGGCCGTCGCCGAACAGCGTGACCTGCGACCGGATGATCGCGTAGACGCCGACCTTGGTGAGCAGGCCGGCGAAGACCGCGGTCACCGGCGCGGGCGCGGTCGGGTAGGAGTCGGGTAGCCAGGCGGACAGCGGGAACAGCGCCGCCTTGATGCCGAACGCGATGAGCAGGACCGCCTCGAGGACGATCGTCACGCCGGGGTCGATCTCCGGGAGCCGCTGCGCGAGCTGGGCCATGTTGACCGTCCCCGCGGCGGCGTACACGTAGGCCAGCCCCATGAGGAAGATGAACGAGGAGATGAAGGAGACGATGATGTAGACCGTCCCCGAGCGGATCCGGTCGCGCGTGCCGCCGAGCGTGATGAGCACGAAGCTCGCCACGAGGAGCATCTCGAAGCCGACGTAGAGGTTGAACAGGTCGCCCGCGAGGAACGCGTTCGAGACCCCCGCCGACAGGACGAGGAACGTCGGGTGGTAGATCGTCACCGGTGCGCCCTCGTCGCCGTCGGCCACGTTCTGGGCGAACGAGTAGACGAGGACCGCGAGCGTGACCGCCACGGAGACCACGAGCAGCAGCGCCGAGAGCCGGTCCCCCACGAGGACGATGCCGACGGGCGCCGACCACCCCCCGATGTTGAGGACGAGTGGCCCGGAGTCCACGGCCACGAGCAGCACGATCGCCACCGCGAGGACCGCGGCGAGCACGACCACCGAGATGATGCCCTGCGCCTTGCGGAACCGCGCGAGCACGAGCGAGAGGCCCGCGCCCAGCAGCGGGGCCATGACCGGGACGGCCAGGAGCCAGTCCATGCTCATGCGCGCCCCCCGGAGTCGTCCGTGTCGGTCTCGTCGAAGGTCGTCTCGGCCTCCTGCTCGAGGCTGGCTCCCGAGTCGTCGGTCGAGCGGGCGTCGAGCTCGTCGCGGGCGGCGCGGCGCGCGATGCGGCGGTCCTCGAGGTCGTCCTGCACCTCGTCGTGCCCGTTGAGCTGCCACGAGCGGTAGGCGAGCGCCATGAGGAACGCGGTGATGCCGAGGCTGATGACGATGGCGGTGAGGATCATCGCCTGCGGCAGCGGGTCGGACATGTCCTCCGTGGCGGACCGGCCGATGATCGGCGGCTCTCCGGCCCGACCACCCGCCACGAGGATGAGCAGGTTGATGCCGTGCGTGATGAGGCCCGCGCCGATGACGATGCGCGACAGGGACCGCTCGAGCACGAGGTAGACACCGGACCCGACGAGGACGGCGATCACGACGACGAGGGCGAGGGAGGGGCTGACGTCGATCATGTGCGCCCCCGTCCGGCGGAGCCGTCGAGACCGGGACGCGCGGTCGGTGCGTCGGCGCCCTGGAGCTCGTCCGGCACGTCGTCGCGGTGGTCGACGCCGACCACTCGGTCGTCGGCGGCGCGCGCCGGGTCGTCGTGGGAGAGGTCGGGCGCCTGCTCGCCCTCGAGCTCGCCGTGGCGGTCGACCTCCGCGCCCAGCGAGCGCAGGATGTCGAGCACCAGGCCCACCACGACGAGGAAGACACCCATGTCGAAGAAGAGCGTGGTGACGAGGTGCACGTCCCCGAACGGCCACAGCGTGAAGTCGAAGACCGCGCTCTGCAGGACCGTGCCGCCGAACAGCATGGGGATCGTCGCCGCGGCGACCATGGCGACGAGCCCGCTGCCCAGGAGCTGGCCGGGGTGCAGCGGCATCGCCTCGGCGAGCTCGAACCGGCCGCCCGCGAGGTAGCGGACGATGAGCGCGATGCCCGCCGCGATGCCGCCGGCGAACCCGCCGCCCGGCGCGTTGTGGCCGGAGAACAGCAGGAAGAGCGCGTAGATGATGAGCGTGTGGAAGATCAGCCGGGCGCCGATCTCGAACATCACCGAGCGCCGCACCGGGGCGAGCGTCGCGCTCGCCGCGAGCCAGCGCTGACCCCGCTGCGGGTCTCGCAGCCGCGGGCTCGGGCCGGGGCGGTGGCGCTCCTTGCGGACGACGGCGGCCGGGTCCGGGAACTCCGCCCACACGCCGGGCGACCCCTTCCGCGGCTCGACGCGGCGCTCGACGCGCCCGAACCGGCCGCGGACGAAGACGAGCGAGGCGATGCCGGTGGCTGCGGCCACGATGACCGAGACCTCGCCGAGCGTGTCCCACGCACGCGTGTCGACCAGGGTGACGTTGACGATGTTGCGCCCGTACCCGTACTCGTAGACCTCGGTGGGGAAGTCGACCGTGACCGGCTCGTGGATCCGACCGCCGTTCATGTACAGCGCGAGCACCGCGACGGTGGTGCCCACCGCCGCGGCGATGGCCAACCGCGTCCAGCGCGAGGCGGCGAGCGGCCGGTTGGAGAAGTACGCGGGCAGGCGGCGCAGGACGAGGATGAGCACGACGAGCGTGACGGTCTCGACCACGGCCTGGGTGAGCGCGAGGTCCGGAGCGCCGTGGAGGACGAACAGCAGCGCGACGCCGTAGCCGGCGACGCCGAGCAGGATGACGGCCTTGAGCCGGCGGCGCGCGCGGGCGGCGAGCACGGCGGTGACGCACACGAGGAGCGCGACCGCCGCCTGCAGGGCGGAGTCCGCCAGCCGCAGGTCGGCCGGCACCGCGCCCGGGACGAGCACGAGCGCGCCCAGTGCGGCGAGGACGAACGTGACGAAGATGGTCGAGAGGTAGGCGGGCAGCGAGCCGCGCTGGGTCATCGCGGTGACGTCGGCGGCGAAGTGGTCGAGCGCCACGAGCGAGCGGCGGTACACGCCCTCAGCGCCGGCGTGGTCCGGCAGGAGGTCCTGGGCGCGCTCGACCTGCCTCCGGAACGCGAACAGGACGGCGCCGAGGACGATCACGAGGAGCGTGAGGAGGAACGCCGGCGTGATCCCGGCCCACAGGACGAGGTGCCCGGGCTCGCCGGGGTGCAGATCGGCGTGCGGGGCGAGGATCCGCTCGACCTGGCCGGGCACGAGACCCGCGGCGAGCGAGAGGGCGGCGAGCACGATCGGGGGCGCCATGATGAGCATCGAGCGGCGCGGGACCGGCGTCGGCTCGCCCCCCTTCTTCGTGCCGAACGCGCCCCACCACAGGCGCAGCCCGTAGGCGAGCGTGAGGACCGAGCCGGCGACGACGCCGATGAGCGTGACGGTGTCGACCCAGCCGGTGCCGTGGACGAGCGCCTCGAGGGCCGCCTCCTTGCCGAGGTAGCCGAGCGTGGGTGGCAGTCCGGCCATCGAGGCGGTGGCGATGCCCATGACGACGGCGAGGACCGGCATCTGCTTGCCGAGCCCCGAGAGCTTGCGCAGGTCCCGGGTGCCGACCGCCCAGTCGATGATGCCGACGGAGAGGAAGAGACAGGACTTGAACAGTGCGTGGGCGAGCAGGAGCGTGAGGCCCGCGAGCGCGACGGCCCGCTGCCCGTGGCCGACCAGGGCGATGAGGAAGCCGAGCTGGGACACGGTGCCGAACGCGAGGACGAGCTTGAGGTCGTGCTGCCGCAGCGCCCGGTACCCCCCGATGAGGAGGGTGCCGAGACCGAACCCGAGGACCATGACCTGCCACGCCGTCTGGTCGGCGAGGCCCGGTGCGAGCCGCGCGACCAGGTAGACGCCCGCCTTGACCATCGCCGCGGCGTGCAGGTACGCGGAGACCGGGGTCGGGGCGGCCATCGCGGCCGGCAGCCAGAAGTGGAACGGCACGAGCGCCGACTTGCTCAGCGCGCCCAGGAGCACGAGCACGATCGCCCATGTGAGCAGCGGCCCCTCGGCCAGGCGCCCGTTCGCCCCGGCCTCGACCAGGCCGGAGAGGCGGTACGAGCCACCCTCCATCTCGCCGAGCGCGATGACGCCGGCGAGCATGGCGAGGCCGCCGAGGGTCGTGACGAGGATGGCCTGCACGGCGGCACGACGGGCGGACTGGCGCTCGAACGAGTGCCCGATGAGCAGGAAGGAGAAGACGGTCGTCAGCTCCCAGAACACATACAGCAGCAGCGTGCTGTCCGTGGTGACGAGGCCGAGCATGGCGCCCGCGAAGGCGACGAAGACGCCCGCGAAGCGGGGCAGCCCCTTCGCGGTCCGGGAGAAGTAGGCGGCGCAGAACGCGAGGACGAGCGCGCCGACTCCGCCGACCACGATCGTCATCAGCCACGCGAGCGTGTCGAGGCGGAAGTCCAGGTGCAGGTCGTACCCGGGCACCCACGTGACGAGCTGCGTGGGTCCGTCCCCGGCGAGGACCTCGCTCGTGTGCGCCAGCGCCCAGGCGGCGGCCGAGGCCGGCGCGAGCGCGAGGAGCAGGAAGATCCGGCGTCCGAAGCGGGAGACGAGTGGCGGAGCTGCGACGGCCACGAGCGCGTGGAGGGTCAGCAGCTCGATCACGGGCTGACTCCCATCCGGTCGCGGTCCGTCGTGTCCCCGGTCCGTTGGACGCCGGTCCGTCCCAGGGCACGGGCGACGGCTCGGGCCGGAGCGACCGGCCGACGGGGGTTGACCACAGTGTAAAGGCCGGACCACGTGCGGACCGCGCCCATCCGGGTGGCGATGCTCTCGTCGCCGGACCGGCGGCTAGGTTGTCCCGGTGCCACGCCCCGACGACCGAGCGACGACGTCACCCGCGCTGCCGTCCGAGCTGGAGGTCCGGGGCACCCGACACCGGACGCTCGCCACGCTCTCGCTCGGCCAGGTGCTCGGGAACCTCGGGGCCGGCGCCGCCCCGAGCATCGGCGTGCTGCTCGCGAGCGCCGTCGTCGAGTCGGAGGCGTGGGCGGGCGTCGCCCGGTCCGCGACGACGATCGGCGCCGCGATCGCCGCCGTCCCCCTCGGCACCCTCGCGCTGCGGTGGGGCCGGCGCGGCGCGCTCGCCTCCGCCTACGCCGCGGCCGCCGTCGGGGCCGGCCTGCTCGTCCTCGCCGCGGTGGTCTCGAGCACGGCGCTCCTCGTCGTCGGGATGATGCTCGTCGGCTGCGGCACGGCGGCCAACTTCCAGATGCGGTTCGCGGCCGCGGACCTCGCCGAGCCCGACCGTCGCGGGCGGTCGATCGCCCTGGTGGTGTGGGTCGGGACCATCGGGTCCGTGCTCGGGCCCAACCTCGGCCTGCCCGGGGAGGCGCTCGAGGCGCGCTGGGGCCTGCCGGAGTACACCGGGGCGTTCGTCATCGGGGG
Source organism: Georgenia sp. G2120 (assembly GCF_055326485.1). Lineage (NCBI taxonomy): Bacteria > Bacillati > Actinomycetota > Actinomycetes > Allobogoriellales > Allobogoriellaceae > Georgenia > Georgenia sp. G2120. Next base: position 286,305 of record NZ_JBUZNL010000004.1, on the reverse strand, counting down.
CGGGCTCGTCGCCCTCGCTGCACTCGCACTGCTCGTGCTGCTGCGCCCCGACCCCCTCCTCCTCTCGATCCGGCTGCGCGACGCGCGCACGGCGACCACCCGGTCGGCGGCCGGCGCACCCTCGACCGACCCGCGCCAGATCGACACACGCCCGGTCGACGAGCACGACGACGACGCCCCGCACGGCGACGCGCCCGCCGAGCTCCCCGCCGACGAGCCGGCGCCGGCCCCGCCCGCGGACCCCGCCCGCCGGACGACCGTGCGCGCGGCGCTGCGCCTCGTCCGAGACGTCCCTCGCGCCCGCTTCGCGCTCACGGCCCAGGTGCTCGCGCACCTCGTTATGGTCTCGATCATGACGATGACGCCGATCCACCTCGACCACCACGGCGCGGACATCGGGGTGGTCGGGCTCGTCATCTCGATCCACGTGCTGGGGATGTTCGGGCTCGCCCCGCTCGTCGGCCGCGCGTCCGACCGCCTCGGCCCGGTGCCGGTGATCCTCGGCGGCCTGGCCGTCCTCGGGGTCGGCGCGGTCGTCGGGGCCGTCGCCGGGCCCTCGCGCGAGGTCGTCGGCGTCGCGCTGTTCCTCGTGGGGCTCGGCTGGTCGGTCGTCACCGTGCCCGCCGCCGCGATGCTCACCGGCGCCGTCTCGGCCGCGCAGCGGCCCGTCGTCCAGGGGGCGGGCGACATGGCGATGAACGCCGTCGCCGCGGCGGGCGCGATCCTGTCCGGCCCGGTCGTGGCGATCTGGGGGTTCGGCGCGCTGTGCCTGGTCACCCTTCCGGCGCTCGTGGTCGTCGTCGTCGCGGCCGCGCGGCTGCGGCGCGCCGGCGGGTGACCGGTCCGGGCCCGGTGCAGGCGACCCGGTCTACTCCTCGTACAGGTGGCCCGGCCTACGCCCCGTAGTACAGGTGGCCCGGCCTACGCCCCGTAGTACAGGTGGCCCGGCCTACGCCCCGTAGTAGTCGTTGCCGCGTGAGAACTCGACGAACGTCACGGCGGTGTCGCCGACGGTCCACGCGTCGTGCCCGGGCGGGAGGAGCATGACGTCGCCCGCCGCGTAGTCGACCTCCGTTCCGTCGGCGGCGACGATCCTGAGCACGCCGGCCGTCACGTAGGCGACGTGCGGGAGCTCGCACAGCTCCGTGCCGGCGTCGGGCTTGAGGTCCTCGGACCACTTCGCACCGACGTCGAACGTCACCTCGGTGACGGACACGCCGTCGAGCTCGGCCGTGCGCTTCGAGATCCGACCATGGACGTCGGGCGCGACGTCGGCGAGCGTGGCCTTCTGCAGCTCGGGGCTGTAGGTCGACATGGTGGTCCTCTCCAGGTGCCGGAAGTGTCGGAACGGACGCTAGGCAGGTCGGGCACTCCGCGGGTCGGGGATCCGCCCCGTCTCAGTCGTCGGACGCCGGGCCGGTGCTGCGGTGGAACCCGTCGTCGTCGATGACGTGCCCGCCGATGAGCCGGACGAGGTCGGCTGACACGCCGTCGACCACGCGCCGGCCCTCCCGCCGCGAGCGCCGCCCCGCGCGGGTGGGGTGCGTCCCGAGGACGTCCATCGGGCGGCCGGGCCGGAACCGCACCTCGTAGGTGAGCACCGGGCGGGACCCGGGGACCGCGTCCGGGGTCGCCCCCTCGTCCCCGCGCTCGGCGAGCGAGGACCGGCCGGAGCCGGGTCGTCCGAGCACCGGCGCCTCGAGGAGCGGCACCAGCAGGGAGCCGTCGTCGGTCGGGCGCGGCGGACGGATCGCCGGCAGCTCGGTCACCGGCGCGACCGTCGTCACCTCGATCGAGACCATGTCGCGTGCCCACTCCGGGCCGTCGCCGACCATGCGTCCGCCGACGGACGACGAGCCTCCGCCCCAGATGTCGTCGGACAGGACGACGACGTCGTCGAGGAAGCGGTCGAGGAGCACGGCCAGCTCGGTGGCGCCGAGCTCGACCTCGCTGCGCACGAGCCGATCGATGACCGAGGCGGGGTCCGGGACGACGACCGCGCCGGTGCCGGTCACCCGGATCGCGCCGCCCAGGCGCCGGGCGAGGGCGTGGACGTTCTCGAGGGCCGCGAGCTCGTCCCCCTGCGGGGAGCCGTCCGGGAAGGCGTCGTCGAGCGGGGAGAGGCCGCGCAGCTCCGGGGGCGTCGGGTCCCCGCGGTCGGGGCGCACGCGCAGGACGAACGCGCAGGCCCCGGGCAGGTCGAGCTCGGCGGCCAGCTCGGGCGTGACCTCCCACGGGCCGGTGAGCACGGCGCCCGGCGCGAGGATGATCTCGTCGTCCCGGCGGGTGCGCAGGTCCGGGAGCCGCTCGACGAGGACGCCCGCGAGGGCGGCGGCCGTCGTCGGGCGCTCGAGCACGAGCAGGTGGTGGTTCGCGGCGACGGAGCGGTCGAGGCGTCGCGTCCGCGCACCGGCCGCCCGGGCGGGTGCAGCCGTGTCCGTGTCCGGGGCGGGGGCCGGCTCGTCCGTGCCGTGCGGGCGAAGATCCCGCCGTCGCGTCTGCGTGGCCGCAGCCTGCGCGCGCTCTCGCTCGCGTTCCGCCTCGCGGCGGGCCCGGCGCGTGGTCATGGGACGTCGACGCGGTTGAAGCGCAGGTGGGAGCGGGACGCCGTCGGCCCGCGCTGGCCCTGGTACCGCGAGCCGTCCGCGCCCTGCCCGTAGGGGTGCTCGGCGGCGGAGCTGAGCCGGAAGAAGCACAGCTGGCCGATCTTCATCCCCGGCCACAGCCGGATCGGCATGGTCGCCGTGTTGGACAGCTCGAGCGTCACGTGCCCCGTGAAGCCGGGGTCGATGAAGCCCGCCGTCGAGTGGGTGAGCAGCCCGAGGCGCCCGAGCGAGGACTTGCCCTCGAGGCGGGCGGCGACGTCGTCGGGCAGGGTGACCTGCTCGAAGGTCGCGCCGAGGACGAACTCTCCGGGGTGGAGCACGAGCGGCTCGTCGGGGCCGACCTCGACGAGCCGGGTGAGCTCGGGCTGGTCGGCGGACGGGTCGATGACGTCGTACCGGTGGTTGTCGAACAGCCGGAAGCGGCGGTCGAGGCGGACGTCGATGCTGGCCGGCTGCACGGCGGACGGGTCGAAAGGCTCCAGGCCCACGCGTCCGGCGTCGATCTGCGCGCGGATGTCGCGGTCGGAGAGCAGCACGGACCGATTGTGCCATCGAGGGCAGGAGGCCGGGGACGCCCCTCGGCGGGCAGCCGTCGAGGCGCCGCGCGCCACCCTCGGTGCCTACTCCGCGGCGGGCCGGTGACGCGCCACCACGCGACGCCACTGCTGCTGCGGCGGCCGTCCGCCCCGGTCACGGACCATGACGCCGCGGCGCGCGAGCTGGCGGCGCAGGAGCTCGGCGTCGCCGGGCTGGCCGTCCTGGACCGCGGCCGCGCGGGCCGCGAGCAGCCGGGTGGTCGCGTCGTCGAGGCCGTCGTCCTCGCCCCACGGGCGGAAGTCGTCCTCGTGCGGGTCGTCGGCCCGCGGCTCGGGGTAGTCGTGCTCGGCGAGGGCGGCCCGCAGGGGCTCCTCCGCGAGGCGCATGGGGACCCGGGCGAGCTCGACGCCGCCGCGGCCGAGCACCACGAGGTCGTCGGCGAGCACGATCTGCCCGACCAGGGCGCGCGGGACGCAGACGCGTGCGTCGTCCCAGACCACGAGGAGCGACCGCTCGGAGATCTCGGCGCGCATCGTCTCGCGCAGCGCGGCACCGGCGACGATCGCGCCGAGCACGAGCCCGAGGCCCGTGCCGATCATCAGGCCCACCGGCTCGCCGAGCGAGTCCGCGTATCCGAGCACGCCGTCGAAGACGGTCAGGTGGGCGACGATCTCGACGACGAGGGCGACGGCCAGCCCGACGACGACGCCCGCGCCCGGGAGCCCGAGCATGAGGGCGAGGCGGTGGCGGGTGCGGGCCCGGACGCGGGTCGTGGCCGGAGCGCGGCGCGGCTGCTCGTCCGCGGGCTCCGGGACGACGGGGAGGGAGGCCGAGCCGGCGGCAGGCTCTGCGGCGGGCGGCCGGGGGTTGCCGTCCTGCGGTGCGGTGGTCTTCGCCGCGGGGTGCTCCCCCGCGGGGTCGGTGCGCTTCACGTCGGCTCGCTCGGGCTCGGTCGGCTCCTGGGCGACCTTCGCCGGACGCAGCTGCGGGAGTCGAGGCGCTCGGTGCCTGCTCCGGGTCCGCTCGTCGACGGTCATGACGCGCCCCCTCCGGTCGACGACGCACACGTCCGCCGCAGCGCGGCGGACGGCGTCGAGGTCATGGCACGAGCATGGCCCTGTCGGGCGCGCCGGGGCATCAGTCCTGCGGGTAGAAGTGCCCGCCTGCGCTACGACCGGAGGATGACCGCGGTCAACCGTTCGTCGCAGGCGCGGCCGCCCGCAGGAGCCTCAGCGCCTTCGGCCCCACCCCGTGCAGGTCGAGCAGCTCGGCGTCGCTGCGCGCGGCCACCTCGGCGAGCGAGGTGATGCCCGCCCCGGCGAGCGCGCGCGTGGCCGGGCGCCCGATCTCGCGCGGGAGGTCGCCGACCTCGCCCGGCTCGGCCGACGACGCACCCTCGGCCTCCCGCACGAGCCCGGCCGGTGCACGCGACGCCCAGGCGCGGCGCACCCAGTGGTTGAGCGCCATACCACCGATGTCGGCGAGCGGGACACGCACGACGACGCCGCCCGCCTCCTCGGCCCGCGCCGCCGACGGGTGGTCGCGCAGCACCTCGTCGGCGTCGGCGGTTGGGAGGTGCAGCACGGCCTGGCCGTCCTCGACCGCGGCGAAGCGGGTGCCCGCGACCAGGAACTCGGCGGCGGCCCGGGTGCCGCTCTCCTCGGTCTCCGGCTGCGCGAGGGCGGCCTTCCTCAGCTGGGCGCGCGTCGTCATGGCGCCAGCCTGGCACGCGCATGCGCATGCGCATGCGCCACGGTCCGGACGGGACGTGCGGCGGCCCCGCCCCGCCTCTAGGGTGCCGTGTCCCGCCGTCCCGCCCGAGAGGCCTCCCACCATGTCCGAGCCCACCGACGAGCCCCGACGCACGGAGGTCCGCACCGTCGCCGTGCTGGGCAGCAGCGGAGGCAACCTGCGCAGCCACGGCGGGGACGACCCCGCGCGGATGCTGCGTGACGTGGCCCGGCAGATCGGGGCGGCCGGGCTCCAGGTCGGGCCGGTGCAGCTCGTGGCGGCGTCGTCGTCGATGGACGGGATCGCACCGGACGCGCCCGCCGAGCTGTGGGGGTTCGTCGAGGGCGAGCCGTCGCTCCTCGCGACCGGCACGCTCGAGGAGGTCAATACCGCGGCGCGCGAGCAGGACGAGCGCACGGCCGCGCTCGTGCGCGAGGGGCGGGTCGACGCGCTCGTCCTCATGAGCGCCGACCCCGGTGACACGAACCGCCGCACCGTCGAGGCCGCGGTGGAACGCGGCCTGCCTGCGGCGGGCACCGGCGGCACCTCGATCGCCACGGCGCAGCGGATGGGTCTCGACCTCGTCTCCGCCTCGGGAACCACCGGCACCACGAGCTCGACCCGCGCCGTGGCGTACGTGTCCGGGCTCGCCCGCCACTGGCGAATCCCGTACCGCCCCTCCCTCGGCGGCTCTGCGGCCACGGGAGTCGCGGACGGGACGTCCGAGCCGGCGTGGCGGCGGATCAGCCTGCGCGGCATCATGGTCGGCTCGATCCCGGCGTTCATCGCCCTCGCGCTCGTGCTCGCCGTCAGCCGGATCCCGGGCGCCGACGGCCTCACCCCGGTGTTCGACCTGCTCGTCGCCGCGCTGCCGATCATCGTGGCCACCGTCGCCGCCCGGCGCATCAGTGCCCTCGACGAGGTCGGCCTGGTCGCCGGTGCGATCGCCGGGACCCTCTCGGCGCCCGGCGGCATCCTCGGCGGGCTGGTCGGCGGGATCCTCGCCGGTCTCGCGGCGTCGTTCCTCCTGCGCTGGACGCTCGCCCACCGGTTCCCCGCGACCACCGCCAACATCGTCACCGGCGCGTTCGCCGGCCTGCTGCCGGGCCTGCTCGTGCACTTCGCGCTCGCCCCGCTGACCAGCTATCTCGGCGAGTGGGTGCAGACCTCGATCGAGTGGGCGGTCGACGTCAACCCGTTGCTCGCCGGTGCCCTCGCCGGGCTGGCGATGTGGCCGGCCATCGTCGCCGGGGTCTACCACTCGGTGATCCTGCCGCTCGTGCTGCTGGAGATGGGGCAGAAGGGGCACAGCTTCTTCGGCGCCGTCGACATGGTCGCGCTCGTCATGGTCTCGTTCGGCATCACCCTGGCGAACGTCGTGCGGCCCCGGACGTCGGGCGAACGGGCGCTCGCGGGTTCCGGGTCGGCGGTCAACTTCTTCTTCGGGACCTTCGTCGAGGCCTCCTACCCGTTCATGTTCGGCGATCGGCGCATCCTCGGCGTCGCCCTCCTCTCCGCGACCGTCGGCGGCGCGCTCGTCGGCGTGTTCGGTGCCGAGGCGACCGCCTACCTGCCCGCGTTCGTCGTGCCGACCGTCGCCACCGACGCGGTCGGCATGGTCGTGGCGATGCTCGCGTCAGCCGGGCTCGCCTTCACGCTCACCCTGCTCGTCAACCTGTCCGCGATCCGCGGTGCGCGAGTCCCGGCAAAGGCCGTGGCCGCCGACTGAGGTCCGGCCCGCTCGGACGGTCAGCGACCGCGCCGGTGCACGGCGAGCTCCTTCTCCAGCTTGCGCGCCCGGCGCGCGGACCTCACGAGCAGCACCGATCCGAACAACGCCATGACGAGCAGGCCGGCGATCGTCGCGAACAGCATCGCGATGCCGAGCGGCAGCTCGAAGCTCCAGCCGAGGAAGCTGAAGTCCGCCGGGACGTTGTTCTGCAGGATGAAGACCAGCACGAGAACGAGGATCACGGCGCCGAGGATGAGCGCGACCCAGGTGCTGACGGCGATGCCAGGGCCCTGGCGCGGGGGCGCCTGGACCGGGGAGGAACCCGTCGCAGGTCGCGGACCGGTCGAGGAGGTCGCGGGCGGCTGCGCGGACGTCCCGCCCGGGTGGTCACGGTCGCCGGGCACGTACTCGCCCAGGCTCTCCGGGGCTCGAGCGTCGTCGGCTGCCCGCCCGGGGACGGTGGGATCGCCGGCGGAGGGGTCGGGTGCGCGATTCATGACGGACGCCTTCCGTGGTCACGAGGGTGCTCGGAACCTCAGCGTAGGCGGGCGGGGCCTCGGCTGCCGGACGTCGCGGCGCGCCCCGCGCCCGTCCGGTACGTCCCTGGAACGACCGAGCCGCGGCACCTGATGATCGGTGCCGCGGCTCGGTCCGTGCGGAGCGGGTGACGGGAATCGAACCCGCGCTGTCAGCTTGGGAAGCTGAAGTTCTACCATTGAACTACACCCGCGTCGCGCCGAAGCGCCCGACCACTGTACCCGGACCGGGGCCGTTCGCGCGCCACGGCAGCCGGACTGTGAGCAGACCCTCCGACCGGGCGGGTAGCCTCGTGGCGAGCCTGGTCCGGGCGGGAGTCGAGCGACAGGAGGACCGTGAGCCACCTCGTCGACGACTACCGCGCCCGGGCGACCGCGCACGACGAGATGCTCGGCTCGCACCCCGACCACCGGCGCGCGTGGACGCGCATCCTCACCCGCCCGTTCGGATCGGACCCCGCAGCGCTCGACGCCGTGGCCGAGGAGGTCGTCGACCTTCTTCAGGACCAGTCGGTCACGTACGGGGAGCCGGACTCCACGGAGACGTGGAACCTCGACCCGGTCCCGGTCCTCGTCGACGACGACGGCTGGCAGCCGCTCGAGTCCGGCCTCGCCCAGCGCGCCCAGCTGCTCGACCTCGTGCTCGACGACCTCTACGGCGAGCGCCGCCTGCTGACCTCCGGGACGATCCCGCCGGAGGTCGTCCTCGCCCACCCCGGCTACTCGCGGCACGCGCACTCCCTCCCGCAGCACGGGGAGCACCGGCTCTTCCACCTGGCGGTCGACGTCGCGCGCAACGCGGACCGCACGTGGACCGTGCTCATGGACCGCACCGGCACGCCGGTCGGCGCGGGGTACGCGATGGCCGACCGCCGGGTCGTCTCCGAGGTCCTGTCCGGCGTCTATCGCCGCTCCCGGGTGCGCCGCGTGGGCCCGTACTTCCAGGCGCTGCTCCGCTCGCTCCAGGAGGCCGCCCCGCCGGGCGCCGGCGACGAGCCGCACATCGCCGTCCTCACCCCCGGCCCCGAGCACCCCACGTACTTCGACCAGGCCTACCTCGCGGGGATGCTCGGCCTCCAGCTCGTGCACGGCTCCGACCTGCGGGTCGAGGACGGCCGGCTCACCATGCGCTCGCTCGGCCGCGAGGAGCCGGTCGACGTCCTCCTGCGGCACGTCCCGGCCGGCGACGTCGACCCGCTCGAGATCCGCTCGACCGCCGGCACGGGCACCCCTGGGCTCCTGCACGCCCTGCGCTCCGGCTCGGTCGCGGTGGTCAACCCCATCGGCTCCGGCGTCCTCGAGTCCCCCGCCCTGCGCGCCCACCTCCCGCGCGCCGCCCGCTACCTCGGGCTCGGCGACCTCGAGCTCCCCTCCGCGGTCACGTACTGGTGCGGCGACCGGTCGATGTGCAACCACGTCATCGCCAACCTCCACCGCCTCGTCGTCCGCCCCGTCGCCGGCCCCGAGGGCGCCGTGCGGGGCTGGGAGCTGACCGTCACCCAGCGCGCTGCCCTCGCGGCGCGCATCTCCGAGCGCCCGGGCTGGTGGGTCGGCGAGGAGCCGGTCGACGCCTCGACCACCCCCACCGTGGACTCCGGGACGCTGCACCCGCGCCCCACCTCCCTGCGCCTGTTCGCCGCGGTCGACGGCCCCGACTACCAGGTGATGTCCGGAGCGGTCGGGATCTCCTCCGACGACGACGCGGCCACCCCGCTCGGGGGGACCCTCGCGGGCCGTGCCAAGGACGTCTGGGTCATCACGCACCGCTCGCAGCCGGTGACGGCGTCGGGCGCGACGGGGCGCGACGTCCTGCCGGGTCGCTTCCCCGACACCGCCGTGTCGCCCCGCGCCGCCGAGGACCTGTTCTGGCTCGGGCGCTACACCGAGCGGGCCGAGGGCATGGTCCGCATGCTGTCCGTGGCCACCGACCGCTGGGACGACTTCCGCTCGCGCCCCGACGACGAGACCGACGAGACGGAGAGCTCCGACGACGGCGTCGAGGGGGACGGCAGCGAGGGTCCGGCCGCTGCGGACGGCACCGCCACCGGGTCCGACACCACGACCGGGTCCGACACCACGACCGGGTCCGACTCCGCCGACGAACCGGCCGACGACTCCACGGTCGGCGGCTCCGGCCGCCAGGCCCTCGACGTCCTCGTCCGCGCCCTCGGCCTCGCGCCGGACGACCCGGCGTTCGGGGCGCTCGTCACCGACCGGTCCCTCGCGGGCTCGGTCGCGTGGTGCGTGGCCCGGATGCAGCGCGACGCGCGCGGGGTCCGGGACAACCTCCCGCCGGAGGTCCTGACGGTGATGGCGAGCCTCGACCGCGTGATCGGTCGCGAGCGCCGCCGCCGCGCCACCGACGAGCTCACCGGTGTGCAGAGCACCCTGAGCCGGCTGCTCGAGTCGCTCATGGCGCTGCACGGCGTCTTCACCGAGTCCCTCGTGCGGGACATCGGCTGGCGGCTGCTCGACGTGGGGCGCCGCCTCGAGCGCGCCCAGGGGGTGGTCGGCGCCCTCGAGCCGCTCAGCACCCGCCGCGACGCCGGCACGGAGGAGCTCGTCCTCGAGTCGGTCCTCACTGCGCACGACTCCGTCATCACGTTCCGTCGCCGCTACCCGACCGGCGGCCTCGGGGCCGCGCTCGAGCTGCTCCTGCTCGACGAGTCCAACCCCCGCTCGCTCGCGTTCCAGGTCGCCACCCTCACCCAGCACCTCGAGCACCTGCCCGCCCTGGCGCGGACCACGGGCCACCGCGACGAGCTCCTCGGGCAGGTCCGCGAGCTCCTCGACGAGCTGCGCACCGAGCGTGCCGACGAGGTCCGCGACGACGGCACCCGCACCCACCTCGCGGAGATCCTCACCTCGATCTCGTGGCGGCTGCGCGAGCTGACCGGCGAGATCACCGCGGTCCACTTCCGCCGCACCCCGGCCGCCCGGTGGACCGAGGGCAGGTGGGAGATGTGACCCCCTCGGCCACGTCCGGCACCTCGTACTACCGCCTCGAGCACCGCACCACCTACACGTACGACACCACGGTGACGAGCTCCTACGGCCGCGCGCTCATCCTGCCCAGGCAGGTCGGCGGGCAGCACGTGCACGCCACGTCCCTCGACGTCTCCCCCACCCCCGGCGAGCTCGCCGAGCACCTCGACGTGCACGGCAACCGGGTCACCTACTTCCACGTCACCGAGGACCACACCGAGCTCGAGGTCGTCGCCCGGTCGCTGCTCACCATCGACCGCCGGACCGACCCCGCCCGGCTGCCGACCGTGTCCTGGGAGGACACCGCCGGCCAGGTCGCGGTCATGCGCTCGACCGGGCACGCCGAGCACGGTGAGGGCGCGAGCGCGGTGATGTCGATCGTCGACCACGCCCTGCCCTCGGAGCACGCGAGCCCCGGCGAGAACGTCCTCTCCTACGCGGCGGAGTCGTTCGCGCCCGACCGGCCGGTCGTCGCCGCGGCCTGGGACCTGTGCCACCGGATCTACACCGACCTCGACTACGCGCCGGGCACCACCACGGTGCGGACCACGCTCGACGAGATCCTCGACCATCGCCGGGGCGTGTGCCAGGACTACGCCCACCTCATGGTGGCCGGCCTGCGGTCGATCGGCCTGTCCGCCCGCTACGTCTCGGGGTACATCGAGACGCGGCCGCCGCCCGGGCGGGAGAAGCTCCGGGGGGTCGACGCCACGCACGCGTGGGTGGCGGTGTGGGTTCCCGGCGGCGGCTGGGTCCACCTCGACCCCACGAACGACCAGTTCGTCGACTCCCGCTACGTGATCCTCGGGTGGGGCCGCGACTTCCGGGACGTCTCGCCGCTGTCCGGCATCGTCTACCGGGACGAGGGTGCCTCGACCCTCGACGTCGGGGTCGACCTGTGGCCCGTCGAGGAGCCCGAGCTCACCGACCTCGTGGCCCGCGCCGAGGCGGGCGAGGACTGGTGAGCCCTCGCCTCGTCGTCGCCGCGGCGATCCTCGACGACGACGCCGAGCCCCGCGTGCTGTGCGCCCGCCGCTCGGCGCCCGCGCACCTCGCGGGCCGCTGGGAGCTGCCGGGCGGCAAGGTCGAGCCCGGCGAGGACCCCGCCGACGCCCTCCACCGCGAGCTCGCGGAGGAGCTGGGGGTGAGCGTCGCGCTCGGCGACCTCCTGCCCGGCCCGTCCGGTGGGTACTGGCCGATCGTCGAGGGCATGGTCATGCGCGTGTGGTGGTCGCGGCTCACTGCCGGCGCCCCCGAGCCGCTGCAGGACCACGACGAGCTGCGCTGGGTCGGCCCGGGCGACCTCACCGGCCTCGACTGGCTCGACGGCGACGTCCCGATCGCCCGCCTCATGCGGGCGAGCCTCCTGGCCGGCAGCCGGTCTACCGCTGCCGTTCGTCCTGGCGGTTCTCCATGAGGTCGACGCACGCCCGCGTGGCCCCGGGGAACCGGTCCCCGCACGAGCTGCCGAACCGCTCGTAGTCCGACTGCATCGGGGACTCGACGAACAGCTCGTCGCAGGCCGCCCCGTCCCCGGCCGCGCAGTCGTCCCAGAGGCGATCCAGCGGCAGCCAGTCGCCGTACTCCGCCGGGCTCCGCGGGCCCACGAGCAGGGCCGCGCCGACCGTCATGACGAGCACGAGCAGGAGGCAGACCCCCGCGACGACCGCGGTCGTGCGGCGCCGACGCCGGCGGTCCTCGTCGGGGGCATCGCCGTCGTCCGGCCCGGAGCCGCCGGCGGGTCCGCCGTGCCGACCACGCCGCTCCTCGTCGTCGTCGAGGGTCGCGCCGGGCGCCGCAGCAGTCGCGGGCATGCCCGACGTGCCGGGTCGTGCGTCGTCGTGCATGGCGGTCCCCTCTCCGCGGATCAACCTACCGGCCCCGGCGGGCGCGGCGCCCGGCGCGCCACCCGCGTCCTGCCTCGGGCGCCACGGGTCCGGCCGGGCATCGCCGCCGACCACGGATCAGACGGATTCCCCGGATGCGTCAGAACATGGCATCATCGCTCCATGCCACGGATCATCGGCGGCTCCCTCGCGGAGCACCGCGAGCTCACGCGCCGCGCCCTGTTCGCCTCCCTCGACCGCCTCATGCGCGAGCGCGGCTTCGACGCGGTGTCGCTCGCGGAGATCGCCCAGGACGCCGGCGTCGGCCGCACGTCGGTGTACAACCACTTCGCCGACAAGGAGTCCCTGCTGCTCGGGTTCATCGAGCAGGAGACGGCCGACTTCACCGAGTCGCTCACGGCCCGGCTCGAGGCGATCGACGACCCGGTCGAGCAGCTGCGGACCTACGTGCGCGAACAGCTCCAGCTCGACCGCTCATATCACTCGGCGCCCGGCCCGGCGCTCAAGGAGATCATCTCGCGCGACGCGGCGGAGAGACTGCGCGCGCACGTCGGCCGGGTCGAGCTGCTCCTGCGGCAGATCCTCGCCGACGCCCACGCCCAGGGCCTGGTCGGCGAGAGCGACTTCGACGTCACGGTCCAGCTCGTCCACGCGTGCCTGTCCGGCCGCCGCCTGCCCACCGGCGAGGTCGAGCGCGAGGACTTCATCGGCGCGACCCAGGAGTTCGTCCTGCGCGCCGTCGGCGTGCGGGTGCCGGCGCCGGTCGGCTGACCGCCGCCGCGGCTACCAGTTCTGGCCGCCGCCGTACCCGCCGCCCTCGCGCTGCTCCTGCTGGCGCTGGTCCTCCTGGGCCTCGCGGTTGCGGTCCTGGAGCTCCTGCTCCTGCGGGGACAGGGAGGACGACTCCTCCTCGCCCTCGCCGCCCTCGCCGCTCGAGGACTCCTCCTCGTCGCCGGAGGATCCCTCCTCCTCCTGGCGCTGGGCCTCGCGGTTCTCCTCGCGGCTCTCGTCCTGGCGGCGCTGGATCTCGTCGTTCGGGTTGCCCTGCTCGCCCGGCTCCTGGGACTCCTCCCCCTCGTCGCCGGGATCCTGGGACTCCTCCTCGCCCTCGGACGGCTCGTCGGACTCCTCCCCGCCGTCGGACGGGTCGTCCGACTCGCTCTCGGACGGGCTCTCCGACGGGTCGTCCGACCCGCTCTCCGACGGACTCTCGGAGGGGTCGTCCGACCCGCTCTCCGACGGACTCTCGGACTGCTCGTCCTCGGGCGGGTCGGTCGTGCACGGCCCGAGCGCCTCGAGCGCGTCGGTGAGGTGCTCCTCGACCATCGGCCGGTCCTCGTCGGCGAGCGCCTCGCTCGCGAGCAGCTCGTAGGACAGCGACAGGTTGCGCCGCACGAGGCACTCCGGCAGCTCGGGGTCGACCTCGCCGTCGTCCCCCTCGGTCCCCTCCGGGACGAGCTCGAGGGCCTCGGTCAGCTCGGTCACCGCGGTCGCGGCCTGGTCGGCCATGAGCGCGGATGTGCCGGTGTTGTAGACGGCGATCCAGGGCCGCGGGCCGAACCGGGTGTCGTCGGCCAGTGCGGCGTACCCGTCGATCGCGCCCGCGGGGTCCTCCTCGGCGGTGGACCGGTGGCCGTCGTCGGCCAGCGACACCCCGATGAGGAACGGCCCGGCGGTCAGGGCGATCCCCAGCAGCGGCGCCGACCACGCGAGCATCCGGCGCCGCCGGCGCAGCCGGTCCGGCAGGCCCGCCGCGGGCTTCCCGTCCTTCGGCCCACCCGTGGCGACGTCGTCGTTCGTCGTCGTGCTCATGCCCTACCTCCCGAGGCTCCCGTGCCGCCGGACCCGCGCCCCGGCCCCGCACCCGACCCCGCACGCGCGGCGAGGGCCGCCCGGCGGACCGAGCCGGAGTCGAACGTGCCGCGCATCCGCCGGGCGATCTCGAACGCCTCCCAGGCCAGCAGCAGGACGAGGACGTACATCGCGGGCCACCACACGTCGCGGTAGACGTCGACGTTCTGGCGGCCGTCGGCGCGCGCGATGGCCTCGACGTCGATGCCCTCGACGACGGCGTCCAGCCCGCCCGGCTCCGTGCGGTGCAGGTACTCCACGCCGAGCTCCTCGGCCACGGCCCGCAGGTTCGTCTCGTCGATGGTGGAGATCGCGGGCTCGCCGGTGGAGTCGTCGGTGATGTACGGCGAGGTGGTGCCCGGGCCGGTGCGCTCGGTCCCGTCGTAGCTGCGCATCTGGCCGCCGTCGGTGGTGCCGTAGCCGAGGACCGCTCCGCCGTCGACGTAGCCGGCCGAGTCGGACCACGCGCCCGGGAGCTGCTGCTGCGAGGTGTCGCCGGCGGTGTTCTCGCCGTCGGACAGGACGAAGACGAGCCGCACGTTGCCGGGGTTGTTCTCCGCCGCGCGGGCGAGCGCCTCGGACAGGTTCTGGCGGGGACGGTCCATCGAGGAACCGCCCGAGTAGTAGGTGACCTCCTGGCGCAGCGTGTCCACCCACGTGCCCACGGCGCGCGCGTCGCTGGTCAGCGGCAGCTCGCGCGTGGCCTGCGAGTCGAACGCGACGATCGAGAACCGCGCACCCGGCATCGAGGAGACGATCTCCGCCATGTCCGCGCGCACGCCCGCGAGGCGCGGCTCCTCGCCGTCGTAGTCCTCCGCCGCCATCGACCCCGTCCGGTCGACGACGAAGAACACGTCCGCGTTCGTGCCCACCTCCGTCTCCTCGGCGGGGACGGCGGGAGCGAGGGCGACGACGACGAGGCACAGCACCATGGCCGCGCGGCGCACCCACGACCACTGCGTGTTCTCCTGGCTGCCGCGCGCCCGCAGCAGCCCGTGCACGCAGATCGCGAGCAGGGGCAGCGCGACGAGCGCGACCACCCACCAGTCCCAGGCCCAGCGCAGGATCATGTGCGCACCCGCCAGACGAGGACGAGGAAGCCGGCGAGCCCGGCCGTGAGCCAGGGAAGCCAGCGGTCGGGGCGGTCGGTGACGACGACCGTGGGGTCGGCGTCGAGCTCGGCCTCCTGCTGGGCCTGCACCTGCTCGACGATCGCGGGGACGGCGCCGGGGTCGCCGAGCTCGTAGAACTGGCCGCCGTGCTCGGTGATCGTGGCCTCGTACTCGTCGCGGGTCGGGCCGGCGTCGGGACCGAGCGTGGAGGCGTACAGGCCGTGCACGGTCACGCCACGCTCCTGGGCCAGCGCCGCCGCCTCCTCGAGCTCGTAGACCGGGTCGCCGGCCACCTCGTTGTCGGTGGCGAGGATGACCGAGCGGGAGCGCTCGTCGTCCTCGAGGTCGAAGCTGTTGACGCAGTTCGCGAGGCCGTCGCCGATGAGGGAGGAGGACATCGAGGAGGTCGACGTGGTGCCCCGCATGTACTCGTCGATCGACTCCCAGTCGGTGTTGCTCCAGTCGAGGTACGAGCCCAGGACCTCGGCGCCGTGCTCGAGCTCCTCGTTGACGAGCGCGTAGTCGTCGGTGAGCGGGAAGACGACCCTCGTCGTCGAGTTCCAGATGTTGAGGGCGATCCGCTCGCCGTCGAAGGACTCGACCAGCTGCTGGAACTCGGCCATGATCTCGGCGTCGAACTCGATCATCGAGCCGGAGACGTCGAGGCACAGGACGATGTCGCGGTTGGTCAGCTCCTCGTGGCGGACGTCCCGGTCGATCGGCCGCGCGGCGAGGGCGGACCCCGCGACGGACGTGAGCACGAGCAGGACGCCGGCGCCGCCGAGCAGGAGGCGCATGAGCCGCATCCGCTGCTGGTAGCGCGGCAGGGAGCGGATGAAGGTCGAGTTCGCCACCCACGTGACGTCGTCGGGGCGGCGCGCGCCGCGGGTCGCCGTCAGCCAGCCGGCGAGCGCGGCGGCCGCGATGATCACGAGCGCGACCGGCCAGAGCCAGGGGGTCACCATCGCCGGATCACCTCCACGGCGCCGTCCCGGGCGGCGCGCGCCTCGGCGTCGGAGCGGTGGGCGAAGCTCGGCTCCTCCCACACGCTGAGCAGGCCGCCGGCCCGCGCGGTCGGGTCGTGGCTCGAGATGTCCCTGACCGTCCACGAGCGCACGTCGCGCCCGACCCGCTCGGAGACGAACGCCCGCATCGTGCGCGCGAGCTTGAGGTGGAGGGCCCGCAGGTCGAGCGCCCCGGCCTCGTAGGCGGCGTAGTGCTCCTCGACCTCGGCGATGAACCGCTCCCGCTCGGCGTCGGCCATGCGCAGCGGCACGTCGGCCCGTGACCGCTCGCGCCGGGCGGACGTGAGCACGAGGACGAGGACGATCCACGCGACCGCGGCGAGCACGAGGACCACGCCGAGGACGAGGACCCACCAGGGGTAGTCCTGCAGCGCGGCGAGGTCGGTGCCGATCTCATCGACGGACACGGCGCGACCTCCCCAGCAGGTCGAGCAGCGCGCCGACGACCTCGTCCTCGGAGGAGGCGACGACGTGGTGGACGCCGCGGCGGTCGAGGAGGCGCGTGGCGGCGGTGGCGCGGGAGGCCGCGGCGTGGTCGACCTGCGCGGCGAGGATCCTGTCCTCGCGCACGAACGCGGGCAGGCGCTCCCAGCCGTCGACGTCGGCCGTGGGGCCGATCCCCGCGGCCGTGGGCAGTGCGTCCCCGACGCGCACGACGAGCACCTCGTGCCGCGTGCGCAGCCGGCGCAGGGAGTCCTCGTGCTCCGGCCCGGGCCGGGCCTCGTCCGTGATGAGGACGACCAGCGAGCGCTGCGGGAACCCGGTGAGGACACGATCCATCACCCGCCCGACGTCGGACGGCGGGGCCTCGAGGGTGAGCGCCTCCTCGACCAGGGAGAGGACCGACTCGAGGTGGGCGGTCCCGTGGCGGGCGGGGCGCTGGACCATGCGCTCGGAGTCCCCGGCGACGAGCGCGACGAGGTCGCCGCGGGCGCGCGCGACGTAGGCGATGATGTCCGCCGCGAACATCGCGACGTTCTTCTTCGACAGTCCCGAGGCGCTCGTGGCGGCCATCGAGACGCCGGTGTCGAACGCGAGGACCGTGGACAGGTTCGACTCGCGCACGAACCGGCGGATGATCGGGTGGCCAGCCCGCGCCGAGGACTTCCAGTCGATGTCCTTGACGTCGTCCCCGGGGTGGTACTCGACCTGGTCGTCGAAGTCCTGGCCGTGCCCCGAGAAGATCGAGCGGTGCCGGCCGTCGAGGAGGCCGCTCGCGCGGCGCACCGTCGGCAGCTCGAGCCGCGCCCGGATCTGCTCCAGCCTGGAGCTCGACCGATCCACCGCGCCCCCTACGGCGTCGGGACCGCGGCGAAGACCGCGTCGACGAGCGCCTCGGGCGCGACGTTCTTCGCCAGCGCGTCGTACGTCCGCACGAGGCGGTGGCGCAGGACCGCGTGCCGCAGCAGCTTGACGTCGTCCGGCACCACGTACGTGCGGCCCTCCTGGAGGGCGACGGCCTGGGCCACGCGCAGGAGCGCGATGCCGCCTCGGGGCGAGGCGCCGACCCGGACGTGGTCGGAGAAGCCGGGCAGCGGGCGCGGTCCGCCGCCGCGCGTGGTGTTGATGAGCGCCACGATGTACTGCTTGATCGACATGTCGACGTAGACGCGCGACGTGAGGTCCTGGAGGAGCGTGACGTCCTCGAGCGAGATCGGCTGCGTGTCGATCGGGGTGTTGAGGGAGCCCGACGCGATCCCGGAGAGGATCTCGACCTCCTGGGTCGGGGTCGGGTAGGTGAGGACCTCCTTGAGGAGGAACCGGTCCATCTGCGCCTCGGGGAGGACGTACGTTCCCTCCTCCTCGATGGGGTTCTGCGTGGCGAGGACCATGAACGGGCTCGGCAGCGGGTAGACCTCGCCGCCGATCGAGGTCTGGCGCTCCTGCATCGCCTCGAGCATCGCCGACTGGGTCTTCGCGGACGAGCGGTTGATCTCGTCGAGGAGGACGAGGTTCGCGTGCACCGGGCCGAGCTGGGTGGTGAACTCGCCGGTCGCGTAGTTGTAGATCTGCGTGCCGACGATGTCGTTCGGCATGAGGTCCGGCGTGCACTGGATGCGGTGGAACGAGCCCGAAACCGCGGAGGCGAGCGTCTGCGCCGCGGTCGTCTTGGCGAGGCCCGGCACGGACTCCAGCAGGATGTGCCCGCCCGCCATGAGCGTGGAGAGCAGTGCGCGCCGCAGGTCGTCCTGGCCGACGACCCGCGTGTTGAACACCTCGGTGACCTGCCGCACGAGGTCGGTGGCGCGCCAGACCTCGTCGTCCTTGATCCGCTTGACGCGGGCCCTCGCCTGCTGCTCGGGCTGGGCGGTCCACTCAGGCACGGGTGCTCCCTCACGATGCTCGACGCCGCCCCGGCGGGGTGGCCCGTGCAGACTACCGACGCGCGGGCCGGTCCACGGGCCGGAGCACAGGGCAGTGCTTCCCACCTGGTGCGGGGGCCGGGACGTGGGCGGGACGGGACGAACGTCCGACGACGACGAACGACGGCGACGTCGAACCGCCCGCTCCCCTCGCGCGCCGCGTGAGACCGCGCACGCACCCCGGGCCGCGTGACGCCGCCGACGTACCCTGACGAGGTGCCGCAGCCCCCGTCCTCCGATGCCCGCCGGTCGGCGACGGCCGGCGCCAGCTCGTTGACGACCGAGCAGGCCGGGACGCAGCGGGGCGCGACGGGACGACAGGTGCCGAGCGGGACCGGCCCGGCAGAGCAGCCGTCGACCGGGCGGACGCCGTCGACCGGGCGGACGCCGACCGTGCAGGCGTCGACCGAGCAGGCGTCGGCCATGCGGACGCCGTCGACGGGTCGCGCGGTCGCGGTATGGGTCGGCGCGCTCGGCGCCGCCCTCGTGGCGCTCGTCCTCGGCCTGCTCTCCACCGGCGCCGCGGACGCCCCCCTGCTCGCCGACCCCGGCGTGCTCGTCCGCTGGGGCCTGCCGCTGGTGACGGTCGGGAGCCACCTCGCCGCGACGCTGGCCGTCGGCTGCTTCGCCGTGGCCGCGATCGTGCTCGTGGGGCCGGCCAAGGCCCACACCGTGCGCGTCTCCGCGCGCGAGCGCGCCGCCCGCGCGGCCGCCGGCGGACGGTCGACGGACGCGCCGGCGACGACGACGCCCGTCCTCGGCCCCGACGGCGGTTCCGACGCCGAGCCCTCGCCGGCATCCGCCGACCCCGCCGCCCTCCCGGCACCAACCAGCCGTCCGGCGACCGACACGGCGGGCGAGGAGGCGGCACGTTCGTCGTCGTCGGCAGCCGAGAGGCGGCGTGCGGCGAGGCCGCCGACGCGGGCCTGGACCCGCGTGGTGCGCGCGGGGATGATCGCGGCCGCACTGTGGGGCCCGCTGCAGGTGGCGCACCTGCTGCTCACGCACGCGTCCGTGGTCGGGGAGCCGCTGACGGGCGAGCTGTACTCCGCGTCGCTGTGGCAGTTCGTCACCGAGCTCGACCTCGGCGTCACGCTCGTGTGGGCCTCGGCGCTCGCGCTGCTGACGGGGCTGCTCGCCGTCTCGACGTCGGGCACGGCCGGGGCGGCGTGGACCGCCGTCGTGGGCGTGGTGGCGCTCGCGCCGATCGGGTTCACGGGGCACGCCAACGGCGCCGCCAACCACGAGATCGCGATGACCGGCATGTGGCTGCACCTCGCCGGCGTCGTGCTGTGGATGGGCGGGCTCGCCGGGCTGCTCGTCGCCGCGCAGCACCTGAGGTCGCGCGAGCTGGCGCCGGCGGCCCAGCGGTACTCGTCGACGGCGGCGTGGTCGGCGATCCTCGTCGTCCTGTCGGGTGCGGCGAGTGCGATGCTGCGGATCAACGACCTCGGCGAGCTCGTCACCACGGGCTGGGGGCGGCTGCTGCTGGTGAAGGTCGTCGCGAGCGCCGCCCTGCTCGCGGCGGGCGCGTGGCACCGGCGCTCGACCCTGCCGGCGCTCGGGCAGGGGCGGCGCGGGGCGTTCCTCCGCCTCGCGATCGGCGAGGTCGCGCTCATGGCCGCGGTCATCGGCGTGGCCGTGGCGCTCGGGTCGTCCGAGACGCCGGTGCCGATCGCGCCGCCGCCGGACCCGACGCCTACCTACGCGATCACCAGCTCACCCGTCCCACCGTTCCCTGACCTGGTCGCCTACCTCACCGTGTGGCGGCTCGACCCGCTGTTCGTGCTCATGGTCGTCGCGGGCGCGCTGGTCTACGGGCGCTGGGCGCTGCGGCTGCGGCGGCGCGGCATCGCCTGGCCGGTGGGCCGGACGGTCTGCTGGTACGTCGGGCTCGCGGCGTTCGCCTACCTCACCCTCGGCGCGCCGGCGGTGTACGGCGACATCCTGTTCAGCGTGCACATGGCGATGCACATGGCGCTGACGATGCTCGTGCCGCTGTTCGTGGTCCTCGCCGCGCCGGTCACGCTCGCGCTGCGGGCCCTGCCCGTGCGGCAGGACGGCTCGCGCGGGCCCCGGGAGTGGCTGCTCGCCCTGCTCGGGTCGCGGTGGGCGCAGGCGTGGGCGCACCCGATCGTCGCGGGGATCAACTTCGCCGGGTCGCTCATCGTCTTCTACTTCACGCCGCTGTTCGACCTGGCGCTCGGGAGCCACGTGGGCCACATCCTCATGGTCGTCCACTTCACCCTCGCCGGGTACATGTTCGCCAACGCGCTCATCGGCATCGACCCCGGCCCGACCCGCCCCCCGTACCCGCTGCGACTCGTCCTGCTCATCGCGACGATGGGGTTCCACGCCTTCTTCGGCGTGGCCGTCATGCAGTCGACGGCGCTGCTCGGGGCCGACCACTTCGGCTGGCTCGGGCTGCCGTGGGGCGTCGACGCGATGGCCGACCAGGGGGTGGGCGGCGCGATCACCTGGGGCGTCGGCGAGTTCCCGACCCTCGCGCTCGCGGTCGGCGTGGCCGTCCAGTGGGCCCGGTCGGAGCGGAAGGAGGCCCGGCGGATCGACCGACGGGCCGACGCCGACGGCGACGCCGAGCTCGCCGCCTACAACGAGATGCTCGCGGCCCGGGCGAGGGCGTCGCAGGAGCGGTAGGGGTGTGTGTCGACGCCGCACCGCGTCCCCCACGCCGAAAGTCGGTAGCCGCGCCGAAGAGTCGGTGGCCGCGCCGAAGAGTCGGTAGCCGCGCCGAAGAGTCGGTCAACGCGCCGAGGAGTCGGTAGCCGCGCCGAAGAGTCGGTCAACGCGTCGAAGGTACAGACGGCGGCCCTCCTCTCGACACGTCAACCTGAGTCTCGACACGGACACCCCCGTCTCGACGCCGCACCGCGTCCCCCACGCCGAAAGTCGGTAGCCGCGCCGAAGAGTCGGTGGCCGCGCCGAAGAGTCGGTGGCCGCGCCGAGCAGTCAGCAGTCAGCAGTCAGCAGTCAGCGCTGACCGATGAGCAGTGATCGACGATCGGCGATCGGTCAGAACCGGACGTCGTCCCCCTCGACCACGACTGCGATGCCGTCGCCGACCACGGTCGTGTCGGTGAGGATCAGTCCCTCGGGGAGGCCCTCGAGCTCGACGTAGTGGTCGAGCGGCAGGCGGCTGCCCACGAGCGGGATCTCCGACAGGCGCGTGCTCACACCGGCGAGCGTGCCCTGGTCGAGGTGAAGGTGGATGCCGCGGCCGTCCTCGGTGGGTGCGACCTCGGCGGTCACGTGGATGTCGCCGCCGAGCACGCTGGTGGTGAGGACCAGGTCGTTGCCGTCGATGTCGGCCTCGAAGCTGCGCTCACCGAGGACGGGGACGTCGAAGGTCGCCTCCGCCACCTGCTCCTGCACCAGCTCGAGCGGAACGGTGCCGCTGGCCTCGAGGTGCGCCACCTCGACCGGCTGCCGGTAACCGACGCCCGTCATGAATCCCTCGACGTCGAGCAGCTCGACGTCCGGGAGGACCATCCGGTCGGCCTCGAAGTCGATCCGGTCGATGCGGCCGGAGACCACCTGCGGGAGGAAGGGGAAGCCGTCGAGGCGGACGTCGGGGTTCTCGAGCTCCTCGGTGAACGACTCGAACGCGTCCTCCGCCTCGGCGCGCGCCCGCATGAGCGCCCACCGGTCGGCCACGAGCAGCCCGACGACGATGACCAGCGATGCGATGACCAGCGAGAGCACCCACCGCTGGACCACGCCGGAGCCGGCCCGCCGCCACCACCGGCGCACTGACATCGCTGCGCCCTGGACCGCGGCGAGAGCCGCCGGGGTCTCGTCGTCCGTGTCCGGCCGGCGCTCGCGCGACCGGTCCGTCCCGTCAGCGCCCACCGCCGCGGAGCCGTCCGCCCCGCCGTCGCCGTCCGGGGCGGCGCCCGCGCCACCCTCGTCGACGTACGTCGGGGCCGAGCCTGCCGGCACGGAGGCGGGTTCGTCGGGGAGGGCCGAGCCGGCGGAGGCCCGGTCGGCGGCACCGGCGGCGGTCGCCTGATCGAGCGGTACCGCGGCCGTGCGTCCTGCGGCGTCGAGCTCGGCGGTGTCTGCCTCGCCGGCGTCGGGAGCGGGTCGCGAGTCGAGGCCATCTGCCTCGCCGGCGTCGGGAGCGGGTCGCGAGTCGGGGGCGGATCGCGAGTCGGGGCCGTCTGCCTGGTGGCCACCTGCCCCCGCGCCTCGGACGACCACCTGGTCGCCGGGCACCGGGCCGCCCGAGGTCGTGTCGTTCACCGGCAGCGCGACCGGCGGGAGGTCCGGGACCTCCGACGGCGGTTCGCTCACGCGCGGGGCCGTGCTCGCGGTCGGCGGCTCGGGGTGTCCGGCGTCGTCGTCGGTGGGCGTCACGTCAGGTCGCTCAGCCGCACTCTCGACCACGTTCGGCCCGGCATCCGACCCCTCACCCGCACTCTCGACCACATGTGGGCCAGCGCCCGACCCCTCACCCGAACTCTCGACCACATGCGGACCGGCGCCCGACCCCTCACCCGAACTCTCGACCACGTGCGGGCCGGCGTCCGGCTCCGCATCAGGTCCGGCAGCAGCCGCTCCGTCGGGGGTCTCCGGGTCGACGTCGGACGAGCGGTCCACGTCGTCGTCGTTGGAGGTCCCCGGCTGCACGCGACAACCCTAGGGTGCTCGGCGGCCCCTCGAGGTGGTCAGACGTGCCCGTTCAGGACGTCCCCGCCAGCGGTCGGCGACCGTGGGCGACACCACCGCCACCGCCGGCACGACCCTCTGCGCCGCGCGCCACACCTGGGAGGCGGCGGGCACGGCTGCCCGTACACTCCCGGGCAGACGCGCGATGGAGGACACGGCCGTGACCGGCACTGACGACACGAACGACCTGGCGAACGAGGCCGCCGACCCGGCGACCCCGCTCACCCGGCTGCAGGAACTGGCCGAGCACCACCCCGAGCTGCGCCCGGCGATCGCCGGCAACCCCTCGACCTACCCCGGTCTGCTCGAGTGGCTCGGGAACCTCGGAGACGACGACGTCGACGACGCGATCGCCCAGCGCCGCGCGCGCACCGCGGGCATCGACCCGGACGAGCCCGCCACGGCGCCCGTGCGCCGCCCCACCGCCGAGCGCTTCGGCGCTGCGGGGGCCGCCGGCGCAGCCGCGACCGGGTCCGCCAAGCGGCCGACCACCGAGTCCCCCGCGGTCGAGGGCGAGCAGCTCGCGCGCCCCACGACCCCGCCGGACGGCTCACCGGTCACCACCCGCACGCCCGACGCACCGCCGCGACAGATCGAGGAGCCGCGCCGCGCCGTGCCGTGGGCCGGGATCCTCGCCGTCGCCGCCGCGCTCGCCGTCATCGTCCTCGGCGCCCTGTGGATCTTCAACCTGCCCGGGAACGACGACCAGCAGACCACCTCGGCGGGCGAGCCCGACCCCGACTTCCCGCCGGCCACCGACGAGGCGCCGAGCGAGGGCGAGGAGGAGAGCCCCGCGACCGACGAGATCGCGGACGCGCTCGCCGCCCTCGAGGCGCTCCCGTCGAGCTCCGGCTGCTCCGACCCGGGTCCTGATGCCGAGGTGGTCCAGGCCTTCGCGGCCTCCGCGGCGCCCGACGGCACGTGGGGCGACCCCGCGCACGGCGACCGGGTCGTCGACTCCCTCGAGGCGCTGATGGACGAGTGCGGGCGCGAGCACACCCAGGAGGTCGTCGACATGATCCTCGGCGACTCCGACACCAACCCCGCGCTGCGCACGGCCATCGAGGCCGACATGAGCTGGCTCGAGGTCCCCGAGATCCCGGCCGACGCCCAGCAGATGCCCGGGTTCTGGGTCCAGGGCGCGAACATGGCGTGCAACCTCAGCGGCAGCGACGTCGTCTGCACGATCGTCGACCACTCGCTCGACACCCCCGAGGGGTGCCTGCCCGGCGGCATCAGCGTGGAGATCAGCTCCGAGGGTGAGGCCGGCGTCAACTGCAACCGGTCCGCGAACGCCGACCCGCTGCTCTCCGACGGCCAGTCCGCCTACAACGGCGACCTCGCGTGCACGGTGACAGGGGTCGACGTCGAGTGCTGGTCGACCGAGTCCGGCAGCGGCTTCCGCCTCGGCCCGTCGGTGCTCGAGACCTACTGACCCGGCGGGGCCGCCGCGGCTGTCCGCGCGTCGCGAACACCTCCGAATCAGGCGGACACGGGCGGCGTGCCCGTGGTCGGATACGAGGGTGACCGATGACGACACGCCCCGCACCCCATTCCACGACCTCGACACCTACGTCGCGCTCGGGCGCGTCTCCGGGCTCGCGCTGAGCCCGGACGGCGGGCGGCTCGTCACGTCGGTCGCCACGCTCGACGACAAGGCGACGGCCTACCGGAGCGCGGTCTGGGAGATCGACCCCGACGCCGAGCGCCCGGCGCGCCGCCTCACCCGCGGCGGCACCGGCGAGTCCGCCCCGGCCTTCACCGCGTCCGGCGACCTCGTCTTCACCGCCGCGCGGCCCGACCCGGCGGACGAGGAGGGCTCGCGCGCCCGCGCCTGGGTCCTGCCCGCGGGCGGCGGCGAGGCGCGCGTGCTCGCCGACCACCCCGGCGGCGTCGAGGGCGTCCTCACGGCGCGCGCCGCGGACACGGTGGTCGTCGTCGGCTCCCCGCTCCCGGGCTCGACCGACCTCAAGGACGACACCGAGCGACGCAAGGCGCGCACGGACAAGAAGGTGGCGGCGATCCTCCACTCGGGCTACCCGGTCCGCTACTGGGACCACGACCTCGGTCCCGGTCACCCGCACCTCTACCGGGTCGACCCGCCGTCGGCCGGTTCGGCGACGGACGGCGCGAACGCCGCCACGACCGGGCACGACGACGAACGGCCCGACGCCGATGCCCCCGGCACGCTCGTCGACCTCACCCCGGACGCCGGGACCGCCCTGTTCGAGGGCACCCACGTCCTGTCCGACGACGGCACGACGATCCTCGCGGCCTGGTCCGTCCCCGCGGCGCGCGGGGAGCTACGCACCGGCGTCGTGACGATCGACGTCGCGACCGGCGCTCGCCGCTGGGTGGCCGAGCCGTCGGCGGAGCACGAGTTCTCGCCCGTGGCCCTCACGCCGGACGGGGCGCGCGCCGTCGTCACCGTCGAGCAGCCCTCGACCCCGGAGCGGCCCCCGATCGTCACCCTCGCGCTCCTCGACCTCGCCACCGGCCGGCGCGCGACGATCGCCGAGGGCTGGGACCGCTGGATCAGCGAGGCCACGGTCCTCCCGGACGGCTCCGGCATGCTCGCCGTGGCCGACGACCGCGGCCGGGCGCCGGTCTTCCACGTGCCGTTCGACGGCTCGGAGGTCACCCGCCTCACCGCCGACGGCGCGTTTTCGAACGTGCGGATCTCCCCCGACGGGACGCGCGCCTACGCCCTGCGCGCGAGCTACGGGGCGCCGGCCGCACCCGTGCGCCTCGACCTGTCCGTGCTGCGCGAGCCCGCGCTCGGCGGCGCCGAGGTCACCGACGTCCCCTCCCCCGTGCCGGCGCCGACCCTGCCGGGCACGCTCACGGAGATCGAGGCGTTCGCACCCGACGGCCACCCGCTGCGGGGCTGGCTCGCGGTCCCGGACGGCGCCACCGCCGAGAAGCCCGCGCCGCTCCTGCTGTGGGTGCACGGCGGCCCGGTCTCCTCGTGGAACACCTGGTCGTGGCGGTGGAACCCGTGGATCGCCGTCGCGCAGGGGTATGCCGTCGTCCTGCCCGACCCGGCGCTCTCGACCGGGTACGGCTGGGAGTTCATCGAGCGCGGCTGGGGCGCGTGGGGCGGCCACCCGTTCACCGACGTCCTCGCGGTCACCGACGCGGCCGCGTCGCTGCCCGAGATCGACGACGCCCGCACCGCCGCGATGGGCGGGTCGTTCGGCGGGTACATGGCCAACTGGATCGCCGGCCACACCGACCGGTTCGACGCGGTCGTCACGCACGCCTCCTTGTGGAACATCGAGACCTTCTCCGGCACCACCGACGTCGGCTGGTTCTGGGAGCGCGAGATGACGCCGGAGATGCGTGCCGCGCACTCCCCGCACCACGCGGTGGCCGACATCTCGACCCCGATGCTCGTCATCCACGGCGACAAGGACTACCGCGTCCCGATCGGCGAGGGCCTCGCGCTGTGGCGCTCGCTCGTCTCCCGGTCCGCCCTCGCGATGGACGACGCCGGGCACACGCCCCACCGGTTCCTCTACTTCCCCGACGAGAACCACTGGATCCTCACGCCCCAGCACGCCAAGCTCTGGTACCAGGTGGTCCTCGGCTTCCTGTCCGAGCACGTCCTCGGCGAGGAGCCGCCGGCGGCGCCCGACCTGCTCGGGTGAAGCGCCCCGATCTGCTCGGCCGAGCCTGCACGGCAGGCGCGGCGGTCGCGGGCCTTCCGGTCCCGCCCGCGCGGCCGTAGCGTGACGGGATGTTCGGGGAACCTCCGACGTCGCGCACCCGGGAGGCGATGGCTCGGGTGGACCGTGCCCGGTTCCTCCCGCGCGCGACCCGGCCCTACGCGTCCACCGACGCCCCGCTGACGATCGGCCATGGCGCAACGTGCTCCCAGCCCTCGACCGTGCGCGCGATGCTCGAGCTCCTCGACGTGCCCGCGGGTGCGCGGGTCCTCGACGTCGGCAGCGGATCGGGCTGGACCACGGCGATCCTCGCGGAGCTCGTCGGCCGGGGCGGCAGCGTCCTCGGCGTCGAGCTGGTCCCCGAGCTCGTGCGGCGCAGCCGCGCGGCGCTGGAGGGCGCGGCATCGGTGGGGCAGGCGGCGGAGGACGTCGAGACGGCCGCACCCCACGGCCGCACGGGCACCGGCACGGGCACGGACACGGACACGGACACGGAGAAGCCTGCCTCTCCCCGCACCGGCCGTCCGCGGATCGAGTTCCGCGTCGCCGAGGCGGGCGTGCTCGGCGCCCCCGACGACGGGCCGTTCGACCGCATACTCGTGTCAGCCATGTCGGACGCGGTGCCGGAGCCGTTGGTCGCGCAGCTCGCGGTCGGGGGCGTCATGGTCGTGCCGGCGGGCGGGCACCTGGTGAGGGTGCGCAGGACGCCGGACGGCCGCGACGAGGAGCGAGCACCGGGCAGCTACGCGTTCGTCCCGCTGCGCTGACGCGCCGGGCGGGCGCCCCGGATCACGCCCAGACGAGCGCCATCGAGGGGTCCTCGAGGATCGTCGCGATGTCCTTGAGCACGAACGAGCCGAGGGCCCCGTCGACGAGCCGGTGGTCGAAGCTCAGCGCGAGCTGCGTGACCCACCGGACGGCGATCTCGCCGTCGTGCACCCACGGCTGCTGCCGCACGGCGCCGAGCGCGAGGATCGCGGCCTCACCGGGGTTGAGGATCGGCGTGCCGGTGTCGATGCCGAAGGCGCCGACGTTCGTGATCGTGATCGTGCCGTCGGCCATGTCCGCGGGCTGCGTGCGACCGGCCCGCGCGGTCGAGGTCAGCTCGCCGAGCGCCTGCGCGAGCTCCTTGAGGTTGAGCCGGTGCGCGTCCTTGACGTTGGGCACGACGAGCCCCCGGGGCGTCGCCGCGGCGATGCCGAGGTTGACGTAGTGCTTGTAGACGATCTCCTGGGTGTCGTCGTCCCAGGACGCGTTGATCTCGGGGTGCCGGTTGACCGCGAGCAGCAGGGCGCGCATGGCGATGAGCAGCGGCGTCACGTGCAGGCCCTCGAACTCGCGGTCGGCCTTGAGCCGGGCGACGAGCTCCATCGTCCGCGTGACGTCGATCGTGTGGAACTCGCTGACGTGCGGGGCGGTGAACGCCGACTGGACCATCGCCTCCGCGGTCCGGCGGCGCACCGACCGCGCCGGGACGCGCGTGCGCCGGCCGTCGGGCGAGACGGAACCACCCTCGAGCCACGGCTCCTCGTCCGACCACGTGGCGAGCTGCTGGACGTCCGAGCGCTGGTGGAGCGCCACGACGTCCTCGCGCGTGACGATGCCGCCGGGCCCCGTGCCGTGCACGGAGTCGATGTCGACGCCGAGGTCCTTCGCGAGGCGTCGCACCGGGGGCTTGGCCCGGGTCGGACCGCCCGACGCCGGCACGAACCTCGTGCTCGAGCCGCCACCCTCGCGGGTGGCGCGGCCGGGGACGCCGGGGCCCGCGGCGCCGGGAGCCTCGCCGCCCGGGGCCGTGCGCGGGCGGCCGGGGGCCACGCGGGTGCCGGCCGGGCTCGGGCGTGAGACGAGAGGGGCGGGGGCCGGGGACGCGCTCGCCGCGGCGGACGGCCGAGCGGCGCCCGCCGCTGATCCGCCCTGCTGCGCCGCAGCCGGCTCGCGCCGCGGACGGCGTCGGGCGGCGCCCGGCCGGGTCCCGTAGCCGACGAGGACGGCGCCCGACCCGCCGGCGTCGTCGTCGGCCTCGTCCCCCTCCGCGGTGCCGGCAGCCGGCTCGGGGGCGGCGGGCTCATCGGGGCGGGTGTCGAGCTCGACGATCGGGGCGCCGACCTCGACGGTCGTGCCCTCCTCGACGAGCAGCGCGCGGATCTCGCCGGCGAACGGGCTGGGCAGCTCGACGACCGACTTCTCGGTCTCGATCTCGCACAGGGTCTGGTTGACCTCGACCCGCTGGCCGACGGCCACCTCCCAGCTGACGATCTCGGCGTCGGTCAGGCCCTCGCCGACGTCGGGCAGGCGGAAGGTCTGGTGTCGCTGGTCGCTCATCTCGGCTCCTCGGGTGGCGTCTCAGGCGGCGAGCGAACGCTCGACGGCGTCGAGGATCCGGTCGAGGGAGGGCAGGTAGACGGACTCGTGGGCGGAGGCCGGGAACGGCGTGTGGTAGCCGCCGACCCGCAGCACCGGGGCCTCGAGTTCGTAGAAGCACCGCTCCTGGACGGCGGCGGCGAGCTCGGCGCCGGGACCGAAGAAGGTGGGGGCCTCGTGGACGACGACCAGGCGCCCCGTACGGTGGACGGAGGCGGCGACGGCGTCGACGTCGAGCGGGGAGATCGAGCGCAGGTCGATGACCTCGAGGCTCGACCCCTCATCCTGGGCGACCTCGGCCGCCTGCAGCGCCACCTTCACACCCGGACCATAGGACGCGATCGTCAGGTCGGTGCCGGGACGCACCACGCGGGCGGCGTGCAGGTCGCGCGTGAGGGCGTCGGCGGACAGGTCGACGGGGGCGTCGAGCTCGACCGGCCCCTTCTCCCAGTAGCGCGACTTCGGCTCGAGGAAGAGCACGGGGTCCGGGGAGGCGATGGCCTGCTGGATCATCGCGTAGCCGTCGGCGGCGTTGGCCGGGCTGACGATGCGCAGGCCGGCCGTGTGGGCGAACAGCGCCTCGGGCGACTCGCTGTGGTGCTCGATCGCGCCGATGTGGCCGCCGTAGGGCACGCGGACGACGACCGGCATGCTGAGCGCGCCCGACGTGCGGTAGGTGAGCTTCGCGAGCTGCGTGGTGATCTGGTTGTACGCCGGGAAGATGAAGCCGTCGAACTGGATCTCGACGACCGGGCGGTATCCGGCCATCGCCAGGCCGATCGCGGTGCCGACGATCCCGGACTCCGCGAGCGGGGTGTCGACCACGCGGTCCGCACCGAACTCGGCGTGCAGGCCGTCGGTCACGCGGAAGACGCCGCCGAGGGGGCCGACGTCCTCGCCCATGACGAGCACCCGGTCGTCGCGGGTCATCGCGGCGCGCAGGCCCGCGTTGATCGCGCGGGCGAGCGGGAGGGTGGTCGCCGTCGCCGGCGGGGCGGGGTGCATCAGCGGGCCTCCTCGGCGGTCGTGCCGGTGTCGGTGCCGGTGGCGTTGTCGGTGTCCGTGCTCGTGCCGGTCTCCGTGTCGGCGAAGCCGGCCTCGAACGCGAGCATCGCCTCCCGGTCGGCCTCGACCTGCGCGTGCGGGAGCGAGTGGACGTGGTCGAACATCGACCCCGGTGCGTCGGCGCGCTCGGCGAGGCAGGCGGTGCGGGCGTCCCGGGCGAGCGCCTCGGCCTCGGACTCGACGGCGGCGAGGAAGGCGTCGTCCGCGTGCCCGGCGGCGAGCAGGTGGGCACGCATCCGGTCGATCGGGTCCTTCGCGCGCCAGGCCTCCTCCTCGGAACGAGGGCGGTAGCGCGTGGGGTCGTCCGACGTCGTGTGGGCGCCCATCCGGTACGTGACCGCCTCGATGAGGGTCGGCCCCCCGCCGGAGCGCGCGCGGCGCAGCGCCTCGGCGGTGACGGCGTAGGAGGCGAGGACGTCGTTGCCGTCCACGCGGACCGCCGGGATACCGACGCCGGGGCCGCGCCGGGCGATCGGGACGCGCGACTGGACACGGGTGGGGACCGAGATCGCCCACGAGTTGTTCTGGCACAGGAGGACGACGGGCGCCTGGGCGGAGGCGGCGAAGACGAGGGACTCGTTGAAGTCGCCCTCGGAGGCGGCGCCGTCGCCGTGGTAGACGACGACGGCGCGGTCGGCGTCCGTGCCGGTGCCGACGTGCCCGTCGCGCTGGATGCCCATCGCGTACCCGACGGCGTGCAGGGTCTGCGCGGCGAGCACGAAGGTCTGGACCTGGAAGTTGTGCGCGCGGGGGTCCCAACCGCCGTGCCGGGTGCTGCGCATGACGGGCAGCAGGTCGGTGAGCGGCAGGCCGCGGACGAGCGCGACGCCGTGCTCGCGGTAGCTGGGGAAGATCATGTCGGCGGGCCGCTGGGCGTGGGCCGAGCCGATCTGGACGCCTTCCTGCCCGAGGCTCGGCGCCCACAGGCCGAGCTCGCCCTGGCGCTGGAGGCGGGTGGCCTCGGTGTCGAAGGCCCGCGTGAGGACCATGTCGCGGTACATCGCGCGCAGCGTGTCCTCGTCGAGCTCGTCGACGAGCGGCCCGTAGACCGGGTGGTCGATGCGCTCGCCGGCCGGGGTGAGGAGCTGGACCAGGGCGTCCTCCGGGTCGAGCGAGGCGCCGCGCGGGGCGGGGACGGAGGAGGTCGCGTCGGGGGTGCCGGAGGCGGGGGCGTGACCGGCGCCGTTCGGGGCGTGGTTCGCACCGTTCGGACCCTGGGCCGTGGTGGCCGACTCGTGCGTGGAGCTGGTGGTGGGCACGGACACGTGGTCCTCCTTCGGTCGTCCGACGCTGCGGTGCGGGAGCGGATCCGGTGGGGCCCCATCCTGCACCTCCCGTGGCCCGGGGTCCGGCCGGCCGCGCGATCGGCGCGGCCGGCCGGAGGACTCCGTACGCGATCGGCGCACCTCGTCCGAGCCGTCGGACACCGCGTGGGGATCGCCCGCGGGTGCCCGGAAAGCTACCTACGGTCATGTAGGCTACACATGTGTAGGTTGCGGCGCGAGCGCCGCGCCCGGTGGCCTGTCCCACACGCCCGGCCCGTCGTCGAGATTGCGGTTGGTGCACGTCGAGATTGCGGTTGGGAGAACCACGACCGGTCGAGAGTGCGGCTCAGCGCCCCGCTGGTCGCCGAGATTACGGTTGGTGCACGTCGAGATTGCGGTTCGTCGTCGTTCGGGGCCGTACGCGCCCGGGGCCTCGCCCCCTAAGGTCGCGGCATGAGCGGACTCGTCCCGTACCTGCTGTTCCCCGGCACCGCCCGCGAGGCGATGGAGCACTACCGGTCGGTGTTCGGCGGTGAGCTGCAACTGATGGACTACGCCTCCGCCGGCCGCCACGACGGGCCGCCCGACTCGGTGGCGCACGCGATGCTGCTGGGCGAGGTCGAGATCGCGGGCGCGGACGCCGGCGCCGACGAGGACGGCGTGGCCATGACCGGCATGTTCCTCTCGCTGCTCGGCACGGCGGAGCCCGCGACCCTCGCCGCCTGGTTCGAGGCGCTCGCCGACGGCGGCCGCGTCATCGACCCGCTGCAGCGGCGGCCGTGGGGCGACCACGACGGCACGCTGATCGACCGCTACGGCGTGCGCTGGCTCATCGGCCACGAGGGCTGACGCGCCGCGGCAGGCTCACCCAGCACGGGCCGCGCTCACCCAGCACGGTCCGTGCCTCCCCGGCACGGCCTGTCGCTCCCCCGTGCACGGGCCTCACCCCAGCTGCGCCGCCACGAGCGCGAGGACGGCGTCGGTGTTCTCACGCGTCCCGATGCTGATGCGCACGCCGTCGCCGGCGAAGGGCCGCACGAGGAGGTCGACCTCGCGGGCGGCGTCCGCGAACGACGCCGCACCGTCGCCGAGCCGGAGCCACACGAAGTTCGCCTGCGTCTCCGGGATCTCGAGGCCGAGCCCGCGCAGCCCCGCTACGAGGCGCTCGCGCTCGGCCACCACCTCGGCGACGCGCCGGCGGATCTCAGGGTCCGCGTCGAGGGCGGCGAGCGCCGCGGCCTGCGCCGGGCTCGAGACGCCGAACGGGGTCGACGCCGAACGGATGCCCGCCACGATCTCGGGATGCCCGAGGGCGTACCCGACGCGCAGGCCGGCGAGCGAGGCCGCCTTGGAGAACGTCCGCAGGACCACGAGGTTCGGGTGCGCCGGGAGCAGTGAGGGTCCGTCGGTCGGGTCGGCGGCGGTGACGAAGTCGATGTAGGCCTCGTCGAGCAGGACGAGCACCGTGGGCGGCACGGCCTCGAGGAACGCGGCCACCTCGGTGCGCGTGAGCGCGGTCCCGGTCGGGTTGTTCGGCGAGCAGAGCAGGATGACGCGGGTGCGGTCGGTGACGGCGTCGGCCATCGCGTCGAGGCGGTGCCGGCCCTCGGGGTCGAGCGGGACGCGCACCATCGACGCCCCCGTGACCTGCACGGCGATCGGGTAGGCCTCGAAGCTTCGCCAGGGCGCGACGACCTCGTCGCCCGGGCCGCACGTCGCGCGCAGGATCGTCTCGAGCACCGCGGTCGACCCGCCGCCCACCACGACCTGGTCGGGCGCGACGCCGTGCCGCCCGGCGAGCGCCTCGGTCAGCTCGACCGCCGCCATGTCCGGGTAGCGGCCGGAGTCCTCGACCGCCGCCTGGACCGCCTCGACCACCCCGGGCAGCGGCGGGAAGGGCATCTCGTTGGACGAGAGCTTGGCGACCGGCCGGTCGTGCGCGGGCCGCTCCCCCGGCACATAGGCCGGGAGCGAGGCGATGTCGGCCCGCAGGAGGTCGGCGGGACGGGCGGGGGTGGGCGGGAACGTGCTGGACATCGGTCCAGCATGCCCCGCGCGCCCCTCCGAGGTGGTGGAGCGCCACGGGTCGGGCGCGCGTGACGCGGAGTCGGTGTCGGTGTCGGTGTCGGAGTCACGAGGGCGAGCCTCACCCGCACTCTCGACACACGAAGGCCCGACGACGAACAACGCGCCCGCCCTCACCCGCACTCTCGACGAACGGGGGCCCGACGACGAACCGCAATCTCGACGTGCACCAACCGCAGTCTCGACGAACGAGGGTCAGGCCTTGCGCGGCCACCAGGGGATGCGCGGGCGCGGCGTGACGACCTCGGGGACGCCCTCCTTGACGGCGTTGGTGATGACGCCGGTGCCGTAGGAGGCGTCGTCGAGCAGCCGCATGGCCAGGCTCGTGACGGGCCCGAGGCGCGTGGGGCGCAGGAGGTGGTCGCGCACCGGCTCCCACGCCATGGCGGCGGCGAAGCCACGGGCGAGCCCGGACCGCGGCGTCGAGGCGAGCACCGCCCAGCCGATCGGCCACCAGTCGCGCCGCAGCAGGTGCCCGGTCCAGAACCCGTCGGACCAGATCTGCCGGCCGGCCATCTCGGCGACCACCGTGTGCGGGACCTCGTCGGGCAGGACCGCGCGCTGGCGGGCGACCTCGTAGGCGGCGACCCCGGCGGCGAGCCACCTGTGCCCCGTGGCGGCGAGCCCGATGAACGCGAGGCCGGACAGGCTCGGCGACGCGGGCGTGAGCCGGCCCGGGTGGCGCTTCTCGAGGTGCGCGGCCGAACCGCCGTAGTCGGCGCGGCGGCCGACGAACGCCCGCCACGTGGTCCGGACCTCGTGGTGGACGACCACGTCCGGGGCGTACAGCACGTTCCAGC
This sequence comes from Georgenia sp. G2120, assembly GCF_055326485.1. Classification (NCBI taxonomy): domain Bacteria; kingdom Bacillati; phylum Actinomycetota; class Actinomycetes; order Allobogoriellales; family Allobogoriellaceae; genus Georgenia; species Georgenia sp. G2120. The sequence goes on along the minus strand of NZ_JBUZNL010000004.1, from coordinate 252,044 downwards.
CGGCCTCGTCCATGCGCCAGAACAGGTCGACGTCCTCGCCGACCCGCATACCGGGCTCGAACGGCGGGTCGGTGACGGCTGAGCGGCGCACGAGGACGGCCGCGCTCGGCAGCCAGCCGACCATCACCCCGTGGACGACCCGGCTGGGGATCGGCCCCATGTCGATCTCCGAGCGCGTCTCCTCGTAGAGCTCGATCGAGCTCTCGCCGTCGAAGCGGGGTCGGACGCGGGGCCCGACGGCGCCGAGCCGCTCGTCGTCGAGCATCGGCCGCAGGCGCGCGATCCAGTCGTCGCTCGCGCGGGCGTCGGAGTCGATGAACGCGACGAACGGGGCGCTCGTCGCGGCGAACCCCGTGTTGCGGGCGCCGCCCGGGCCGGTGTTGACCTCCTGGCGGATGAGCCGGGCGCCGTGCCGGGCGGTGATCTCCTCGATGCGGGCCGCGTGCTCGGGGTCGGGGGTGGCGTCGTCGACGACCGTGACCGGGTGCCCCTCGACCGCGAGCGACTCGAGCAGCGGGTCGAGCAGGGTCGGGTCGCCGTACATCGGGATGACGACCTCGACGTCCGTCACCTCGCCGTACGCGACGGGCTTGGGGTGGACGATGCCGAGGTCGAGGAGGAACCGGGCGGCGGCCCGCTCGGTGCCGTCGGCCGCCTCGGCGCCCCATCTGTCGGCGTCCCGCACCCGGGCCGCGAAGTCGCGGAACTCCTCGGGCACGACGGTGACCGAGAACGGCGAGCCACCGAGGACCACGCGCCCCGCCCGCAGGACCGTCTCGGGCGCCCAGACCACGGTCCGGCCGGCGACCACGTCCACCTCCCCGCGCTCCGGGGGCTCCGGGAAGGGAGGCGGTCCCCAGGGGGTGGTCGTCGCGTCGGTCGTCGTCACGTCGTCTCCTGTCCTACCGGCTGCCGGTGCGGTGCCGACGCGGGGACGACGACACTCGTCCCATTCTCCCAGTCCGCCGAACCGCTCGTGCCCCGCCGATCGACGTTCGCTCCCGGCGGAGCAACGGACACGGCCCGACGACGAACCGCAATCTCGACGGACCTGAGCCACACTCTCGACACCACGGCCCGACGACGAACCCCACCCGACGACGAACCCCGCCCGTCGCCGTCGTCCGTCCCTCGCCGTCGTCCGTCCGTCGCAGTCATTCCTCCCGCTCGAGCTCGACGACGACCGAGGTGGTCACGGCCCCCTCCTCCCCCGCGCCGAGCAGGTAGGCGAACTCCTCCTGCACCGCGACGACGCCGGGCTCGTGCCCCCGGTGCTCGACGACGCCCGCCCACGCGGCCGCCGAGTGCTCGGGGTAGTGCCCCTCGAACGGGAACACCTCGGACAGATCCCGGTCCCGGGTCGAGGTGTCCACCGTGTAGGCGCTCCGGCTGCCGGTCGCGGCGTTCGGGTCGATGTGCGGGACCGGGGCGCCGTCGAGGCCGGACACGGCATCGTCGGCGACGTCGACGCTCATGTGGTGCCCCGCCACGGGCGCGCGGGCGTGGGCGATCGGCGCGTTGAGCGCCACGCTCGTGCGCAGGTCGTACCGGCGCGCGTCCTCCCCGGCCGCCCAGTGCGCGACCCCCAGCCCGCCCTGGCTGTGCCCGATCATCCCCACCGCGTCCCCGTCCCGCGCGCCCGCCAGCTCGAGCGCCTCCGAGATGCCCTCCATGAGCGCCGAGCTGCCGGTGGCGGCGAGCTCGATGTTCGAGGCGTTGTCCATGAGGTTGTCGGGGTCGGCCACCGTCGCGTCCCCGCTCGTCCCCGGGATGACGACGACGAACGACGTCGACCCGTCGGCGTGCTCCGTCCGCAGGACCTCGAGGTGGGGACGGTTCTCGCGCCCGGACTCGGCGTGCAGCGGGTCGACCCGCCGGACGAGGTCGGCCACCGAACCGGGCCGGGCGGCGTCGAGCACCGCCGACGTCCGGCCCGGCGCCGGTCGGCGCGAGAGCAAGGAGCCCGGCGCGCCCGGACCTCCCGACGCGCCAGGGCCTCCTCGGGCACCCGCGACGACCGAGCCCGGGGGCGCGCCGACCCGCAGGCCGGTCGCCCCAGCAAGCACCGGCAGGAGGCCGGGCACCGGCTCGTCGTCGAGCACGGCTCGCGCGCCGCCGGGCGACCCGGTGCTGAGGGCCCGGGCCAGGGGAAGCGCCGCGAGCGCGGCCGTCTCGCCGGCCGCCGGGTCACCCTGCACACCGGTCAGCAGCGGCGAGGTCCCGGTGGCGTCGGCCGCGAGACCGATCGCCCCGCCGGCCGCAGCCACCTCCGCGTCGAGCGCCGCGGCGATGCCCGGGCCGCCGGGGCGAGCCGCCCACCCCGGGTTCGTCAGGACGCCGTAGCCCGGGAGGAACCAGCCGGCGGGGTTCCGAGTCGCCAGCACCCGCCCCGTGATCACGCGCGGGAGCCCCATGGCGTTGGACAGCGCCCCGAGCACCCGGAACCGGGCACCCGCACCCCCGTCCGCGCGCTCCGCCAGCGCCGCCCACCCCCGCAGGCCGCTCGCGAGGTCGGCCACCCGCCGGGCCACGGTGTCGATCGTGTCCGCCGCCCCCTGCGCCGACGCCCCGACGGCCACGAGGTCGGCGGCGAGCAGCGGGTCATGCCCGGGGTTCGGGACCGGGACGAGGATCCGCCCGCCGTGCTGCGGGGTCGATCCGACGAGGCGGAGCGGCGCCGCGGCCGCCCGCAGGCCCTCCGCCACCTCGTCGAGCTCGTCCGCGAGACCGCGCACCTCGTCCGGGTCGACGTCCAAGCCGTCCCTGGACGAGGTGACGTGCTCGGCCTCGACGGGGTCGGGCGGGACCAGAGGGTCCGGCCGGTCGCCGGCGACCGGCCGGGTCAGCCCACCCATCGCAGCGCTCCCACGCCCGGAGCACCCTCGAGGTCGATCCGCACCGTGAGGCCGATCAGCCGTCCCTCGATCCCGCGCAACGTGGTGAGCGCGGACTCGACCTCCCCGCGCAGCTCCTCGCGCCGGTTCGTGGCGATCGTGCCCGCCTCGCCGGTCCACGCGGTCGGCGCGCAGGCCGACAGCCTGTCCCGCACGCCCTCCAGCGCCGTGGCCTGCGCGCGCACCCGCTGCAGGTCCGCCTCGATCTGCTCGAGCATGCCGTCCCCCCTCTCGTCACCGGCACGCTAGGCGTGCTTCCGGACGACGCACCGGGGGTGGCGGGGCGGCCTGTGGGCGGGGGCGCGGCAGGGCGGCCTGTGGGGACGGCGACAACGCCGCGCCGACGACGCCGGTTCGGCCCGGCCGCACCGAGCGATCAGCCCGGCCGACCGATCAGCCCGGCCGGCCGGGCAGCCGAGAGACCCTCTCGGGCTCAGTCCGCGGCGAGCGGCTGCCGCGCGGCCCAGTCGGTGAGCTCGACCCGCGGCCCGGTGTAGAACGGCGTCTCCTCGCGGACGTGGAGGCGGGCGTCGACGCCGCGCAGCTCGCGCATCACGTCGACGATCCGGTGCAGCTCGGGCGCCTCGAAGGCGAGGATCCACTCGTAGTCGCCGAGGGCGAACGCAGAGACGGTGTTGGCGCGCACGTCCGCGTAGTCGCGCGCGGCCATGCCGTGCTCGCGCAGCATCCGGGAGCGCTCCTCGGCGGGCAGGACGTACCAGTCGAGGGACCGCACGAACGGGTAGACGCAGATGTAGTCGCCCGCGGGCTCGCCGGCGAGGAAGGCCGGGACGTGGCGCCTGTTGAACTCCGCCGCCCGGTGCAGGCCCACGACCGACCAGACGGGCTCGAGGGCCGCACCCAGGTCGGACGCCCGCAGCGCGTGGTACGCCGCCTGGACCTCCTCGATCGTCTCGGCGTGCCACCAGACCATGAGGTCGGCGTCGGCCCGCAGGCCGGCCACGTCGTACCAGCCGCGCACCTCGACGCCGGTGCCGCGCACCGCACGCTCGGCGTCGGCCACGAGGGCGTCCCGCTCGGTGGAGTCGGCCGGCAGCGGCTGCGTGGTCGCGAACACCGACCACATCGTGTAGCGCACCGTCTCGTTGAGCGCCTCCGCCTCGTGCTCGCTCAGGTCGTTCGCGCTGGCGCTCATGCCGTCTCCTCGATCGGTGTCACCACGTCGTTCGGCTGCCCGCACAGCGCGAGCCTGCCGTCGTCGAACCCGTCCCGGACGGCGCAGCACCCCACGCCGCACACCGAGTCCCACGCGGGCAGGTCGCCGACGACCCCGCGCCGCCCCGGACCACCCGACTCGACACCCCGCGCCTCGGCGGCGCGGTCGAGCAGAAGGTCGACAAGCCCGGCCACGAACTGGGCATACGTCCCGGCGGTCGCCGCACGGGCGAATGAGAGTCCGAGCTCCTCGGCGGTCTCGGCGGCCTCGGTGTCGAGGTCGTAGACGACCTCCATGTGGTCGGAGACGAACCCGATCGGGCTGAGCACCACGGAGTCCATGCCGCCAGCGGCGCGCTCCCGCAGGGCGTCGTTGACGTCGGGCTCGAGCCACGGCGTGCGCGGGTCGCCGGAGCGGGAGCAGTAGGTGAGCGACCAGTCGAGCTCCCGCCCGAGCCGCTCCCCGACCTCGGTGGCGACGAGCCGCGCGACCTCCTCGTGCTGCTCGGCGTAGGTCGCGGCCGCCCCCCGCCCGGAGGCGATCTCCATCGTCGTCGGGATGGAGTGGGTGACGAACATGAGGTGCGGCTCACCGTCGAGCTCGCGCATCGAGGCCTCGACCGCGTCGGCGTTGGCCGAGACGAAGCCCGGGTCGTTGAAGTACGGCCGCACCTTGTCGACCACGAGCGGGCGCCCCTCGGCCACGAGCTGCGGGACGTATCGACCCACGTCCTGGCGGTACTGCCGGCAGCTCGAGTACGAGCCGTACGCCGAGGTCGCGACCATGGCCACGCGGCGGGCGCCGGCGTCGTAGAGCTCGCGCAGGACGTCGACGCCGTCCGGGTCCCAGTTCCGGTTGCCCCACGCCACGGGCACGTCGAGCCCGCGCGCGGCGACCTCGGCGCGCAGCGCCTCGAGGAGCGCGCGGTTGAGGTCGTTGATCGGGCTGCGGCCGCCGAACGCGTAGTAGTGCTCGCCGACCTCCTCGAGCCGCTCGTCCGGGATCCCGCGGCCGGCGGTGACGCGGCGCAGGAACGGCACGACCTCCTCGGGCTTCTCGGGGCCGCCGAAGGACATGAGCAGGACGGCGTCGTAGGGCGCGAGCGCGCCGACCGTCACGGGGGGCGCGGCCTGCGGCGCGGCGCCGAGGTCGTCCTGCTCCTCGGCCGTCGGTCGGTCGGTCGTCACGGTCACGTCGTGGTCCTCCTCGTGGGTCGGCGGCCCGGTCCGGCGTCCGCGGTCTCGTCGGTCACCGAGATGCCGGTGACGAGCTCGAGCGCGCGGACGAACTCCTCGCCCCTGCCGTCGCGGCCGGCCGCCCGGGCCGCGACCGTGGGTGGGTGGGCGAGGCGGGCGGCGAGGCGCCTGAGGGCCTGGGCCGCCTGGTCGGCGGGGACGGTGCCCGCCATCGGAAGTCGGGTGAGCTCGTCCTCCAGCGCGGAGCCGACGCGGTCGCGCACGGCGACCACCACGTCGTCCATCTCGCGCTCGGCGCGGGTGTCGAGCACGGCGCGCACCTCCTCGGCGAGCACCTGCTGGGCGCGTCGCACCTGCCCGTCGGTCGCCGCGGGCGCGTGAGCCTTGACGGTGTCGAGATCGACGACGACGACGCCCGGCAGCGCCGCGGCCTCCGTCGTCACGTCGTGCCGGAGGGCGAGGTCGACGACGACGAGCGGCGCCGCGCGTCCTGCCGACCGCCGTGCCGCGAGTGCGGCCGACACCACGTCGGCGTCGAGGACCGCCGAGCCGGTGCCGCGGCACGCGACGACGACGTCGGCCGCCGCGAGCTCGTCCGCGAGGTCGCCGGCCTCCCGCACCTCCTGGGTCTCGGCGAACCGGCGAGCGCGTCCGCTGGCGGACCACACGGCGATGTCGGTGCACTCGCGGCGGCGCAGCGCGGCGACGGTCGCGCCGGCATAGGCGCCGGTGCCCACCACGAGGGCGCGCCCGCCGGACCACGAGCTGCGGGGCAGCTCGCCGGACTCGGGCGACCAGGCCTCGCCGCCCCGCGGGCAGGACGGGCGGGCCGCCACCACGCCGGCCAGGTCGAGCGCGACGGCCACGACGGAGCGGCCGGCGGCGGCGAGATCGGTGTCCACCGCGATGCGGCGCGAGGCCCTCGACGCCCGCTGGAGCGCGTCCTCGAGCGCCGGCGTGGTCGACCCGGCGGCGCGGGCGTCCTCGAGCGCACGGCGGACCTGGCCGACGATCTCGCGCTCGCCCACCACCATGGCGTCGAGCCCGCTGGCGACCTCGAAGAGGTGGCGCAGGGCGTCGTGGCCGTCGGTGCGGCCGGTGAGGTCGTCGACCTCGGCAGCGTCGACCCCGGAGGCGGTGGCGAGGGCGGCGCGGGCGGCGTCGAGCGCGGCGTCGGGGTCCTCGGCCTCGAGGTAGAGCTCGACCCGGTTGCAGGTGGCCAGCACGACCGCGCCGTCGACCGCCGGGTGCCCGGCGAGCCGGGACGGCAGGGACTCGACGCCCACGCTGAGGCGCTCGAGGTCCCGGAGCGTCACCGAGTGGTGATCGGCGGAAAGCAGGGTGAGCGGCACCGCTGCAGGCTAGCAATTCCGCTGCCTGGGCATTTCCTGGTCCGTGCACAATGGCGGGGTGACGAATTCCGTGGCTGCCCCCGACGGCGCCGAGACCCCCGCCGCGCCCGCCCTCCTGACGGCCTATTCCGGACGGAAGCCGGACCGGCTGCCGGTCTGGTTCATGCGCCAGGCCGGCCGGTCGCTGCCCGAGTACAAGGAGGTCCGCGCGGGCACAGAGATGCTCGAGGCCTGCCTCACCCCGGACCTCGCCGCGGAGATCACGTGCCAGCCGGTGCGGCGCCACGGCGTGGATGCGGCGATCCTCTTCTCGGACATCGTCGTGCCGCTGCGGCTCGCGGGGGTCGAGGTCGAGATCGTCCCCGGCACCGGCCCGGTCATCGCCGAGCCGGTCCGCACGCGGTCCGACGTCGCCCGCCTCACGGACCACGAGCCCGGCGACCACGCCCCGATCGCCGCCGCGGTCCGCGCCGTCACCGATGAGCTCGGCACCGGCGAGCGCCCCGGCGACACCCCGCTCATCGGCTTCGGCGGCGCGCCGTTCACCCTCGCCGCCTACCTGGTCGAGGGCCGCCCGTCGCGCGACCACCTCGCGGCGCGCGCGCTCATGCACGCGGACCCGGAGGCGTGGGACGAGCTCCTCACCTGGACCGCGGACCTCACCGGGGCCTTCCTCGCCGCCCAGGTCGACGCCGGGGTCCGCGCCGTCCAGCTCTTCGACTCCTGGGCCGGCTCGCTGTCCGTCGACGACTACACCGAGCGGGCCGCCCCGTACTCCGCCCGTGCGCTCGACCACGTCGCCGGCCGGGTCCCGCGCGTCTCGTTCGGCACCGGCACGTCCGAGCTGCTCACCGTCATGGCCGGGCACGCGGAGGTCGTCGGGGTCGACCACCGCATCCGCCTCGACGTGGCGAACGACCGCCTCGGCGGCCGCGTCCCGCTCCAGGGCAACATCGACCCCGCCCTGCTCACCGCACCGTGGGAGGTCCTCGAGCGCCACGTCCGCGCCGTCGTCGAGGCCGGCCGAGCCGCGCCCGCGCACGTCGTCAACCTCGGCCACGGCGTCCCGCCGACCACCGACCCGGGCGTCCTCACGCGCGTCGTCGAGCTCGTCCACTCCCTGTGACCGGAGCCGGCCCGTCCTGGGACGTCGCCGTCGTCGGGGCGGGCATCGCGGGCCTGACGATCGCCCACGACGTCGCCCGGTCCGGCCGGTCGGTCCTCCTCGTCGAGGCGTCGGGCCGGGTCGGGGGGCTCGTCTCGCCGCTCGCCCTCGACCTCACCACCCCGTCCGACGGCGAACCCCCCGCCGACCCGGACCCGCTCGACGGCGGGACGCGCGGGGGTCCGGTCGTCCTCGACGGCGGCGCAGAGGCCATGGGCACGCGCCGGCCGGCGGCGATCGAGCTGGCCGAGGACCTGGGACTCGCGATCGAACGACCCGCGGCCGGCTCGTGGGTGCAGCCGGCAGCCGGCCCCGCGAGGCCCGTGCCCCCGCGGTCGCTGCTCGGGATCCCCTCGGACCTCACCCACCCGCTCGTCGTCGGCATCCTCGGCGAGCGCCGGGCGCGGCTGGCGGCGGAGGCGGACGCCGCGCACCGGGTCGGGGCCCTGCCCGGTCCGGCCTCCCTCGCCGACCTCGTGCGGGACGCGCTGGGCGAGGACGTCCTCGAGCTCCTCGTCCGCCCGATCGCCGGCGCCCTGCACGCCGCCGACCCGGCGCAGCTCTCGATCGACGTCGTGGCACCCGGCCTGCGCGCAGCCCTGGCCGCGCACGGGACGCTGACCGGCGCCGTCGGGTCGCTGGTCGACGAGGGGCCCGCCGTCGCCACCGTCCGCGGCGGGATGCACCTGCTCCCCGCCGCGCTCACCCGCGCGGCCGGGGCTGCCGGCGCCGAGATCCGCACGGCGGTCCGCGCCGAGCGCCTCGCACGGGACGGCGACGCCTGGCTCGTCGGGATCGCGGAGGGCGCCGCGGACGCCGGCGCGACCGGCGGCAGCAACCGGACCACCCTGCGCGTGCGGGAGGTGGTGCTCGCCGCGCCCGGACCGGAGGCCCTGCGGCTCGCCCATCCTGAGCTTCCCGCAGCACAGGGGATCCGGCTCGCGCCCGGCGCACCGGTGGAGCACCGCACCCTCGTCCTCGACGCGCCGGAGCTCGACGGGGCGCCCCGCGGGTCGGGCGTCATCGTCGGGGAGGGGGCGGCGCCGGGCGGACGCCTCGTACGGGCGAAGGCGCTCACCCACTCGAGCGCGAAGTGGCCGTGGGTGGCGGCGGCGCTCGGCGGCCGGCACGCCGTGCGGCTCTCCTACGGGCGACCGGGCGAGGAGCCGTTCGTGCCGGGCGTCGACGAGGCCCTCGCCGACGCCGCCGCCCTGCTGGGCGTCGACCTCGATCCCGGTCGGCTGCTCGCCTCGGCACCGATCTCCCACGGCGGTGCCCTCGCGCCGCAGACCCCGGACACCCGCGAGGCCGTCGCGGACCTCGCGGCGACGGCGGCGGAGCGCGACCTCCACCTCGCCGGGGCCTGGGTCGCCGGGACGGGCCTCCCGGCGGTCGTCGCCCACGCCCGACGGCTGGCCTCGCGTCTCGTCTGAGCCGCGTCGCACCACGCGCGACCCGCGCCACGCACGAGCCCCGTCACGCGCGGCCCACGCCGCACCGCACCGCACTGCGCCGCACCGCACCCCGCGCTGTTGCGCACATCATGTGACCTACCTCCGTTACGCAACGACGGAACATGCGCTTCCCCACAAACGACATGACGACTTGTCGTCATATTCGACAAATGGTCGTGACGCGTTGTCAGGTCGATTTCACAGATGTCCGATTCATGCATTTGTGTCATGCCTCGCTTGCATATTCGAATCGTTCTCGACGGCGGTCGGTGCGAGAATGTCGGCATGACCTCCGCCACCACCGGCCACCTCTGGCGCCTGGGCACGCGTGGCTCCGACCTCGCCCGCACGCAGTCCCGTCAGGTCGCCGACGCGCTGACGGCCGCGGGCGCCGGCGAGCTCGATCTCGTCGTCGTGCGCACCGAGGGTGACGTCTCCACCGCCCCGCTGTCCTCCCTCGGCGGCACGGGCGTCTTCGCCGGCGCCCTGAGGGCGGCGCTCCTCGACGGCGAGGTCGACGTGGTCGTCCACTCCCTCAAGGACCTGCCGACCGCCCCGCACCCCGGACTGACGATCGCCGCCGTCCCTCCGCGCGAGGACCCCCGGGACGCCCTGTGCGCGCGCGACGGCCACACCCTCGCCACGCTGCCCCCGGGAGCCCGCGTCGGCACCGGGTCGCCGCGCCGGGCCGCCCTCCTCCTCATCGCCCGCCCGGACCTGACGATCGTCGACATCCGCGGCAACGTGCCCACCCGCCTCGCCCGCACTGAGAACGACCTCGACGCGGTGGTGCTCGCGCTGTCCGGGCTCCGGCGGCTCGGCCTCGAGGACCGGGCGACGGACATCCTCGGCCCCCCGACATTCCTCCCGGCGCCCGGGCAGGGGGCCCTCGCCGTCGAGACCCGGGACGACGTCGACTCCGAGCTGCCCGGACTGGCCGCCGCCCTGCGGGCCGTCCACCACGCGCCCTCGGCCGCGGCGGTCGTCGCCGAGCGCACCCTGCTTGGCCGGCTCGAGGCCGGGTGCGCCGCGCCCGTCGGCGCTCTCGCCACGCTCGACGGCGACCGGCTCGCCCTCGACGCCCTCGTCTCCCGCCCCGACGGCGCGCTCCACCTGCGGCGCTCAGGCGGCCGCTCGCTCGACCCGGCGGACACCGAGCTCGCCGCCGGCCTCGGCCGCGACCTCGCCGACGAGCTCCTCATCGCCGGCGCCGGCGACCTCATGGACACCGCGTGACAGGTCCCGCAGCTGACCCGCCCGGCGCTCCCCGCACCGACCTTCCCGACCACGGGGCACTCGTGGGGCTCCGCGTGCTCGTCCCCCGGATCGGCGACGACCCGATCGCCGAGGCACTCCGGTCGGCGGGCGCCGACGTCGCAGCGGTGCGCGTCACGCGCTCCGAGCCCCTCGACGCCGACCCCACCCTGCTCGACCCCGCCGGTGCCGACTGGGTCCTCGTCACCTCTGCGCGGACTGTGGCGCGGCTCGCGGACGTCCGGCTCGGCGCAGTCGGCGCGGTCGACGCGGTCGACGCGGTCGACACGGTCGACACGGTCGACGGTCTCATCGGGGTCGACAGCTTCGGCGGCTCCGACCACGGTCCCGGTGCCGACGACGGTCCGGGCCCCCGCACGTGGCCGACAGCCGTCGCCACCGCGCGCGCGACCGGCACCCGGGTCGGCTCCGTCGGTCCCGCGACGACTGCCGCGCTCGCCCGGGCGGGTATCCCGGTCGACCTCGAGTCGCCGGACGGCACGGCGGCCGCGCTCGTCGGGGCCATCGGTCCCGCGCCGACCCCGACCGGCTCCGCGCCCGACGCGCCCAACCCACCCGGCGAGCCGAACGCGCCCGACGCGGTGGTCACGGCGGTCGCGCCCGACGCGCCGGACGCGTCTCCCGCCCAGCCCCGTGTCCTTCTGCCGGCGAGCGCGCTGGCCGACCCGTCGACCGCCGACCGGCTGCGCGCCGCCGGGTGGGCCGTCGACGCGGTCCCCGTCTACACGACCGTTCCCGCCGATCCCGCCGCGACGACGGCCGCAGCCACCCCGTGGCCGGACGCGGTCGTCGTCACCTCACCGTCCACCCTGCGCGCGCTCGTCGACGCCGCGGGCACGCCTCCCGCCACGACACGCCTCGTCGCGATCGGCCCGACGACGGCCGCGGCGATCGACGCAGCCGGCCTCGTCAACGCCGCGACTGCCCCCTCCCCCACGCCCGACGGGATCGTCGACGCCGTCACGTCCGCGCTCGCGATCCGCGCGACCCCGAACCTCACCGCACCACCACGGAGGACACGATGACCAGCTTCCCGAGCACCCGGCCCCGCCGGCTGCGCACCTCGCCCGCGCTGCGGCGCCTGGTCGCCGAGACCCGCATGGACCCGGCCGACCTCGTCCTGCCCGTGTTCCTGCGCGAGGGCCTGACCGAGCCGCAGCAGATCGGCTCGATGCCGGGCGTCCTCCAGCACACGCCCGACTCCCTCCGACGGGCGGCGGCGGAGGCGGCGGAGGCCGGCGTCGGGGGCGTCATGCTCTTCGGCGTGCCGGCCACCCACGACGCGACCGGCACGGCGGCGACCGACCCGGACGGCATCGCCAACGTCGGGTTGCGGCTCCTGCGCGAGGAGGTCGGGGAGTCGATGGTCGTCGTCTCCGACCTGTGCCTCGACGAGTTCACGGACCACGGGCACTGCGGCGTCCTCGCGTCCGACGGGACGGTCGACAACGACGCCACGCTCGAGCGCTACGCCGAGATGGCCCTCGCGCAGGCCGAGGCCGGCGCCACCCTGCTCGGGCTGTCCGGGATGATGGACGGCCAGGTCCAGGCGGTGCGCGAGGCGCTCGACGACGCCGGGCACCACGCCACCGGCACCCTCGCCTACGCGGCGAAGTACGCCTCCGCGATGTACGGGCCGTTCCGCGAGGCCGTCGACTCGCAGCTGACGGGCGACCGGACGACCTACCAGATGGATCCGGCCAACCGCCGGGAGGGGCTGCGCGAGACGCTGCTCGACGTCGAGGAGGGGGCCGACGTCGTCATGGTCAAGCCGGCCACCCTCTACCTCGACGTGCTGGGCGACGTGACCGAGGCCGTCGACGTCCCCGTCGCGGCGTACCACGTGTCCGGCGAGATGGCGATGGTCGAGGCGGCCGCCGAGCGCGGCTGGATCGACCGGCGCAGGACGATCCTCGAGACCCTGCTGTCGATCCGGCGCGCGGGCGCGGGGATCGTGGCGACGTACTGGGCGACCGAGGCGGCCGGCTGGCTGCGAGAGAGGTGAACGAGGCGATGACGCAGGTGACAGGTTCGACCAACGACGATTCGTCGACGCCACACGTGCCCGTCGCGGGTACGGGCACGGCTATCGGCTCGACGCCCTCCACGTCGGCCGCCTGGTCCGCCGGCCCCGCGAGCGAGGCCGCTTTCGCGGCGGCGCGCGTGGCGATCCCCGGCGGCGTCGACTCCCCCGTCCGCGCGTACGGCTCGGTGGGCGGGACGCCCCGCTTCCTCGCCTCGGCGCGCGGCGCGTACGTCACCGACGTCGACGGACGCGAGTACGTCGACCTCGTCGCGTCGTGGGGCCCGGCACTGCTCGGCCACGCGCACCCGGAGGTGGTCGAGGCCGTGCGGGAGGCGGCGTCGTCGGGACTCTCCTTCGGCGCGCCGACCGTCGCCGAGACCGAGCTCGCCGAGGCCGTGACCGGGCGGGTCGCGCCCGCCGAGCGCGTCCGGTTCGTCAGCTCCGGCACCGAGGCCACGATGACCGCCGTCCGACTCGCCCGCGGCGTCACCGGCCGGCCGCTGATCGTCAAGGTGGCCGGGCACTACCACGGGCACTCCGACTCCCTCCTCGTCGACGCCGGCTCCGGGGTGGCCACGCTCGGCATCCCCGGAACGCCCGGCGTGCCGGACGAGATCGCCGCACGCACGGTGGTCGTCCCCTACAACGACCTCGCTGCTGCGGAGGCGGTGTTCGCCGAGCACGGCGAACGCATCGCAGCCGTCATCGTCGAGGGCGCGGCGGCGAACATGGGCGTCGTCGCCCCAGGGCCCGGGTACAACCGCGCGCTGCGGGAGCTCACCACCCGCCACGGCGTACTACTCATCCTCGACGAGGTGCTCACCGGCTTCCGCGTGGGCCCCGCCGGCTGGTGGGGGCTCGAGGGTGCGAGCGAGGGATGGGCGCCGGACCTGCTCACCTTCGGAAAGGTCCTCGGCGGCGGGATGCCGCTGGCGGCGCTCGGCGGGCCGGCCGCGATCATGGACGAGCTCGCACCGAGCGGCCCCGTCTACCAGGCGGGCACGCTGTCCGGGAACCCGCTCGCCACCGCCGCGGGCCTGGCCACCTTGCGCCTCGCGGACGCCGACGTCTACGCCGCGGTCGACGCCGCCGCCGAGACGGTCGCGCGCGCGGCGGGCGAGGCGCTCGATGCCGCCGGACTGCCCCACCTGGTCAGCCGTGCCGGCAACCTCTTCTCCGTGTTCCTCGGGGAGGACGCGGCGGGCGGCGTGCGGGACTACGCGGGCGCCAAGGCCTCCGAGACGTGGCGGTACCCGGCCTTCTTCCGCTCGATGGCCGCCTCCGGCGTCCTCCTGCCGCCGAGCGCGTTCGAGGCGTGGTTCCTCACCGCCGCCCACGACGACGACGCCCTCGCCCGGATCCTCGACGCCCTGCCCGCCGCGGCCCGCGCGGCGGCGGACGCCGACCCCCCGGCCTGACGCACGGACCCGACCACCCGCCTCACGGCAGCGACGCGCTCGCGCCCAGCCCCTTCTCCGAGGCGGCCGTCCGCACCGCGTCGATGACGAGCTCGAGGGAGGGGCGGCGCGTCGTCGTCGTGCGGTAGGCGATCGACACGGTGCGCATGACGGGCTCGGTCAGCGGCACGATGTCGACGCCGTCCGGGACCTGGAAGGTCGCGAGGTCCGACACCAGAGTGACACCAAGCCCGCCCGCGACCATGGCCAACGCCGTTGCCTGCTCCTCCACCTCGTGCCGGGCCGCGGGCTCGAAGCCGCTGCGGTGGCAGGCGATGCGCACCGCGCTGCCGAAGTGCGAGCGACGGCCGGCGAGGATCCACGGCTGGTCGGCCAGCGCGGCGAGCGCCACCGTCGGGGCGGTGAACGTCCCCGCCGGCACCGCGGCCTGGAGCCGCTCGACCGCCACCGGGACCACCGTGAGCCCCGGGTCGCGCGCCATCGGGTAGTCCGAGTAGTCGATGACGAACGAGAGGTCGAGCGAGCCGTCGCTCACCGCGCCGGCCGTGTCCTCCGGGACGAGCTCGACCGAACGCACCTCGATCCCCGGGTGGGCCGCGGCGAGGGCCGCGAGCGCCGACGGCAGCAGCCCCGCGGCCACCGACGCCCACACGCCGACCGTCAGCCGCGCCGTCACGCCGCCCTGGGCGCCCTCGAGAGCGGTCGTCGCGCGCTCGACCGCGTCGAGGATGTCGTCGGCGTGGTCGGTGAGCAGGAGGCCCAGCTCGGTCAGCTGGACGCGCCGCCCGTGCCGCTCGACGAGCGTGGCCCCCACCTCCCGCTCGAGCTGCGCGAGCTGCTGCGAGACCCCGGACGCGCTGTAGTGCAGGGCATCGGCGACCGCCGTGACCGTGCCGCGTCGGCGCAGCTCACGGAGCATCCGCAGTCGTCGCAGAGAGACCTCCACGCTCGCCAGCGTAGGGCGCCCACCCCGAGACGCGCCCGACGACGCACGTCCCCGTCACCCGCCGCGTTCGTCCACGGGTGCCCGTGCCGGTCCGCGGAACCCCGACGACGCACAGATGGCCCGCACAGTCCCACGGCCCCGCCCGCGAACCGGGGAGGTGACCATGCAGGAAACCTGCACGCCACCGTGCACGAACCGTTGATGGACGCCCGATCGGCCGCGGACTCACTCTGGGCGGACAGTCACGGACGGACGAAGGAGGCGGATCAGGATGACGACCATCGACGACCCTCGGCAGGGATTGACCCATGCCGGACAGGCGGTGCCGACGGCCGCGCCGCCCGCCGTCACCCGCGAGCCGTACCAGAGCCTGACCTGGGTGGACCCGGTGACCGGCGTCCACGGCTACCTCGTCGTCGACACGCTCCTGTCGGGCCTCGCCACCGGCGGCACCCGCATGCGCGCCGGCTGCACGATGCGCGAGGTCGGGGACCTGGCCCGCGGCATGTCGCTCAAGACGTCGACGTTCGGGATCCCCGTCGGCGGCGCGAAGGGCGGCATCGACCTCGACCCGAAGGACCCGCGCGCCGAGGGCGTGCTCGAGCGCTTCTACGACGCGATGCGGCCCTGGCTCGACTCGCACTGGGTCACGGCCGACGACCTCGGCGTGGACCAGCACCGGCTCGACGCCGTGTTCGACCGCCTCGGCCTCATCCACTCCTACGGCGCCGCGATCCGCCGCGCGGCGGACCCGGATGCGACCTACCGCCGCGTCCGCGCGGCCATCGACGCCCCGGTCTCCGAGGGCCTGCACCTCGGCGACATGATCGGCGGCTACGGCGTGGCGCAGGCCTGCCTCGCGGCCGTCCGCGCGCTCGGCCCTGGGCCGGGCGGGACCACGACGGTGGCCGTCCAGGGCGTCGGCACGATGGGCGGCGGCACGGCCTGGTACCTGCACGAGGCCGGCGCGCACGTCGTGGCGCTGGCCGACGCCGCCGGGACGCTCTACCACCCCGGCGGCCTCGACGTCCCGGCGCTGCTCGCGCTCCGCGACGCCTACGGCGAGATCGACCGCACCCGCGTGCCGGACGACGTCGAGCAGCTCCCGCGCGACGCCGTGCTCCGCATGCACGTCGACGTCCTCGTCCCGGCGGCCGTCTCCTACGCGATCGGCCCGCAGAACGCGGACGAGGTCAACGCCCGCGTCGTCGTCGAGGCCGCGAATGCCGCCGTGGTGCCGGAGGCGGAGCCGATGCTCGCCGCGCGGCACGTCCCGGTGGTCCCCGACTTCGTGGCCAACGCCGGCGCGGCCACCTGCGCGTGGTGGCTGCTGCTCGGGATGGTCGGGCCGGACCCCGCCGACTCGCTCGAGCGGCTGCGCCGCGAGATGCGCACCCTCGTGGGCACCCTGCTCGAGCAGTCGCGCCGCACCGGCGCCACGCCCCGCGAGGTCGCCCTGGTGATCGCCGAGGAGCACCGGATCGCGGTCGGCGACTCGGCGCAGGTCGTCATCCCGTAGCCCGCGGTCCGCACGCCACGACGACGAAGTCCGGTCGAGCCGGCTCCGACGCTCCGGTCCCACGTGAGGCCGCCGCGGCGGGGCCGGCTCGTCGTCGTGCCCGCGGCCCGCGCCGCGCCCCTCACGAGGGGCGCGGCGCACCGACCTACCGCGTGACCGGAATCCCGGTGTACTTGGTCTCGAGGAACTCGTCGATCCCGACGAGCCCGCCCTCGCGGCCGAGCCCGGACTCCTTGATCCCGCCGAACGGCGCCGCGGGGTTGGAGACCACACCCTGGTTGATCCCGACCATCCCGGCCTCGAGGGCGTCGCTCACCCGCAGCCCCCGGTCGAGGTCACGCGTGTAGGCGTAGGAGACGAGGCCGAAGGGCGTGTCGTTGGCGAGCGCCACCGCCTCGGCCTCGGTGTCGAACTCGGTGATCGCCGCGACCGGACCGAAGATCTCGGTGCTCCCCATCTCGGCGTCGGCCGGCACGCCCGTGAGCACGGTCGCGGGGTAGAAGTAGCCCTCGCGCCCGTCCGGCTCGCCGCCGGTGCGGACGGTGGCGCCGCGGCGCACGGCGTCATCGACGAGGGTGCCGACCTTGTCGACGGCCCGCTGGTCCACGAGCGGCCCGACGACGACACCCTCGTCCACGCCCCGCCCCATCGGCAGCGCCGCCATCCGCTCGGCGAGCCGCCGCGAGAACTCCTCGGCGACCGAGCGGTGGACGTAGAACCGGTTGGCCGCGGTGCAGGCCTGGCCGATGTTGCGCATCTTGGCGGCCATCGCGCCCTCGACGGCGGCGTCGAGGTCCGCATCCTCGAACACGAGGAACGGCGCGTTGCCGCCGAGCTCCATCGACGTGCGCATGACGGTCTGCGCGGCGAGGCCGAGCAGGTGCTTGCCCACCGGGGTCGACCCGGTGAAGGAGAGCTTGCGCGAGCGGGGGTCGAGGATGAGCGGCGTCATCACGTCGTCGGAGGCGCTCGTGGTGACGACGTTGACGACGCCGGCGGGCAGCCCGGCCTCCACGAGGATCTCGACGAGCGCGAGCGTGGACAGCGGCGTCTGCGCGGCAGGCTTGATGATGCTCGTGCACCCGGCGGCGATGGCGGGGGCGATCTTGCGGGTGCCCATGGCCATCGGGAAGTTCCACGGCGTGATGAGGATGCTCGGCCCCACCGGCTGGCGGCTGACGAGGAACCGCGCCTGCCCGTTGGGTGAGGTCATGTAGCCGCCGTCGATGCGGACGGCCTCCTCGGCGAACCAGCGCAGGAACTCCGCCGCGTAGGCGATCTCGCCGCGGGCCTCGGCGAGCGGCTTGCCCATCTCGAGGGTCATCACCAGGGCGAGCCGGTCGGTCTGCTCGATGAGCAGCGCGTAGGCGCGGGAGAGGATCTCGCTGCGCTCGCGGGGCGGCGTCGCGGCCCAGGCGGCCTGCGCGTCGGCGGCGGCGTCGAGGGCGGCCATCGCCTCCTCCGGGCTCGCGTCGGCCACCTCGCAGAGCACCTTCCCGGTGGAGGGGTCGTCGACCGGCATCGTGCGGGCGGTCTCGCGCCACTCGCCTCCGATGAACAGTCCGGTGGGGACGGACGCGATGGCCGCGGCCTCGTCGTGGGTGGTCACTGGTGCCTCCCGTGCTCCTGGGTGGATGGTGCGGACGACCTGGCGAGCGAGCCGCGCATGCCGGCCCGACGACGAACGACGTGCCGCCCGGTGCGCCACCCGCGATCGGGCACCGCGCCAGCCGGCGCGCCCGTCGAGTCTGCTCCCGCGCGCTCCTTGCCGTCGACCCAGCATAGAAGTATTGTCGACAATCCGACAATAATTCGACGGAGGTCCTCCATGACGACGCTGTCACCGCACCTGCGCCAGGCGACCCCGGTCGTCGTCGACCACGGCCGCGGGAGCGAGCTGTTCGACTCCGACGGCCGCCGCTACCTCGACTTCACCGCCGGCATCGGCGTGACGAGCACGGGGCACTGCCACCCGCGCGTCGTCGCCGCGGCGCAGGAGCAGGTGGGCTCGCTCATCCACGGCCAGTACACGACCGTCATGCACCGCCCCCTGCTCGAGCTGACCGAGCGGCTCGGCGAGGTCCTGCCCGAGGGCCTCGACTCCCTGTTCTTCGCGAACTCCGGCAGCGAGGCCGTCGAGGCCTCGCTCCGCCTCGCGCGGCAGGCCACGGGGCGGCCGAACGTCGTCGTGTTCCACGGAGGCTTCCACGGGCGGACGGTCGCGGCGGCGTCGATGACGACCTCGGGCACCCGGTTCTCCGCCGGTTTCAGCCCGCTCATGGCCGGCGTGCACATCGCCCCGTTCCCCACCGCCTACCGGTGGGGGTGGACCGAGGAGGAGGCGACCGACTTCGCGCTGCGGGAGCTCGACTACCTGTTCGCGACCGTCACGTCGCCCCGCGAGACGGCGGCGTTCGTCGTCGAGCCCGTGCTCGGCGAGGGCGGGTACATCCCCGGGAACACGCGGTTCTTCCAGGGGCTGCGCGAGCGGGCGGACGAGCACGGCATCCTCCTCGTGCTCGACGAGATCCAGACCGGCTTCGGCCGCACGGGCAGGTTCTTCGGGCACGAGCACTTCGACGTGCGCCCGGACGTCATGACGATCGCCAAGGGCCTCGCCTCCGGCTTCCCGCTCTCGGGCATCGCGGCGTCGACCGAGCTGATGTCGAAGGCGTGGCCGGGCTCGCAGGGCGGCACGTACGGCGGGAACGCGGTGGCGTGCGCGGCGGCGGTCGCGACACTCGACGTCATCCAGGACGAGGGGCTCGTGGCCAACGCCGCCGAGCGCGGGACGCAGCTGCTGGACGGCGTGCGCGCGGCCGCGACGGACGCGGTCGGGGACGTGCGCGGGCTCGGCCTGCTCGTCGGCTCGGAGTTCGTCACGGCCGACGGCGGGCCCGACACCGCGAAGGCGGCCGCCGCGCAGAAGCTGGCCGCGACCAAGGGGCTGCTCATGCTCACCTGCGGCGCCCACATGAACGTGGTCCGGATGATCCCGCCGCTCGTCGTCACCGAGGCACAGGTGGACGAGGCGCTCGGCATCTGGGCCGAGGTCCTCGCGGAGGTCTGACACCGTGGCCCGGCACGTCACCATCACGCTCGAGTCGCGCGGGGTCGCGTGCCGGGCACGGCTCCTCGACGACGACGCACCCGCCACGTGCGCCGCCGTGTGGGACGCGCTGCCACTGACCGGCGACGCCTTCCACGCCAAGTTCGCGCGCAACGAGGTCTACGCCCTGCTGCCGCGGATCGCCGCCGCCCCGCGCCGCGAGAACCCGACCGTCACCCCGATCCCGGGGGACGTGTGCCTGTTCGACTTCGAACCCTGGGAGATCGGTAACCCCGCCTACGGGTACGAGCCGGGCTCGGCCGCCCACGCCGAGCTCGGCGCCACCGACCTCGCGCTCTTCTACGACCGCAACAACCTGCTGCTCAACGGCGACGTCGGGTGGGTGCCGGGCAACGTCTTCGCCACCGTCGTCGAGGGGCTGGAGGAGATGGCGGCCGCGTGCAACGACCTGTGGCGGCACGGGTTCGTCGGCGAGCGCCTGTCGTTCGCGCGGTCATAGGCGCCGCCACGTCCCGAACACCCGTGCACGAGCCGACGACGACGCACACCCCGACGCGCCGGCGCCCCGGGGCGCCGGCGCGCACACCGGCGCCCCGCTACTGCCGGAGCACCGCCGCTACTTCCCGAGCACCCGCTCGACGAACCGCCCCGCGGCGAGCACGAGGTCGTCGGAGTGGCGCGGCCCCACGATCTGCAGGCCGACGGGCAGCCCGGCCGCGGTCTCACCCGCGGGCACGCTCAGCGCCGGCTGCCCGGTCATGTTGAACGGGTAGGTGAACGGGGTCCACTGCGGCCAGCTGGTCAGCCCGCTGCCCGGCGGCACGTCGTGGCCGGCCTCGAACGCGGCGATCGGCATCGTCGGGGTGAGCAGGAGGTTGTGCGTCTCGTGGAACTCGCCCATGGCGATGCCGACGGCGGCGGCGACGCCTCGCGCCTGGAGGAGCTGGACGGCGCTGAGGGTCTCGCCGTGGTCCCACACCTTTCCCAGCCCGGGGTCGACCGTCTCGCGGGCGCCGGGCATCGTCCGCAGGAGGGTCGCGGCGCCGGCGGCCCACAGGTCCTCGAACGCGTCGATCGGGTCGGGGAACCCGGGGTCGGCGGCGGTCACGTGCAGGCCGGCGCGGCCGAGCGCCGCCACGGCCTCGTCGACGACCCGCGCGACCTCGGGGTCCACGTCGGCGAAGCCCAGGTCGCGCGAGTACGCCACGTGGAGCCCTGCCACGTCGCGGTCGAGCTCGCCGCGGAAGGTGCGCACGGGCGGGGCGAGGGAGGTGGGGTCCCGGTGGTCGGGCAGCGACAGGATGTCCATGAGCAGCGCCGTGTCCTCGACCGTGCGCGTGATCGGCCCGGCGTGCGCGAGGGGCGCGAACGGGCTGGCCGGGTACATCGGCACCCGCCCGTGGGTGGGCTTGAGGGCCACGACGCCGCAGAACGAGGCGGGGATGCGGACCGATCCGCCGCCGTCCGTCCCGAGCGAGCACGGGCCCATGCCGGCGGCGACCGCGGCGGCCGCACCGCCCGAGGAGCCGCCCGCCGTCGTGCGGGGGTCCACGGGGTTGCGCGTGATGCCGCGCAGGGGGCTGTCCGTCACGGCCTTCCACGCGATCTCCGGGGAGGTCGTCTGGCCCACGAGCACCATGCCGTCGGCCCGAACCCGCTTGACGGCCGGCGCGTCGACGGTCCACTCGCGGTCCGGGTCCACCGCGCGCGAGCCGCGCAGGGTGGGCCAGCCGGCGGTGAGGAAGATGTCCTTGATCGAGACGGGCACGCCGTCGAGCAGGCCCTGGGTGTGCCCGGAGCGCCAGCGCTCCTCGGAGGCGGCGGCCTGCTCGAGGGCGGCGTCGGCGTCGACGAGGCTGAAGGCGTTCAGCTCGCCGTCGCGCTCCTCGATCCGGGCGAGCACGGCGCGCGTGGCCTCGACGGGGGAGAGCTCGCCGGACCCGTAGGCCGTCACGAGCTCCGCCGCCGTCATCTCGGTGGGTTCCACGTCAGCTCCCCTCGCCGGGCACGTACCCCCGGGACTTGTCGACCACGCCCGGCAGCGGCTCGCCCGCCGTCCACCGGAGGAAGTTGTCCGCGAACAGGTGGGTCAGCGCGTCGCGCCAGCCGCGGAAGTCCCCGCTGTTGTGCGGGGTGATGATCGCCCCGGGCAGGTCCCACAGGGGGTGCCCGGCGGGCAGGGGCTCGGGGTCGACGACGTCGAGCGCGGCCCCGGCGATCGTCCCCTCCCGCAGGGCTGTCACCAGGTCGTCGGTGCGGACGAGCTCGCCGCGCCCCACGTTGATGAGCCGTGCGGTGGGTCGCATGGAGGACAGGGCCGCGGCATCGATCATCCCGCGGGTGGCCGGAGTCAGCGGTGCGGCGAGGACGACCCAGTCGGCGGCGGCGAGGGCGGCGGGCAGCCCGTCGGCGTCGGTGACGTCCCCGAGGTCGGGATCGCCGGTGCGCGCGCGGCGGCCGGAGCCGGAGACCTCGACGCCGGCGGCGCGCAGGAGTCGCGCGATCGACCGGCCGATGGGCCCGGTGCCGATGACCAGTGCGCGGCTGCCGGCGACCATGTCGCTCTCGCGGTGCTCCCAGGTGTGGGCGTCCTGGCGGCGCACCGAGCCGGGGAGGTCCTTGGCGAAGGCGAGGACCTGGCCGAGGACGTACTCGGCGATCGACGCGTCGAAGATGCCGCGGGAGTTGGTGACGACCACGTCGCTCGCCGCCACCTCGGGCGTGAGCAGGGCGTCCACCCCGGCGGCGGCCACGTGCAGCCACCGCAGCGACCCGGCCGCGTGCCACACCTCGGGCATGACGCGGCTGAGGAAGTGGTAGGCGTACATCACCTCGGCGCCGTCGAGGGCGGCGGCCAGGCCGGCCTCGTCGGCCATGCGCACCTCGGCGCGCTCGAGGACCGGGGCGAGGGCGTCCTGCGACGGCGGATCGCCGTCGTGCAGGACGGCGACGACGGGGCGGGTGGGCACGTTGACAACCTAGGAACGCCACCTATTGTTGTCAACAATCTGACGATCTGCGTCGGTGCGAGAGCGAGGCACGATGGCGGAGCTGCCCGACATCGAGGGTCCGCTCGCCCAGCGCGGCATCGGCGTCATCGCGCCGTTCGACCTCGCCCTCGAGCGCGAGCTGTGGCGGTGGGTGCCGCTCGAGGTCAGCCTCCACCTGGCCCGCACGCCCTACGAGCCGGTCCCCGTCAGCCTCGAGATGGCCGAGCTCGTGTCCGAGGAGCGGCACCTGCGCGCGGCCACCCGGGACGTCCTCGGCGTCGAGCCGGAGGTCGTCGCCTACCTGTGCATGTCCGGCAGCTTCATCCACGGGCTCGCCCACGAGGCCCGGCTGCGCGCGGCCGTCCTCGAGGCCGGGGCGCCCGACGCCGTCACCACCTCCGGCGCGCTCGCCACCGCCGTCCGCGCGCTCGACCTCCGCCGGGTCTCGGTCCTCACCCCGTACGACGCCGCGCTCACCGACCGGCTGCACGACTTCCTCGGCGAGCTGGGCGTCGCGGTGGTGCGCTCCGACCACCTGGGGCTCGGCGGCGGCATCTGGAAGGTCAACTACCGCACGGTCGCCGAGCGGATCACGGGGGCGGACCACGACGACGCGGACGCCGTCGTCGTGGCCTGCACCAACCTGCCGACCTACGACATCGTCGACCCGCTCGAGGAGCGACTCGGCAAGCCCGTGCTCACGGCGAACCAGCTGACGATGTGGGCGTGCCTGGGCCGGATGGGCCTGCAGATGACGGGGCCGGGCCGGTGGCTGCGCGGCGTGTTCGACGACGAGGTATCGGGCGAGGAGGCGCCGGCCGGCGAGGTCGCGTCAGGCCTTGCGACGGCGGGCGGCGGGGCGGGGAGCACCGGCGCGACAGGCCGGACAGCGCCGGGCAGCGAGGTCCCGGCATGAGCGCCCCATCGACACCACACGGGTCACCGACCGTCGGGATCATCTACCCGGGCCACGCCGCCGAGGACGAGTACCCGCGCGCGGCCGAGCTGCTCGGCGCCTCGTTCCCCGTGGCCCACGTCCACGGCACCGACCTCCACGCCGTCCCCGAGCTGCTCGACCTCGGCCGCCCCGACCTCCTCGCCACCGGCGCCGCCGCGCTCGCCCCGCACCGGCCCGCATCGGTGATGTGGGCGTGCACGTCGGGGAGCTTCGTGCGCGGGCGGGCCGGCGCCCAGCGGCAGGTCGACGAGCTGGCCGCCGTCACGGGGGTTCCGACGTCGAGCACGTCCCTCGCCTTCGTCGCCGCCCTGCGGGACCTGGGGATCCGGCGGGTGGCGGTGGCGGCCACCTACCCGGCCGACGTCGCCGACCTGTTCACCGCCTACCTGCGCGACGCGGGGATCGAGGTCGTCGCGGCCGCGCACGCCGGGATCGCCACCGCCGCCGAGGTGGGCACCCTGGCGGCCGACGCGGTCGAGGACCTCGCCGCCGCCCACGACCACCCGGGGGCCGAGGCGCTCCTCGTCCCCGACACCGCGATGCGGACCCTGGAGGTCCTCCCGCGGCTCGAGTCCCGCCTGGGCAAGCCGGTGCTCACGGCCAACCAGGTGACAATCTGGCTGGGGCTGCGCCTGGCCGGCCACCCGGGCACCGGCCCGTCGCTCGGTGCCCTGCTCGACGAACGGAGGCCCCGTGCCGCTGACTGACCTGCGCCCGTCCCGACCGCCGTCCACGGTCGACTACCTCGCCGAGGAGCTGCGCGCCGCGATCATGCGCGGCGAGCTCGCGCCCGGCGAGCAGCTCGGCGAGGCGGAGCTCGCCACGCGGTTCGAGGTCTCGCGCGGCCCGGTCCGCGAGGCCCTCCAGCGGCTCGTGTCCGAGGGGATCCTCCACGCCGTGCGCAACCGCGGCGTCTTCGTCACCGAGCTCACGCTGGACGACGTCCTCGACGTCTACCGCACCCGGTCGGTCATCGAGCGCGGGGCGGTCGAGCTCATCCTCGACGACGAGACCCCGGCGTCCGACACCCGCCCCGCCGCCTCCGGCGCCGACACCCCCGCGCCCGACGACGAGACCCCCGTCGCCTCCGGCCGCGAGGAGACGTACCGGGCACTGGGCCCGAGCGTGGCGGCGATGCGCGCGGCCGCCGAGCGGGGCGACGCCTCCGCGGTGTCCGACGCCGACCAGGAGTTCCACGAGGTCCTCGTCGAGTGCTCCGGGAGCCCGCGGCTCATCCGCGCGATGCGCACGCTGCTCGTCGAGACCCGCATGTGCCTCGGCGAGCTCGTCACGACGTACGCGGACCTGCGCACGCAGGCGAGCGAGCACGAGACCCTGCGCGAGGCGATCCGCTCCGGTGACGCCGCCCGGACGAAGGCCCTCATGCTCGAGCACATGGCCGACGCGGTCTCCCGACTCGTGGACAAGCGCGCCCCGGCCTGAGGGAGAATCGCCCCATGACGGCGCGCACCGACCTCTCGACGATCACCCCGCCCATCGCCCTCGGGGCGCTCGACGGGAGGTACCGGTCGGTCGTCGCGCCGCTCGTCGACCACCTGAGCGAGGCCGCGCTCAACCGGGCCCGCCTGCACGTCGAGGTCGAGTGGCTCGTCCACCTGTGCGACACCGGCGCCCTGCCCGGCGCCCCCGCGCTCACCGACGCCGAGCGCGCCTACCTGCGCGGCCTCGTGGACTCCTTCGGCGCCGACGAGATCGCGGAGCACGCCGCCATCGAGGCCGAGACGCGGCACGACGTCAAGGCCGTGGAGTACCTGCTCAAGCGCCGGCTCGACGAGGCGGCCGACGCCCTCGGCGCGGAGACCTCGCTGCCGGGCGCGCACGAGATCGTCCACATCTTCTGCACGTCGGAGGACGTCAACAACCTGTCCTACGCGCTGACGGTGCGCGCCGCGATCGTCGACGTGTGGCTGCCCGCCGCGACCGCGGTGACCGACCAGCTCGCCGAGATGGCGCTCGCCCAGGCCGACGTCCCCATGCTCGCCCGCACGCACGGGCAGACGGCCACGCCGGTGACGCTCGGCAAGGAGCTGGCCGTGACGGTCGCGCGCCTGCGCCGCCAGCTCGACCGGGTCGCCTCGACCGAGTACCGCGGCAAGATCAACGGCGCGACGGGGACCTACGGCGCGCACAGCGTCGCGGTCCCGGACACGGACTGGGCGGCGGTCGCGGAGCGCTTCGTCACCGGGCTCGGCCTGTCGTTCAACCCGTTGACCACGCAGATCGAGGCGCACGACTGGCAGGCGGAGCTCTACTCCGACGTCGCCCGGTTCAACCGGATCCTGCACAACCTCGCCACCGACGTGTGGACGTACATCTCGCTCGGATACTTCACGCAGCGCCTGTCCGCGCAGGGCTCGACGGGCTCGTCGACGATGCCGCACAAGGTCAACCCGATCCGGTTCGAGAACGCCGAGGCCAACCTCGAGATCAGCTGCGCCCTGCTCGACACCCTCGCCTCGACGCTCGTCACCTCGCGCCTGCAGCGCGACCTCACGGACTCGACGACGCAGCGCAACATCGGCACGGCGCTCGGCCACTCGCTGCTCGCCATCGACAACGTTCGTCGCGGGCTCGCGGGTCTCGACGTCGACGCCGAGGCGATGGCCCGCGACCTCGACGGCGCGTGGGAGGTCCTCGGCGAGGCGGTCCAGCAGGCGATGCGCGCAGCGTCGATCGCCGGTGCGACCGGCATGGAGGACCCCTACGAGCGGCTCAAGGAGCTCACGCGGGGCCGGAAGGTCGACGGCCCCGCGATGCGCAAGTTCATCGGGTCGCTCGGCCTGCCCGCCGACGTCGAGGCGCGCCTCGCGGACCTCACGCCGGCCACGTACACGGGCCTGTCCGCGCAGCTCGCGCGCACGGTCGACGACGAGGGCTGAGGCGGTCGACCGCCGCGTGTGCACGGCGCAGCCGCTTATGGCGAGTGTGCATCTTGATGCATGATCCACATGCAGTCATGATGAGCACATGCGCACCACGCTCACTCTCGACGACGACGTCGCCCGCCTCGTCGACGAGGCCGTGCACCGTGACCGGCGCTCGATGAAGGAGGTCGTCAACGACGCGCTGCGCGCCGCCCTCGCTCCGACGCCAGTGGCCCGGCCCTACACGGTGGACGTCCACCATTCCGCGATCCGCACCGGCATCGACGCCGGGCGGCTCAATCAGCTCGTCGACGAGATCGACACCGATGACGCGCACTCCCCGGAGCCCGCCCGGTGATCGTCCCCGACCTCAACCTGCTGCTCTACGCGCACATCGACGGGTTCGATCGCCACGCCGAGGCGCGGGGCTGGTGGGAGAACGTCCTGTCGGGCGACGAGATGGTGGGCATCGCGCCCGTCGTGGCGATGGGGTTCGTCCGCCTCGCGACGTCGTCGCGCCTGGCGGAGCGCCCGATGCGCGTCCCGGCGGCGAGCGCGGTCGTCCGGTCGTGGCTCGACCAGCCCCACGTCCGACTCCTCAGCTCGGACCGTCGCCACGTCGAGGAGAGTCTCGACCTGCTCGCCGGGTCCGGCGCGGGCGGGAACCTCACCACCGACGCCCAGATCGCCGCGCACGCGACGCTCGAAGGCGCGACCGTCGCGTCCAACGACGCCGACTTTCATCGTTTTGACGGACTCGCCGTGATCAATCCGCTCGCCGGGTCGAAGCGTTCGGCCGACTGACGGTGCCGCACACGGTTGCACTGACCCGGTTCGAGGACGCCGAGGGCTGACCGCGCTCAGTTCCCCCGGGCGCCCCTCGCGAACTCAGTCCGACTGGCCCTGGCCGGGATGGACGAGCGCGCCCTGCACGTACTCCATGTTCGCGACGAACTCCGGGTCGGCGGCCCGGCGTGCCATCTCGTCCTCGTCGACCTCCTCGATCCGTTCCATCAACCAGTACAGGTTGCCGAACGGGTCACGCACGCGTGCCGCCATATCGCCCCAGAACAGCTGGGTCGGTCGGGTCACCGACAGTGCTCCGGCGGCGAGCGCGCGGTCGTGGACCTGCTCGATGTCGCTCACGTAGAGCCGGAGGAATCCTGGGGTCGGCGGCCAGTCAGGCTGGTCGAACATCAGCACCACCGAGTCACCGATCCGGACCTCGGCGTGGGCGATCCCGCCGTCGTCGGTCGTCGTCCGGCCCAGCTCGGTCGCGTCGAAGGCTTCGACGAGGAAGTCGATGAGGCCGGCGGTGTCCTGGCCGATTATCCAGGGCGTGACGGTGTGGTAGCCGTCGGGAACGGTGCTCGGGCGGTTCATGGTGCACTCCTCGTCGTCGGTGAGGTCCTCATGTCGCGGCGACGGTAGGAGGGAATGCGGACAACGACTGACCTCCGTCGGCCATCTCACGGGCACGCCGCCGCACGCGCACACCCCATGCGCCATAGGTTGGAGCGGTGACGACCCCAGCCCTCGCCCACGCGACCCCCACGGCACTCGGCCCCGCCGCACCGCTCGCCGCGTCCGCAGGCGGGACCGACGACCTCACCGGCATCGCCGGCTGGGCCGTGTCGATGATGGAGAGCCTCGGCGCCTTCGGGGCGGCTCTGCTCGTGGCCATCGAGAACCTGTTCCCGCCGATCCCGTCGGAGATCATCCTCCCGCTCGCCGGGTTCACCGCCTCGCAGGGTCAGACGTTCGGGCTGGTCGAGGTCATCATCTGGTGCACCGCCGGCTCGGTGGTCGGCGCCTACGCGCTGTACGGCGTCGGCGCGCTCCTGGGCCGCGACCGGACGCGGGCGATCATGAACTGGCTGCCGCTCGTCGACGTCGAGGACGTGACGAAGACCGAGGACTGGTTCGACAAGCACGGCCACTGGACGGTGCTGCTCGGCCGGTGCCTGCCGATCTTCCGCTCGCTCATCTCGATCCCCGCCGGCATCACGCGGATGCCGCTCCTCATGTTCGGCCTGCTCACCACCGTCGGCTCGCTCGTGTGGAACACCGTGCTCATCCTCGCCGGCTACTACCTCGGCGAGAACTGGGACGTGGTCGAGCAGTACACCGGCTGGCTGCAGTACGCGGTCATCGCGGCCGTCCTCATCCTGCTCGTGTGGTTCGTCGTCAGCCACGTCCGCAAGCGCCGGGCGCGCGGGGCCGCGGGCGAGGGCACGGTCGACGGACAGGGAGCCACCGACACCGCCGACCCCGCGTCGTGAGCACACCCGAGGTCGTCCCCGTCACGGGGTCCGACGTCGAACGGCTCGGCGCGGTCATCGCCGACGCCTTCGACGACGATCCCCTGTTCACGTGGGCCGTCCCGGACCGGGAGCGTCGTCACCGGCGCCTGCCCGCGTGGGCCACGGCGAGCGTGCGGACCGGGCTCGCGCACGGCGTGGCCGACACGGCCGGCGGCGGATCGATCGCGGTCTGGTACGCACCGGGCCGGGCGCCGCGGATGGTCGACCAGCTCAGGGGCGGCGCGCTCGGCGCGCTGCTCCGGCTCCGTCCGGGCGACGTGCGCCGGCTCGCCGCCGCCGAGCGCCAGGCCGAGGTCGCGCACCGTCGGCACGACCCGGGATCGGCCGCGTGGTACCTCGCGTTCCTCGCGGTGGCGCCGGAGGACCAGGGCAAGGGCCACGCCGGCGCACTGCTGCGCCACGGGCTCGCTCGCGCGGACCGCACGGGCGCGCCGGTCTGGCTCGAGACGAACACGGCCCGCAACGTGGCGATGTACGAGCGCTTCGGCTTCGAGGTCGTGGCGCACGAGCCCGCCGGCGCGCTGCCGGAGTTCTGGGGACTGCTCCGCCAGGGCCGCGGCGCCGACGAGCCGCTCCGCGACGACTGATCCCTCGCCCCCGGGGGCAGCGCACGTCCGCCGCCAGGCGCAGCACTCGTCGCCGAGCGCGACACCACCGGCCGGGCGCCACGGACGCCGGTCTCTCGCCGCGCCTCCGAACCCCTGCTCAGACGAACGAGGACCGCAGCGCGCCCCCGGGCGGCCCCCCGGCCGAGGCGCCGCCACCGACGGGAGCGAGGTTGTCCCCGTTCTCCGGCCCGGACATGTGGTCGATGCGCCGCAGAATCGCACCCTCGCGCAGGGCCCACGGGCACACCTCGACCCGGTCCACGCCCAGGTGCCGCATCGCCGACTCCGCCACGACGGCCCCGGCCACGATCTGGTGCGTGCGCTCGGGCGTGATCCCGGGCAGCTCCATCCGCTGCTCGGCGGGGATGCGGGCCAGCCTCGGCACCCAGTCCTGGAGGTCGCGCAGGGCCATCCGGCGCCTCTCCTCGGGCCCGATCACCGCCTGCGAGTGCCCGGCGAGCCGCGCGAGCGAGCGGAACGTCTTCGAGGTGACGACCACGTGGTCAGGGGCGGGCAGCTCGGCGAGGTCCTCCGCGACCGGCGCGAGCAGCTTGTCCACGCGCCGCTGGAGGGTGGTCATCTGGTTCTTCTCCGGCGGGTCCGTCTTGAGGAAGTGCCGCGTGAGCCGGCCGGCGCCGAGCGGCAGCGAGACCCGGTACTCGGGGGACTCGTCGATGCCGAGCGCGACCTCGAGGGAGCCGCCGCCGATGTCGAGCACGAGCAGCCGGCCCGACGCCCAGCCGTGCCACCGCCGCGCCGCGAGGAACGTCAGTTCCGCCTCCTGGTCGCCGCTGAGCACCCGCAACGGCACGCCGGCCGCCTTCTCGAGCTTGGCCAGCACCTCGGGACCGTTGCGCGCCTCGCGGATGGCGGACGTCGCCATGCCGACGAGCTCCTCGCACCCGAACTTCTCGGCGGCCTTCCGGGCCCGCTTGACGGCCTTCTTCAGCGCCTTGACGCCGTCGTCGTCGATCGTGCCGTCGTCGGTGAGGTACTGCATGAGCCGCACCGTCGACCGGTCCGAGGACTCCGGGTCGGGACGCGCGTCGCGCACGGCGTCGAGCACCACGAGGTGCACGGTGTTGGATCCGACGTCGAGGACTCCCAGGCGCATCCGGACACGGTAGTCCCCACCGCCGCGCCGATCAGACAGCCGCGGCGAGCGCGCCGAGGGTGAACGCCCAGCCCTGCCGGTAGCTCGACGCGGGCGCGTCGTCGGCCCACGGTCCCGAGTGCCGCACGACGACGAACGACCCGCCCGGCCCGCCGCCCCGCGCATCGGTCCCGTCGGTGGGCCCGTCGGGCACCACCGCTGCCTCGGCGCTGCCGGCCGCTTCCCCACTGCCGTGCTCGACCCGGATCTCCACGGCCTCGTCGGCGCTCGTGCCGTCGGCGTCGGCCCACCGCCACGTCATCGCGAGGCGCCCGGGCCTGCCGGCGGCCGGGGGTTCGACGTCGAGGTAGCGCCCGTCGAGCACGATCCCCGCGCCGGGGGCCTCGATCCGGTAGGCGCCGCCCACCCGCACGTCCGCCTCGACAGTGACGTCGTCCCAGTGGTTCCACCACCAGCTGCGCAGGCCGTCGGCTGTGGCGAGGGCGGTCCACACGCGCGCCGGGTCGGCGTCGACAGCGCGTCCCAGCTCGAGCGGCGCTCGCGTGATCGTGCGCCAGACCTTCACCGCGGCGGCCTCGATCTCGTCGTCGCTCGCGCTCACCGCACCAGCAGCACCTTCCTCCACGGCGCCGAGCGCGCGGGCGAGCGCCTGGAGGACCTGCTCCCACCCGCCGCCGTAGCCCACGGCGTGGCCGGGCTCGGCGAGCTCGTGGCGCAGGGTGAGCTCGGCGCGGTCGGCGTCGACCTCCCGGAAGCGCGCGGAGATCACGCTCGTGGCCTCGCCCTGCCAGGCCCACTCCACCGCGACCTCGTCGTCCGTGCACCTGAGCACGCGGCCGGTCGCGCGGTCGTCCGGGTCCTCGGACAGGGCGGCCTCGAAGGCGTCGCCCACGCGGGCCGGGTCGCCGGTGACCGTGCCGAACCAGCGCGCGAGGCGGCCGATGTCCGTGCAGGCGTCGCGCAGGTCGGCGGCTCCGGCGCGGTAGGTGCGGGCGAAGGTGAGGACGGGCTGGTCACGCGGTCCGGTCAGCGCCCGGACGATGCTCTGGTCCACGGTCGGTCTCCTTGTCGGTGCGTGCGTTCCGATGGATGGTCGGTCGGCGGGGCGTGCCGGACGTGCGGCCGGCGCTCTGCCGGTCGGCGTCCCGCCGGCCGGCGCCCTGCCGGTCGGTGCTCTGCCGGTCGGCGCTCTGCCGGTCGGCGCTCTGCCGGTCGGCGTCCCGCGAGTCACGCCTCCCGCGGGCGAGCTCGGTCTCGAGGGCGTCGAGGCGCTGGGGCCACAGGCGCGCGTACCGCTCGGCCCAGGCGTCGACCTCGTCGAACGCCCCGTCGGCGAGCCGGTAGATGCGGCGGGAGCCGCGGGCCTCGACCTCGACGGCCCCCGCCTCCCGAAGCACGCGCAGCTGGTTGGACACGGCCGGCTGGCCGATCCCGAACTCGCCCTGGACGAGCGCCCCGACCTCGCCGGCCGCACTCTCGCCGTCGGCGAGCACCTCGACGATCCGGCGTCGGACCGGGTCGGCGAGAAGGGCGAAGGCGTCCACGCGCCATTTATATCAGTGTTGACTGATATCAGCAATTCCTGAAGCACTACCGAACCGCCCGAGCACCACCCACCGGCCCCCGCCGACTCACGTACCGTTGCCACCAGGATCCCGACCCGGAAGGCCCCCATGTCCCAGCTCGTCCTGCAGAAGGCCGTCACCCCCGCGATGGCGAAGGTCTACCTCGAGAAGGGCCTCGACCGGGTCTCCGGCTTCGTCGTCCCGGCGGCCGAGGTCGCCACCCTCGGAAACACCGAGGACCTGTTCCGCCTGCACGCTCTGGGCTTCACGGGCTCGCCCTTCTCGCCGGACCAGCCGATCGACGTCCTCCACGTCCCGCTGTCCCCGACCTGGCAGATGGTCCCGGCGACCGGCGGCCGCACCGAGGCCGAGCGCGCCAAGGTCCGCGGCAACTTCCTCGAGCGCGAGCCCTTCGACGGCTCCGGGTTCAGCCAGGTCGGCGACGTCCGCGCCCCGCTCGCGTGGATCGAGCACGACCGCCTCACCGTGGGCGCCCGCCTCTGGCGCTTCCTGCCCGGCCAGGCCGAGCCGGAGCACCTGGGGACCTACCACGGCCCCGCGTACGGCTGGCAGAACCACGCGGCCGGCGACCTCTTCGCCACCGCCGTGCCGTCCAAGCTCGTCGGCTACGTCGCGCGGGTCGACGGCACCGCCTGGGCCGCGGACGTCCGTCTCGACGACGACAACAAGCCCTCCCTCATCACCCTCGTCTCGCCGAGCAAGGACGCCGAGGAGCAGGGCTTCACGATGACCGAGGCCGGGACGTGGGCCAAGCAGGTCGTCCGCTCCGAGGTCGACGAGCTGTTCTCCATGCACTGCACCGCCCGCTGGAACGGCGTGCCGGTCCGCGTGGTCGACGACCAGGTCGACCCGCAGGGCACCCGCCGCGCCCGGATCTTCTCCATCGCCCGCGACGCCAACGTCAACGAGCGGCACAAGATGGACAAGCTCGACGCCGGGGTCTACGAGAAGACCGTCGAGTGGGACGAGCTGAGCGACGTCGTCTACGCGCAGCGCATCCCCAAGCAGTGGGCCACCGAGGAGCAGCTGGCCAAGGGCGAGGAGTACCAGCGCGAGCGCCGGTCGGGAACCTCGGTCACGCCCGCCCCGCACTCGGTCGCCGGCGCGAACACGCAGGTCTCGCTCGGCACGCCCGAGGGCGCCGACGACTCCCACCCCGCCGTCAAGCACCGCGCCGAGCTGCAGACGATCGTGCGCGGCATGGTCGACGTGGTCCCCGCGGACTGGAAGCGTGCCCGCCTCGTCGCCGTCATGCTCGGCACGCGCGGCGAGATCCGCTCCGGCGCCACGACCGCCGACGGCACCGAGGTCACCCTGACAGGCCTGACCAAGGAGGTCGCGCAGGCGGTCGCCAAGCTCCGCGTGGACTCGGCGGACAACGGCGGCAAGGGCGCGTGGCTGACGGCGGTCATCACGGTCGAGCCCGCCGGATCGGTCAAGCTCGCCACGGACCACGACATCCAGCCGACCTGGCGCACGAAGCCTGCCGAGACCGACTACCGCCTCGAGCTCGAGCGCCACCCGCGCGCGCCGGAGAACATCCCGGACTGGTGGCAGGAGCACCTCACCGCCGGCACCACCGACTGAGGCGCGCGTGCGCGCCCGGGGCGAGCGACGCCGTCGGACGACGTCGACACTCCGGATGCACGGCGATGCACCCGGGGCGAGCGACGCCGTCGGACGACGTCGACACTCCGGACGCACGGCGATGCACCCGGGCCGATCTCCCCGCCCGGACCGTGACCCGCGCCGCACTCTCCTGGGACACTGAACCCGCCGGGGCCCACCCCCGGTCCAGGTTCCCCAGGAGAGGTACCCCATGTCACAGGACAGCGGCTGGGTCGGGCGAGCCCGCGGCCTCGCGCAGAAGGCCCAGCAGGGCCTGCAGAGCGTCGAGGAGGCAGCGACCGCACTCGGTGGCGGCGGCTCCGACTCGTTCAGCGTCGACATCGACGCGTTCAGCACGGCGAAGACCACGGGCGGCGTCGGCACGCGGATCACGTCGAAGCGGTCCTCGCTCAACGACGCCGGGCAGACGCTCAACCGGTCCGAGTACGAGAACGGCCCGTCGGGCCCGGTCCACGTCATCACGCCGATGGTCATGCCGAGCGGCGGTCGCGTGCGGGCGCTCGTCCCCGTCGTCGTGCTCGCGATCGTCGGCGCGGTCGGGTACTGGCTCCTCGCGGCGACGAACGTCGTCGACGTCACCCGCATCGCCGGCGACGGCGGACTGACCGGCGGACTCGCGACCACGCTGTTCGGCATCCACTACTGGGTGCTGCTGCTCGCGCTCGCGCTGTTCCTGTGGTGGCGCGCGGGGATGGTCATGGTCCCGGACGGCTGCCAGGCGCTCATCTCCCGGTTCGGGAAGGTCGAGCGCGTGGTCGGGCCCGGGCTCGTCACGCTGCTCAACCCGTGGCGCCGCGTCTCCTACATCGTCAACACCACGCGCGAGTATCCCTTCAACGCGCCGATCCACCAGGCGCCCACGCGCTCCGGGGTTCAGGCCTCGGTCGACCTCTTCCTCCAGTTCCGGATCAACGACCCGCGCGAGTTCATCTTCGTGCTCGGCGCCGTCCAGGGCTTCCAGGACAAGCTGAACAACGCGATCTCCGAGACCACGCGCTCGCTCATCTACGAGCAGGAGGCGGCGGACATCTACGACCTGGTCGGTGAGTCCACGCAGATCCTCCTTGACCAGCTCAACGAGCAGTTCCGCCCCGCGGTCGAGCTCACGCACGCGAACATCACGCACGCCGAGCCCTCGAGCGCGGAGTACCGGGCGGACCTCGGCGCGCCGGAGATGATCCGCGTGGCGAAGGAGGCCTACACCTACGAGTACGAGCTCCAGCTGAAGAAGGAGCAGAACGAGGGTGACCTCAACAAGGACCTCGCCTCGCTGCGGGAGACGCTGAGCTCGATCCAGGCGGACATCGCCAAGTACCAGGCACAGATGGACACCGCCCTCGAGCGCGAGACGAACCGCGCGGATGCCATGGCCCGCCAGCGCTTCGTCGAGTCCGAGTCGACGGCCCACGCGAACGCCGCCCTCCTCGAGGCCCAGGCGCTCGATATCCGCGCCCTCTCGGCCGCGAACGCCCCGGAGATCCTCTCCTTCCGTTACCAGCAGGACCTCCTCGACCGCCTCGAGCAGGTGGCCGAGTCCCTGCCGCAGATCGTCCAGGTGGGCGAGCACGGCGGCGGCGTCGACTTCCTCAAGATCGCCTCCGAGCTCGTGGGCGGCAGCGACCTCGAGCTGTTCTCCGAGGACGAGCTCGCCCAGATCCGCGAGCGTGCCGCCGCGATCGAGTCCCGCGTGGCCGAGCGGCAGGACCGCATCGCCGAGCTGCTCGAGCCGCCGGAGGAGACCGAGGTGGCGATCGTCGCCCCGTCCGACGAGGACGAGCTCCCCGGCGCCGACCGCCTCGAGGAGATCCGCCGCTCGGTCGCGCAGGAGATCGACGAGCCGGGCGCGGAGGGGAGACCCGACGACGACGAGCGGCGCCGTCGTGGTGCGCACGCCGCTCCTGTGACACCCGCCGGGTCCGACGCCGACGCACCGCGCGATCCGGCCCCCGACTTCGGCGGCGACCTCCCGCCGTACCCGGCAGGCACGGAACGGACCGCCGAGGAGTACTCCACCGGCAGCACCGGCCCCGACAGCTCCGACACCGCGGACCGCACGACCTCCGCGTTCGCCTCCGACGCCGCCGCCCTCGCGGCGCGCGTGCGCAGCGGGGGCGGCGCGAGCGCCACCGACGACGCGGCCGCCACCGGCCCGGGCAGCCCGCCCGACACGGCCGGCACCGACCAGGCCGCCACCGACCACCCGGCCACCGACACAACCGAGGAGAACCGCGATGTCTGAGGCACCCGTCGCCCGGTCGATGTCGTCGATCAAGGAGTCGCTCGCGTCGTGGAGCGACGTCGCCCAGCTGCTGCGCGGCGGCGACCGCGGGGCGCTCGTCCCCGTCGTCATCCCCAAGGACCAGCGCGGGCTGCGCTGGCTGTTCCTCGCGGGCATCGGGCTGTGGCTCGTCGTCGGCGGGGTACTCACCGCGATCGACGGCCACGGCGGCCGCGCGATGTGGCTGTGGATCGTCGGGGCGCTCGTCATCGCGCTGTCGGTCGTGTGGTGGTGGCGCTCGTCGATCATCGAGATCGAGGAGGGCACCGTCGGCGTCCGCTCGCGCTTCGGCGCGATCACGGCCGCCCCGCTGAGCCCGGGCCGCCACTACCTGTGGCACCCGTGGACGCGCGTGGACTACGTGGTCGACGTCAGCACGGAGATCCCCTACACGGCACCCGTCCTCGCCTGCCCCACGGCCGAGTCCGTCCCGCTGCGCTCGATCGAGTTCTTCCTCAAGTTCCGCATCCACGACGCGATCCAGTTCGTCCGCACGATCGGCGCCGGCAACTTCGACCTCGTCCTGTCCAACGCGGTCCAGGACGCGATCCGCCAGCGCTCGCGGCTCGTGCGCACGGAGCGGGCGCACGACCTGCGCGGATCCGACGTCGCCGACATGCAGGCCCTGCTCAACCGCCAGCTCGCCCGCTACGGCGTGCAGATCATGGGCTGCAACATCCCGGACGTGCAGCTGCCCGAGCAGTACCAGCAGCACATCGCGACCCGCGAGCGGGTGGCCAAGGAGCTCCAGGCGTACGAGAAGGAGTGGGACCTCACCCGCAAGCGCCGCATCGACACGCTCCTCATGGACATCGAGCGGTCGAAGAAGGTGCGCGACGCGAAGATCGTCGAGGTCAACGCCTCCCTCAACGAGGCCCGCAAGAACGTGGCCCAGATGCTCGAGGAGCAGGAGACCGAGGCCCAGAAGATCAAGTGGGAGATCGAGACGAAGGGGCGGACGAACCTCGTGGCCGCCCAGGGTGAGGCCCGCGCGCAGGAGCAGCTCGCCACGTCCTACCGGGACAACCGCGCGGTGCTCGGCTACGAGCTCGCCCGGCGCCGGCTCGAGGTCGGCTCCGAGCTCACCTCGCAGGCCCCGCGCCCGGTCCTCGTCCGCACGGACGGCGCCTCGACCGACACCTCCGCGCTCTCCACGCTCCTGCTCGCGCAGATCCTGCCGGGCATGGAGACGGGTCGCCGCGGACCGCGCCCCGACCCGTCCACGCGCCGGCCGGGCCCCGACCAGGGCGACGTCGACGACATGGCCCGGGCCGCCCAGGCCGTCCTGTCCCGGCGGCTCGGCGACGAGCAGCAGGCCGACGAGCCGTTCGACGGACCCGGGGACGTCCCCGGGGGTGGCCGGGATCGCGGTCGCCGCTGATCAGGAGGTCCCGGCGGGCGCGGCGGGTCGGTCCTAGACTCCCCGCATGACCGGACCGGCCGAGGAGCCGGGCACGAGCGTGCCCGAGGCGACGGGCCGTCCGGCATCCCCCGCCGGGACCACCACCCCCGACACCCCTGACACCCCGGACGACGACGCCGCGCACCACACGCAGGCCGCGGCGCCCGTCCCCCTCCCCGGAGCCGCGGACGAGACCCGTGACCGCACGGCGATCACGGCGGTCACGCCGGACGAGGACGGCGACGGCCCACAGATCGACCCGGTCAGCGGCCGCCCCGTCTACCTCCGCACGCCGGTGCCGCCGCCGACCGCCCGCGCACCGCGCCGTGAGGTCCTCCTCGTCGACGCGCTCGAGAGCCGTGTACGGCGCCCGGTCGACCTGCTCCGCCTTTTCACCGCGGTCCTGGGCCTCGCCCTCGTCCTCGTCCTCGCGGTCTACGCGCGCGGCACCACACTGGCGGTGACCGAGGACGTGCAGGACGCCGTCACCGGGTTCTTCCGGCAGCTCTTCCAGCTGCCCGTCACGGCGCTCGGCGGCCTGCTGACATTCTTCGTCCCGATCGCAGTGCTCGCCGAGCGCGCCTGGCGGCGACGATGGCGGTCCGCCCTCCAGGGCCTCGTCGCCGGCGCGCTCGGCGTCGGCCTCGCGCTCGGCTCGCTCGAGCTGCTCGACGCGCTCACGGGCTCCGAGCTGTTCACGTCGCTGACGATCACGAGCGTCGGCCGCGCCACGGTGGTCCTCTCCCCCTTCATCGCGGGGCTCGCCGGCGTGCTCACGGCGGTGGGTCCGGCGACCACGAACCGGGTCGCGCGGTGGTCGTGGAACCTGCTGTGGGTGGTGCTCGCACTCGAGATCATCCAGGGAGCGCAGACCCTGCCGGGCGCCATCATCGCCGTCCTGCTCGGCGCGATCGCGGGCTACACCGTGCGGTACGTCGACGGGGTCACGCACGAGCGCGCGGACGGCACCTCGCTCGTGCGCGGCCTGCGCCGGGCGGGCATCGACGCCGTCTCGGTCATCCGCATGGACCGGCCGAGCCGCTCCGCCGTCGCGGCCTACACGGTGACCACCGAGGCGCCGCTCGGCTACATCGAGCCCGCCGCCCCGGGACGCGTCGGCGCCGACACCGGACGCACGGCACGGACCGGACGCGCGGACGAGGACGCCTCAGCCACCACCGCCGGCATGCTCGACGCCGAGGAGCCGCCGAGCGCCGAGTCCCTCATGGCGGCCGTCGACGCCGCGGGGACCGACACGATCCGCCCGGACCCCGTGACCGACGTGCCCGCGCTGCTCGAGCGCGTGGGCTCCGAGGCCCACCCCGCGCGCCGCGGCGACTCCGCGCCCGGCCGCCAGTACGCCGTGTGGGACACCGCCGGCGCGCGGCACGACCTCCGTCTGCTCGACGGCGACCGGCAGGTCGTCGGCCTGCTGTCCTCGATCTGGGAGGCCATCCGGTTGCGCGGCATCGACCGCCGCCCGGTCACCTCGCTCAAGGACGCCGCCGGTCGCACGTCGCTCATGTCGCTCGCCGCGACGGCCGCCGGGGTGCGCACGCCGGCGATCTCGTCGGTGACGACGGCGCGGAACTCGGTCCTCGTCGTCGAGGACCACGTCGACGAGATCGCCCCGATCGACGAGGTTCCCGCCGAGGACCTCCAGGACGACGTCCTCGACGACGTCTGGCGCCAGCTCCGACGCGCCCACGCCGCCGGCCTCACGCACCGCGACCTCACCACCGAGAACGTGCTCGTCGACGGCTCCGGCGCGGTGTGGCTCGTCGGCTGGGAGGCGGGCGAGGTCGCCTCCACCGAGCTCTCCCGCCGGATGGACCTCGCGCAGACCCTCGCGCTGCTCGGCGTCGTCGCCGGTCCCGAGCGGGCGCTCGCGTCCGCCGGCCGCGCGCTCACCCGCGAGCAGATGGCCGCCGTCGCGCCCGTCCTCCAGCGGGTCGCCCTCCCGGTCTCCACGCGGCAGGAGCTCCGGCGCAGCCCCCAGCTGCTCGGCTCCCTGCGGGACACGCTCGTGGCCCTCGTCCCGACGGCGGACGTCCCCCCGATCCAGCTCGCCCGGTTCTCGGTCTCGCGGGTCGTCATGACGACGCTGCTCCTCGTCGTCGTGTACGTCCTCATCACCTCGCTCAACTTCCAGGAGGTCTGGACGACCCTGACGTCGGCCGACCCCACCCTCATGGCGATCGCCTACGTGCTCGGCCTGGCCACCTACATCGGCGCGGCGATGTCCCTCATGGCGTTCTCGCCGAACCGGCTGCCGTTCGGGCAGACCGTCCTCGCGCAGTCGGCGGGGGCGATCGTCGCGCTCGTGGCGCCGGCGGGCATCGGTCCGGCCGCGGTCAACATGCGGTTTCTCGCCAAGCACAAGGTGCCGACGCCGCTCGCGGTCGCCTCGGTCGCGCTCGTGCAGGTCTTCCAGTTCGTGGCAACGATCCTCCTGCTCGTCCTCGTCGGGCTGACGACCGGCTCGGTGGGGACGCTCAGCCTGCCGAGCGGCTCGGTGCTGTGGGGCGCCGGAGCGGTGATCGTGGTCGTGGCGGTCGCGCTCGCGGTGCCGCCGGTGCGGCGCTGGGTGTGGTCGAAGACGGCGCCCACGATCAAGCAGATCGGGCCGCGCATCATGTGGCTCGTCTCGAGCCCGCAGCGGCTGATCGTCGGCGTGTCCGGCAACCTCCTGCTCACCGCGTTCTACGTGGCGACGTTCGGATTCTGCCTCGCGGCGTACGGCGAGTCGCTCCCGCTGACGACGCTCGCGCTCACCTACCTCGTCTCGAACTCGGTCGGCGCCCTCATCCCCTCCCCGGGCGGCATCGGGCCGGTCGAGGCGGCGCTCACCGGCGGCCTCACCGTGGCGGGGATCCCGCCTGCCACGGCGCTGTCCGTCGCGCTGCTCTACCGGCTGCTGACGATGTGGGGCCGCGTCCCGATCGGCTGGGGCGCCCTGACCTACCTGCGGCGGAAGAACCTCGTGTGACGGGTCGGGCGCAGCGCGGCCGGCCCGTCGGGTCATCGCCGCGCCGCTGGGACGACCACCTCGTGCCGTGGCTCGTGGCGGCCGCGGCCGCGCTCGCGTACGTCGCCCTCGCATGGCCCGCGTGGCGGGACGTCGCGACGCCGTCGTGGGACCTCGGGATCTTCACCCAGCTCGCGCGCGCGTACAGCGAGGGCGGTCCGCCGGTCGTCGACATCAAGGGGCACGGGTTCAACCTGCTCGGCGACCACTTCCACCCCCTGCTCGTCCTCCTCGGGCCGCTCTACCGGCTGCACCCGTCGGGGTGGACGCTGCTCGTCACGCAGGCGGTGCTGCTCGCGGTCTCGGCGGTGCCGATCACGTCGGTCGCCCGGCAGATGCTGGGGCGCGCGGTGGGCACGGTCCTCGGCGTCGGGTACGCGTTCTCGTGGGGGCTGCAGGGCGCCGTGCTCGCGCAGTTCCACGAGATCGCGTTCGCCGTCCCGCTGGTCGCGATGTCGCTCGCCGCGTTCCTCCGCGGCCGCGCGCTCGCCACGGCGCTGTGGGCCGCGCCGCTCGTGCTCGTCAAGGAGGACCTCGGCCTGACGGTCGCCGCGCTCGGCCTCGTGCTGGTGTGGCGGGCGGCGCCGCCCTCCGCCGGGACGAGCGGGGCGCACGACGACGAACCCCCTGCTCGGCACGCCGCCCTGTCCGACCCACGGCCCGGCGCGCCGGCCGAACCACCCACCTCGTCGCCGCCCGGCCTGCGGGAGCGCGCCCGCTCCTTCGTCACCCGCACGACCACGGCACTCGACACCCGCGACGGCCGGATCGGCGCCGTGCTGACGATCTGGGGCGTCGTATGGGTGGTGCTCGCCGTCGTCGTCATCCTTCCCCTGCTCAACCCCGGCGGCGAGTACGACTACGTCGGGCGCATCGGCGAGGAGCACTCCGACTGGTTCGCGACGGCGGTGACGATCCTGTGGCCGCCGGTCAAGGTCGTCACGCTCGTCCTCCTCGTGCTCGCCGCGGGGATCGTCGGCGTCCGCTCGCCGCTGGCGTGGCTGCTGCTTCCCACCCTCGCGTGGCGGTTCGTCGGCAACGTCGAGTACTACTGGGGCTGGGAGTGGCACTACTCGGCGATCCTCATGCCGGTGGTGGCGGCGGCGCTGATCGACGTCGTCCGCCGGCCGCAGTGGCCCGACCTCGCCCGGTCGGTCGCGGTGGGGGCCTCGGTGGCGAGCACGCTCGCGGTGTGGCCGACGCTCCCGCTCGTCACCACGTTCGGGGACGGGCCGCCGGAGCCGAGCATGCGCATCGACGCGGCGCACGCGGCCGTCGCGGCCGCCGGCGCGGTCACGCCCCGCCACGGCGACGAGCCGCTCGTCGTCGGCGACATCTTCCTGCTCGCGCACCTCGTCCCCACGACCGACGTGCACTGGATCGGCAACGAGGGGAACCCCGTGCCGGACGCCGTCGTGCTCGACACGTGGCGGCGCGAGCCGGGCGATCAGGACGTCGAGGTCGTCGCCGAGCGCGAGTTCCCGGGCTGGGACTTCGAGGTGGTCCAGGACGAGCTCGGGTACGCGGTCGCGGCGCTGGTCGGGCCGCGCGACTGACGTGGCGGCGCACGGACCTCGCGGCGCACCGGAGGGCCGCGGTCCTACGGTGGGGGCGAGCGTCCGGAGTCCGGGCGCCGGCTCGTCGAGGAGGAACCCACCGATGTCACGCCCGTCCGCCCGCACCGCAACGACCTCGTCGATCTCCCCGGCGGCCCGGCACGGCGCAACGGGCGGGGGCGGCGCAGCGACCAGGCACGACGTACCGGGCGGTGACGGCGCCACGGCCGCCTCCCGGACCTCGCCCCGACGGCGAGCCCTGGCCGTGCGCGCCGTCGCGGTCGCCACGTTCGCCTCGCTCGGCCTCGGGCTCGCGGCCACGCCGGCCCTCGCGCACGACACCCTCGTCGAGTCGGACCCCGCCGACGGCGCGACGCTCACGGAGGCGCCGGAGGAGGCGGTCCTGACCTTCTCGGCCGACCTCACCCCGAGCGGCGCCGTCGCGGTGCTCCAGGGCCCGGGCGGCGAGGAGATCGAGCTCGAGGAGCCCGAGTACGACGGCCGCGACGCCGTCTGGGAGCTCCCCGAGGTCGAGGCCGGCGAGCAGGTGCTCGTGTGGTCGGTCATCTCCTCCGACGGGCACCGCATCGAGGGCGAGCTCCCCTTCACCCTCGAGACCTCGGGCGACGACGCGGACGCCGACGGCTCGGACGACGACGCGAACGAGGACGACGCGAACGAGGACGACGACAACGCGGACGACTCCGACTCCGCGCCCGGCGCCGCGGCCGACGGGTCCGGCGAGAACCCGTCCGACGACGCCGGGGCCGACGACGACACGTCCGCCGACTCGTCCGACGACGCCGGCGACGCGGGCGACAGCGACGGGTCCGCCGCCGGGTCGGACGACGGTGCCGGCGACGGCTCCGACGAGGCCGGCTCCGACGAGGACTCCTGGCTCCCCGGCAGCCGCAACGCGTGGATCGTCGGCGGTCTTGCGCTCGTCGTCGCCGCCGCGGCCGCCGTGTGGTTCTTCGCGGTCCGCAACCGCGGCAAGGAGACCGACGCCAAGGACCGCCGCGACGAGTCCGACGACCAGGTGTTCTGACCTTCGCGCACCCGCTCCACCCACGGCACGCATCCGCTCCGCGCGCGCTGACCACCCACCGTCGCCGGCGCCAGCCACCCGCTGACCGCCCACGCCGCCGACCCCGGCGCGGTGCCACGATGGGGGGATGGACGTTCCCAACGCGACCGCGGTGAGCCGGGCCGCGCACCTGCTGCGCCCCGTCGTGCGCCGCACCCCGCTCGAGACGAACCCGCGCCTGTCGGAGGCGGTCGACCACCGGGTCCTCCTCAAGCGGGAGGACCTCCAGCTGACCCGCTCGTACAAGGTCCGTGGCGCCTACACGGTGATGGCGGGGCTCACCGATGAGCAGCGCGCCGCGGGGGTCGTGTGCGCGTCGGCCGGGAACCACGCGCAAGGCGTCGCGCTCGCGTGCGCGCGCCTGTCGATCCACGGCACGGTCGTCCTCCCGGGCACGACGCCGCGGCAGAAGCGCGCCCGCATCGCGGAGATCGGCGGCAGCTGGGTGACGACCGTCGTCGTCGACGGTCCGTTCGAGGACGCCGACGCCCGCGCCCGCGAGCTCGTCACCGAGCAGGGCCTGACCTACGTCCACCCGTTCGACCACCCGCTGACGATCTCGGGGCAGGGCAGCGTCGGCGTCGAGATCGCCGAGCAGAGCGCGGACCGGGGCGAGCGGCCGGGTGTCGTCGTCGTGCCCGTGGGTGGTGGCGGTCTTCTCGCGGGTGTCGCGCTCGCGCTGAAGAACCGCGTGCCGGGGGTGCGGATCGTCGGCGTCGAGCCGGAGGGGGCGGCGTCGATGCAGGCGGCGCTGGCCGCGGGCGGGCCGGTGCGGCTCCCCGAGGTCGACGCATTCGTCGACGGTGCGGCCGTCGCGCGCGCGGGGCAGGTCGGCTTCGACATCGCGCGCGACCTGGTCGACGACATCATCTCCGTCCCCACCGGCGCCGTGTGCACCGAGATGCTCGCGATGTACCAGACCGACGGGATCATCGCCGAGCCGGCCGGGGCGCTGGCGACGGCGGCGGTCGCGAACGGGCTCGTCGAGGTCGGGGACGCCGGGCCGGTCGTCTGCATCGTCTCGGGCGGGAACAACGACGTGTCGCGGTATGCCGAGATCGTCGAACGCTCGGCGATCCACGAGGGGCTGCGGCACTACTTCCTCGTGACGTTCCCGCAGGAGCCCGGGGCTCTGCGGAGCTTCCTCGAGGAGACGCTCACCGGCGACGAGGACATCATCCACTTCGAGTACACGAAGAAGAACAACCGGGAGACCGGCCCCGCGCTCGTCGGCATCGACCTCGCGCGCGCCTCCGACCGCGCAGGGCTCGAGGACCGGATGGAGCGCTCGCACATGCGGATCGAGCGGCTCACGCTCGGGAGCGGCGTGCTGGGGATGCTGCTGTGAACACCGCGTCCGACGGCGCCGCTCCGGCCGACGGGTCCGCCCCCGACGCCGGCGGCTCCCGAGCCGACGGGACCTCGCCGGCCGACAGCCTCTCCCCCACCACGCGGCTGGTCATCACCGCGGCGCAGGCGTACGCGGCGCTGCCCGGCGTCGTCGGGGTCGCGGCCGGCGGCTCCCTCGCGACGGGTCAGGAGGACGCGCGTTCCGACGTCGACCTGTACGTCCTCTCCGACGGCGGACCCCCGCCCGTCGAGCTGCGCCGCGCGGTCGTCGAGGCGCTCGGCGGTGCGCGCCGGCTCGACCTCGACCAGCGCTACTGGGACGTCACCGACCTGTGGACGCACGCGAGCGGCACCGACCTCGACGTCATGTTCTGGGACACGAGCTGGGTGACCGACCGCCTCGACGCCGTGCTCGAGCGCCACGAACCGTCCGCGGGGTACACGACGGCGCACTGGCACACGGTGCGGCACTGGCTTCCCGTGGCGGACCCCGACGGGTGGGTCACGCGTGCCCGGGAGCGTGCGCTGGCGGAGTACCCGGAAGAGCTGCGGGTGGCCGTCGTGCGGCACTGCTGGCCGCTCGTGCGCGGGACGATCACGAGCTTCCCCGCGCAGATCGCCACAGCCGCGGCGCGCGAGGACCTCGTCGCACTCAACCATCGCGTGGCCGAGCTGCTCGCCGTCGTC
The DNA here is from genome assembly GCF_055326485.1 of Georgenia sp. G2120. Taxonomy (NCBI): domain Bacteria; kingdom Bacillati; phylum Actinomycetota; class Actinomycetes; order Allobogoriellales; family Allobogoriellaceae; genus Georgenia; species Georgenia sp. G2120. Next base: position 207,070 of record NZ_JBUZNL010000004.1, on the reverse strand, counting down.
CACGACGTCGTGCTCGCCGTCAACCGCGTGCCGCACCCCGGGGAGAAGCGGCTCGGCAGGCGCGTGCAGGAGCTGTGCCGCTCGCTCCCCGAGGGCTTCTCCGAGCGCACGACGGCGGTCCTCACCTCCGCCGCCGATCCCACCTCGGTGGTCGGTGCGGTCGTGCGGCTCGTCGACGCCGTGGAGGAGTGGCTTCGGGTCGAGCTGCCCGAGGCCGAGATGCCTGGGGTCGAGATTCCTGGCGGCGTCTCGCCTCGCACGGGGTCGTAGCTCGGGTCTCTTAGCGCAGGACTCGTCGCGCAGGTCCCGTAGGCGCGTGGCGCCCTCGCGGGCGGTCCTCTCACCTCCCACGACGCCGCAGCGCGGGTACCGCACGTCGGCGCGACCTTGCGGTCGCCACCTCACCTCCCACGTCGTCGCAGCGCGTCTCACCTGGCGCGCTCTCGCTGACGGGCCCTTCACATCGCACGACGCCGCAGCGCGGCCCACGTGGGCCGGCGCGCCCTCCCGGGTCGCCAACTCACCGCCCACGACGCCGAAGCGCACCTACCGCAAGCCCGCGCACCCTCCCGGATCGCCACCTCGCCCCCCACGAGGCCAGAGCTCCCCTCTTCGTCGGCGTGCCGCGCGCCTCGGGTGCTCTACGTCCGCGCCTGCGCGCACCGTGACGTCGCGCCCTCGCGACCTCCGCGCCGCCGCACCCCAGTCCCAGACCTCCGCGCCGCCGCACCGCAGACCCAGACCTCCGCGCCGCCGCACCGCAGACCCAGACCTCCACGCCGCCGCACCGCAGACCCAGACCTCCACGCCGCCGCACCGCAGACCCAGACCTCGACGCGCTGGACGGCCACACTCCCGGACCTTTGCGCCGCTGGGCGGTCCCCCGGTCACACCCCGATACTGCTGTTTGCTTGCGGTCAATGCGTCCACATGCCTGTCTATTACCAGCCTGTCCACAGATTTGCACTGAATCCTTCCATGTGTCGTTTGATACCGCTAGAGTGAGGAGTGTTCGAACACGCGTTCGGATTGTTCCGGCTCGACGACGAGGGAGGCAGCAGCAATGACGACCCACGACTCCGACGGCGACACCACCACTGCCACCCCCTCGTCGGATCCCGTCGCCGTCATGGACTCGCCGACAGCAACCGGGCAGCCACCGCTCCCACCGAGCAGCGGCAGCGGCAGCGGCAGCGGCAGCGGCAGAACAATTACGAGCACGAGCACGAGCGACCATCCCAAGGACGCCGGCTCGACAGACGCACGAGGTTCGGCGCTGCCGGTGCTGGGTGCGACGGACGTGCGCGCGATGCGCGACGCGCTGGTCGGGCTCCGCCGCGATAACGAGGCCGACGCGATCGAGCAGATCACCGCCCTGGACGAGCTCGTTGCCGCCGCCCACGCCGCCCAGGCCCGGGCTGCCGCGGACCTGCGACACACGCGCATCGAAGCCGAGCGCGCCAGAGGTGTCCCGGTTGCGAAACAGGGCGCCGGCCTGGCGCAGGAGATCGCGCTCGCCCGCCGCACCACCGGCGGTCGCGGAGAACAAGCACTCGCTCTAGCCCGGGCTCTGGACGAGGACCTCCCCCACACCCTCGACCTCATGGAACAGGGCCAGGTCACCGAGCACCGGGCGGCCATCGTCATGCGCGAGACGTTCGGCCTCGACCCCGCCGACCGGCGCGAGGTCGATGCCCGGCTGGCCCCCGACCTGCCCACCATGAGCGATCACCAGGCCCACACCCACACGCGCAAGCACGCCATGGAGCTCGACACCGAGCACGAGAGCGCCCGCCGCAAGCACGAAGCCGCCCAGCGCCGGGTCACGATCCGCGGTGGAAAGGGCTCGATGGCCTACGTCACCGCCCATCTCCCCATGGCCGACGCCGTCCGGGTCCACGCCTCCCTCGTCACCCAGGCCCACGCGATCACCAACGACGGGGCAGCCGACGGCCGGACCCGGCACCAGATCGCCGCTGACCTCCTCGTCGAGCACGTCACCGGCACTGCTGTCACCGAACCCCGCGACATCGAGCTGAACATCGTCATGCCCGCCGGCACTCTGGTCGGCGGGAACGAGCCCGCCTGGATCCCCGGCGTCGGCCCGCTCCCCGCCGCCACCGCCCGCGACCAGGTCCGCGACGCCGGCTCCGTCTGGTTCACCCGACTGTGGACCGACCCCGCCCACGGCGGCGTGCTGACCACCGAGTCCCGCTCCCGCACCTTCACCGGCCGCCTCCGCCAGCTCATCCTCACCAGGGACGACACCTGCCGGACCCCCTACTGCACCAACCCCGCCGAGCACGCCGACCACACGACCAGCCACGCCCGCGGCGGACGCACCACGGCCGAGAACGGCACCGGGCTCTGCGCCTCCTGCAACTACACCAAGCAGAACCCCCAGTGGCACCACACCACGAGCCCCAACGGCAGCCACGAGGTACGCACCCCGACCGGCCACCGGTACGCCGTCCCCCGCTCTCCCTTCCCCTACCGCCGCACACCCACGCCAGAGATCTCCCCCGAGAAGTACCGGGAGATGAAGGATCGCGTTGCCGCCCGCGTGGCCAACAATCGCGCCCCCGAACGCGAACGGGAACGCGAACGCGAACGCAAACGCAAACGCGAACGAGTACGTGAGCGAGGCCGAGAACGGGAACGAGAACGGGAACGGAAGCAGGAACAGGACCGCGCAGACGAACTCGTTCCCGACTAGCACCTCCACGCCCACACACAGCAGGACGCCCGGCCCCCAACGGCACATCTGCCGCTGGTGGACCGGGCGTCAAGCGCGCCGTCGGGCCTCAGGTGTCAGGTGTCAGATGTCAGGCCGAGGGCCTACGGCCCCGAGCTCGCGTCGGCATCGGTCGTCGGCGCGGAGTGGCGCCCGGCCCTGGCGTCAGCACGTCGGGTGTCGTCGTCCTCGGCATCACGCACGTGCTTCCCACCGGCGCCAGTGGCGGAACCTGACCGAGCCCCGTCCATGTCCCCGGCCACGGCCCCGTCCCCGTCCCCGTCCATGTCCCCGGCCGGCGCCGCACCATGCTCGACCTCCTCGACGAGCGCCGATCCCTCGACGTCGACGTTCGGCACGACCTTGTCGAGCCAGCGCGGCAGCCACCAGGCCGAGCGCCCGAGGATGTGCAGGGATGCCGGCACGATGAGCATCCGCACGACGAACGCATCGAGCACGACGCCGACCGCGAGGCCCACGCCGAACGACTTGATCATCACCGAGTCCGAGGTGATGAAGCCCGCGAACACGGCGATCATGATGAGCGCGGCCGCCGTCACCACGCGCCGGCCCGCACGGAAGCCCTCGGCCACCGCCTCCCGTGCGCTCGCTCCGTGCACGTACGCCTCGCGCATGCCCGTGGTGAGGAACAGCTGGTAGTCCATCGCCAGCCCGAACAGCACGCCCACGACGATCACGGGCAGGAAGCTGAGGATCGGGCCCGTCGTGTGGACCCCGATCAGCTCGGCGAGCCATCCCCACTGGAACACGGCGGTGGCCACGCCGTAGGTGGCGAACAGCGACAGCACGAACCCGGCGGTCGCCACCAGCGGCACGAGGAGCGAGCGGAACACCGCGACCATGATGAGGAACGACAGTCCGACGACGACCGCGAGGTAGCCCGGCAGCGCGTCCGAGAGCCCCTCGGAGATGTCGATGTTGATGGCCGACTGCCCGGCGACACCGAGCTCGTACTCGCCGCTCACCGGAGGCAGGGCGCGCAGGTCGTTGACGAGCTCCGCCGTCGACTCGCCGTTGGCGTCCTCCTCCGGCAGCACCTGGAAGGAGGCGAGCGTGCCGTCCTCGGACACGGCGATCGGCGCGACGGCGACCACAGCCTCCTGCGAACCGATCTCGCGGACGACCTCGACCTGGGCCTCGAGCAGCTCGTTCTCGTCGAGGCCGCCGGGCAGGTCCGCCGTGACCAGCAGCGGCCCGTTCGCGCCCTCCCCGAACTCCTCGGAGACGATCTCGTACGCGCGGTAGGCGTCGGAGTCCACCGGCTCGTTCTCACCCGTCGGCAGGCCGAGGCGCATGTCCAGCGCCGGGATCGCGAGCACGAGCAGAGCGACGACGCCGACGAGCACCCGGCCGACCGCCGAGCCCATCGACATCGGTCGCACAGCCTTCCTGCCGGACGACGACGGGCTCGTCGCTGCGTCGTTCGTCGTCGTACCGGTGTCTCCGGGTCCCTCGACCGCGACCCCGCCCGCACTCTCGGCGAGCGCCGCCTCGCGGCGCGCCCTCCCCTTGCGACCGAGCATGCGCAGGCCGGCCATCGACAGGAGGGCCGGCGTCGCCGTGACGGCGAGCAGCACGGCCACGACGATGCTCACGGCACCGGCGGTGCCCATGATCCCGAGGAACGGGATGCCGACGACGTTGAGCGCGAGCAGCGCGAGCACCACGGTCGCGCCGGCAAACACGACCGCCGTCCCCGCGGTCCCGTTCGCGAGAGCGATCGACCGGCGCACGTCGACCCCCTCGAGCAGCTGCGTGCGGTGCCGATTGATGATGAACAACGAGTAGTCGATACCGACGGCCAGCCCGAGCATGACGCCGAACACGGGCGTCACCGAGGACATCTGCACGACCCCCGAGAACGCGAGGGTGGCGAGCGAGCCGATCGCCACGCCCATGACCGCGGTGACGATCGGGAACGAGGCGGCCAGGGCCGAGCCCAGCACGACGACCAGGACGATGCCGGCGATGACGACACCGATGACCTCGCCGATCCCGAGGATCTCCGGGACGGTCTGCGACAGGTCGGAGGCGGGGACGATCTCCACGCCCTCGATCTCGGCGGACTCGACGACGTCGACGACCGCCTGCCGCGAGGCGTCGTCGAGCTCGAGCATGGGCTCGCTGAAGGAGACGGTGAGGCGCGCGGTCGAGCCGTCCTCGGAGACGACCCCGATGCCCTCGGAGTGCTCGAGGAGCTCGGCGCCCAGCTCCGTCTGCGTGCGGCCGGCGTCGAGCTCGGCCTGCCCGGTCTCGAGCTCGGCGAGCCCGTCGTCGATGCGCTCCTGCTCGGCGTCGAGCTCGGCGCGCTGCTCGTCGAGGAGGGTCTGTCCGGCGTCGATCTCGTCCGTCGGGGCGCCCGCGGCCTCCGCCTGCTCGCGCGCCCCGTCGAGCCTGGTCTGCTCCTCGTCCAGCGCGGCACGCCCCTCGTCGAGGAGCGCCTGGCCGTCCTCGAGCTCGGTGCGGCCGGCGTCGAGCTCCGCCTGACCCGACTCGACCTCGGCGGCCCCGGACTCGAGCTCGGCGGCGCTGCCGGCGAGCTGCTCCTGGGTGGCGAAGGGATCGACGACGGCGGCCACGTCGTCCTGCTGCTCGATCTCCGCACCGAGGTCGGCGACGGCGGAGATCTGCTCCTCGGTGAACGCCCCGTCCTCCGAGCGCAGGACCACCGTGCCGGTGGCGCCGCTCTGGTCGGGCAGCTCCTCCTCGAGCTCGGCGATGACCTCCGACGACGCCGTGTCCGGCATGTCGAACGATCCGGTCAGCGTGCCGGCGAACGCGGCGAACGCACCACCGGCCAGGATCAGCACTGCGAGCCACGCCCCCAGCACCGCCTTCGCGTGCCGCGCGGCGAACCTTCCTACCCCGAACAACCATCCGGCCATGAACGTGCCACTCCCCGACGTCGACAGGCCGCCGCAGGCACGGATCGGCCTGCGTTAGGATAAGACGAGACGTTTCGTCTCGTCAACGAGATCCGGCCGCCTATGGTGACGGCCACAGCAGGAAGGACGCCGACGCCATGACCTCGACCCGCAGCGGACCCGTCCGGTCCGAGACGGCCCGGCTCGCGATCCTCGAGGCGACCGCCCGACTCTTCGACGAGCACGGGTACGACGCCATGACGATGGCCAGGATCGCGACCGAGGCCGGCGTCGGCAAGCAGACGATCTACCGGTGGTGGAGCTCGAAGGCCGACCTGGTCGCCGAGTGCCTCGTCGAGGGGATGCTGCTTCCCGTCGACGTCGTCGTCCCGGACACCGGCGACCTGCGGGCCGACCTCGTCAGCTGGATCCTCGCGATCTTCCGCACCGTCGGCCGGCCCGAGGGCGAGGGCACTGTGCGCTCGCTCATCTCCGCCAGCATCGAGAGCGCCGACATCGGCCTGCGCGTGCGCGACAGCCTGACCGGCGAGGAGTCCCTCGCGTCCCGCCTGCAGGCCGCGACCGGAACGTCGGCCAACCTCTACCCCGGCGCGCCTCTGGACGAGATCGCCGAGTCGCTCGTCGGCACGGTGGTCCTCAGGGTCATCAGCCGCACGCCGCCGGAGCCCGCGGAGGCGCAGCGGATGGTCGACGCCGTCCTCGGACCGCCGACGAGATAGGCCGCCCCGAGTCCCATCGCGGCCTCCCGTCCTCTCGCCCTACCCTGGAGGGCATGAGTCGCCGCCTCCCGCCCGGCCGATGGGTGCCGAGCGTCGGCCGGCGCCGCGCCCGCACGACCGGCCTCGTACTGTCCGGCGGAGGCTCGCGTGCCGACTTCCACCTCGGCGCGCTGCGCTACCTCTACGACGAGGTCGGCATCGAGCCCAAGGTGATGGCGGGCGCCTCCGCGGGCGCGATCGTCGCGGCGATCCTCTCCCAGGGCCGCACCCGGGACGAGCAGCGCGCCTGGCTCGACCACCTCGACACGCTGTGGCGCTCGATGGACTCCCCCGACGCCATGTTCCGGCCGCTCCCCTGGTGGAAGGCCCTCAGCGAGCGCGGTCCCGGCTACCTCCAGCTCCTCGACCCGGTCAACCGCGGCAGCACCCAGCGCACATCCACGCCCCCGGGCACGGTCCCGGAGACCGCGGCCGAGGCGCGCGCCGCACGGGCCACGCAGGGCGAGGAGCCCGAGCGGGGCTGGAGCGCCGCCCAGATCGTCCAGATGATCGGCAACCTCCCGGCGCTCGGGAGAGCGGGCGGCGATCTCGCCGCGATCCTGCGCAGCGCCTCCGAGGCGAGGTCGATGTACACGCCGGGACTCGTCGTCGACTCACTCATCGACACCGAGACGTTCGATCCTGCGCGCGTGCGAGCCTCCGGCGTCGTGCTCCGCATCGCGATGGTGGGACTGCAGTCCGGCGAGCTGCGCTTCGCCGACCAGGACGGGGTCATCCGCGACCGGGGCGACGTCCCGCTCCTTGGGGACGACGGCGAGCCGGTGACCGCCGCCGACCTCGCCCTCGCCGTGTGGGCCTCGTGCGCGATCCCCGCGGTCTTCGAGCCGATCCCCATCGCCGGCGAGCACTACATCGACGGCGGCGTGCGCGAGAACCTGCCCGCCGACGTCGTCATCGACAAGCTCGGCGTGCCCGACGTCTGGGCGATCGTCTGCCACCCGCCCGGCGCCGACGCCGGCGACTCCCCGGTCGGCACCGACATCGTCTCCGTCATGATGCGCACGGGAACCTCGATCATGTCCGACGAGCAGCTCCGCGACGAGGTCGTCTTCGCCCGCAGGGCGGGTGCGCGAGTCGTCCACGCGACCGTCGACGTCCACGACACGATGACGGTGGACCGGGGCCTGACGGCGCTCATGGCCGACCACGGCTGGATCCGGGCCGCGCAGACCCATCTCGGGGCGAGCGAGGCGGACGAGGACGCCGGCTCGGCGCTCATCCGCGCCCGACGCCGCGCGTGGGAGATCGAGGAGCTCATGCTCGCGCCCGACGGGTCCGGGAGCGTCCAGCCCCCCGACGGCGCCTCGGGGCTCGCGAGCCTCGCGCGTCCCTCGTCGGCCGGCGCACGGGCGCCCACGGCCACACCGGCCACACGCACTCCCGAGGCGGGCCGCACCTCCGCCGCCCGCACCCCCGAGGCCGCCCGCCCGCCCGCGCATCGCACGGACCTGCGCACCGAGCTCCGCCGCCTCCTCCACCGCGAGCCGGCGGGCGACTCCCGCACGGGTCTCGTCGAGGAGCTGACCGCGGTGAAGACCGAGATCCGCGCCCTCCTCGAGATCCTGCCCGCCGGGCACGTCCCCGCCCACGCCGACTCGTGGTGGCGCACGTGGGAGACCCACGGCGAGCAGATCGAGGCCCCGCCGCTCTGGCGGCTCGACGACGACGACGCCGGCACGTCCGGCGGGCCGCGGCCCGGCGGCGCCTGAGGCGTCGCGCGGCGCCCGAACCCACCGGGCGGGTGACGCCCGCGGCACCCCGCGCCGCACGTACCCGCAGGGTGGCGCCAGAGGCATCGCGCGCAGCACCCCAACCCACCGGGTGGCACGCTGGTGCCATGCGCGCCACCGTCCTCCACGCCGCCCGCGACATCCGGGTCGAGGACCGCCCCGACCCCACCCTCCTCGCCCCCACCGACGCCGTCGTCCGCATCACCGCCGCGTGCGTGTGCGGGTCCGACCTGTGGCACTACCGGGGGATCGTCCCCGTCGAGGAGCCCCGCACGATCGGGCACGAGGCGGTCGGCGTCGTCGAGGAGGCGGGCGCGGAGGTGACGACGGTTCGCACGGGGGACGTCGTCGTCGTGCCCTTCGCGTTCTCGTGCGGCGAGTGCTTCTCGTGCCGGAACGGCATCCAGACCTCGTGCGAGCGCGGCGGGTTCTGGGGCGCCCCCGACGGCGACGGACTGCCCACCGGACGCCTCCAGGCCGAGGCCGTGCGCGTCCCCTTCGCGGACGGCACGCTCGTGGGCGCGGGCCTCGACACCGCCGACGTCGACGACACCCTGCTCGCCCACCTCCTCACGTTGTCCGACGTCATGGGGACCGGCTGGCACGCCGCCCGCGCGGCCGGGCTGCGCGCGGGCACGACGGTCGCCGTGGTGGGGGACGGCGCCGTCGGGCTGTCCGCCGTGCTCGCGGCGTCGCGCCTCGGCGCGTCCCGGGTCGTCGCCTTCTCCCGCTACGCCGACCGGCAGGCTCTCGCGCGCCGCTTCGGCGCGACCGACATCCTCACCACCCGCGGCGACGAGGCCGCCGAGGAGCTGGGCGAGCTGCTCGGCGTCCCGGGCGCCGACGTCGTCCTCGAGGCCGTCGGCACCGACGAGTCGATGGACCAGGCGATCACGTGCGCCCGGCCCGGCGGGACGGTCGGGTACGTCGGCGTGCCCAACGGCGTCACCCGAGGCATCCGGCCGCGCTCGTTGTTCGGCCGCAACGTCGCGCTCGCCGGCGGGGTCGCTCCCGCCCGCGCCTACCTGCCGGAGCTGCTTGCGGAGGTCACGGCCGGCCGGATCCAGCCCGGCGCCGTGTTCACCGCGAGCGTGCTGCTCGAGGACGTGGCCGAGGCTTACGCCGCGATGGACGAGCGACGCGAGATCAAGGTGATGGTCCGGCCGTAGCGGGTGGGCGGTCGTAGCGGGTCGGCGGCCGTAGCGGGTCGGCGGCCGGGCGGCCGGGCGGTGACGGACGCTACCCCTGGCTCGGCAGCCGGTTCTGCCCGAACTCCTGGGAGAACACGGGGCCGGTGACGGCGAGCTCCCGCTCGAACGTCGAGCGCCAGGTCGAGTACGGCTCGACGGCGAGGTGCTCGTTCCCGAACCGCGCGTCCGCCGTCACCTCGCTCACGCAGAAGTCGGGCACGACGAGGTCGACGACCGGGCCCCCGCGCTCGCACTCCGCCACGACGAGCGGCGCGTTGGCTCCGGCGAACTCGTCGATCACCCACCCGTCGTCGCCGAGCCAGACTGCGTGCCGGAGCTTGACCACGTGGTGCCGACCGCGCCTCACGAGCTCGACGGCGACACCCGGGTCCAGCTCCCGCTCCGCCTCGTAGCGCGTCCCCCCGACGTGCGGACCCTTGGCCGTCAGCGCGGCGAACTCGACGCGCGGCGCCAGCTCGTCGAGCACATCGTCGGTCCGCCCGAGGTCCGCCGCGGTCAGTCCCGCCCCCGGGCCCTGGACGCGAACGCGCACCGCGTAGCCCTCGTCGGCCAGCAGGTAGGCCTGCACGATGAGGACGGGGTCCGCCTCGGCGGCGACGATCTCCGGCAGGCCCGCGCAGACGAACTTGCGCTCGAACTCGAAGTCCCCGTAGCCGGTGTCGCTCATGACCCGAACCTACTGCCCGCCCCCGCCGACGCACGGGACCCCGCCCCGCGACCGGTCGAGAGTGCGACTCGGGCGCGCCACTCCGTCGAGATTGCGGTTGGGCCCCCTCCCATCGAGATTGCGGTTGGGCCCCCTCCCGTCGAGATTGCGGTGGGAACCCCTCCCGTCGAGATTGCGGTTGGGAACCCCCTCCCGTCGAGATTGCGGTTGGGAACCCGCGACCGGTCGAGTGTGCGGCTCAGGTGCCCACCCCCATCACTTGCCGGGAGTGCGGTTCGGGTGCGCGCCCTCCGAGAGAACGGCTCGGACGCGCGCGGGCGCGGACCGGCGATTACCGTGGCCGTGTGTCCGCCCCCCGCATGCTGCGCCGCGCCCTCGGCAAGGCTCTCCTCGCCGCCGTCCGCTACCGACTCGTCGCACCCGACGTCCGGGAGCCACGCGCGATCTTCATCGGCGCCCCGCACACCGCCCGCCTCGACTTCGTGCTCATGCTCGGCATCGCCTGGTCCCGCGACCTCACGCCCAAGGTGCTGATGAAGAGGGAGTACTTCGACGGCATCGCGGGCCCGTTCTTCCGGGCGCTCGGCGGTATCGCGGTCGACCGCGGGAACCCGGAGGGACTCGTGGCCGACCTCGTCGCCCGGGCGGAGCGCGGCGAACGGTTCCACCTCGTCATCACCCCGGAGGGCACGCGCGGGCGCCGCGAGCACTGGAAGTCCGGCTTCTACCGGATCGCGCTGGCCGCCGACCTGCCCGTGGTGCTCGGCTTCCTCGACTCGGTCACGCGCACCACGGGCCTCGGCCCCACGATCCGCCTCACCGGCGACGTCCGCGCGGACATGGACCGATTCCGGGCCTTCTACGCCGACAAGGTGGGCGTCCACCCCGAGCTCGGCACCCCGCCGTCGCTGGCCGACGAGGAGGCGGCGACCTACGCGGACCCCGCACCGGCGCCGGCAGGCTGACGCACCGTGCGGACCTGCGCCCGCCCGTCGGCGCGGGCCGACCGGCCCGGACGACGGCACGGGCGCGGCGTCTCCTCGGACGCCGCGCCCGCCGCACGGCCACCGGGCGCCCCACCGACGCCCGCCGCGCGGCCGGCGGGCGCTCCACCGACGCCCGCCGGCGCGCCACCTCAGTGCTGGTGCATCGGCGCCGGCGCAGGCAGCCCGGCCTCCTCGCGCACGCGCGCCGCATAGTCGTCGAGGAAGCGGAGGGCGTCGACGAGCGTCGTCGTCGTGATCTCGACGTCCATGTTGTGGATCGTCTCCCCCTCGGCGGTGGCGGCCTCGGCGACGGTCCGCAGCGAGTCGAGGTCGTCGACGTCGATCCCGGCCTCGACCAGCGTGTTCGGCAGGCCGACGCGCGTGGTGAACCGGATGTGCTCGTCGAGCTCCTCGGTGGGCGCCGACTCGAGGACGAGCTGCGTGGTGGTCCCGACGTTGACCTTCTCGCCGTGCGTGAGGTGGTGCGTCTGCGGCACGGCCGTCAGCCCGTCGTGGATCGCGTGCGCGGCCGCCAGCCCGCTCGACTCGAAGCCGAGCCCGGACAGGAGCGTGTTGGCCTCGACGACCCGGTCGACCGCCGGCGTGACGACGTTCCGCTCCACGGCGGCGATCGCCGGCAGCGCGTCCTCGTGGAGGATGTCCCAGCTCAGCCGGGCGAGTGCCTTCGCGGACATCGTCGCCTGACCGCCGGCCATCGTGGACTTCTTCGCGCGGGCGACGGCCCGGGCCTCCGGCCAGGTGGCGAGCGCGTCGCCGATCCCGGCCACGAGCAGCCGCGCCGGGGCGTTCGCCACGAGCTGCGTGTCGACGAGCACGAGGTCGGGGTTGCGCGGGAAGAAGCGGTACTCCTCCATCGCCCCCTCCTCCGTGTAGACCACGGACAGGGCCGAGCACGGGGCGTCCGTCGACGCGATCGTCGGGACCGAGGCCCAGCGGATCCCGGCGAGGTGGCCGGCCGCCTTGACGGCGTCGATCGTCGACCCGCCGCCCACGCCCGCCATGACGTCCGCGCCGAGCTCCTTCGCGCTCGCCGCGAGCGAGTCGATCGAGCGCGCCGTCGCGTAGCCCTCGAACGGCACGCGGTGCACCGGCAGGCCCTTCGCCTCGAGCGAGGCGGTGACCGTCTCGGCGACGATGCCCCACACGACGTCGTCCGCCACGATCATCGGCACCTCGCCGAGCCGCGCGAGCTCCTCCCCGATCGAGGCCATGGCGCCGCGGCCCTGCGTGTAGCGGGACGGGGCGATGAGCGACATGAGCGACTGGGCGGACATCCGGGTCTCCTTCGTGAGCCGTTGACGGGTTCACGAACCACGCTAGGAGCCGCGCCGGTCGGAGTCCCGGGCCGGAGGTCCCGAACCCCTTCCAGCCCGACGACGAACACCGACACCCCCGTCGTCGCCCGTCACCGCGCCCGCTACGGCCCGGCGAGCGCACGCACGAGCAGGTCGATCTCCGCAGGGCCGAACAGCTCCTCGACCTCTGCTCCGTCGCCGCGGAAGGCGGCCGCCGCCATGATCGACCCGACGACGACGAGCGCCGCCCGGTCCGCGTCCACGGCCGGCTCGTCCCCGCGGTCGTGCGCCCGCGCCAGGATCGCCGCCAGTGCATCGCGGGTCGGGCGGTAGACGATCCCCCGGACGACGCCCGCCAGCTCGGCGTCGTGGGCGGACTCGGCGATCAGCGACAGGAGGGCCGTCACGACCCGGCCCGTGAGGACCTCGTTCTTGTGCTCGAGCATCGCGCGCACGTCCCCGGCGGTCGACCCGGTGTCGACGTCCTTCTCCTCGTTGCCCACCGCAGACGCCGCGGCCAGGACGAGGTCCCGCCTGGTCGGCCAGCGCCGGTAGAGGGTCGCCGTCGAGACGCCGGCCCGTCGAGCGACGACCGCCGTCGTCATGGCCGCGTACCCGGACTCGGCGATGACGTCGATGACGGCCTCGAGGATGCGCGGGCCGAGGGTCGGGTCCACGGGGCGGCCCTGACGCGTGCGGCCGCCGGCGTCGGGGAGGTCCATGCGGCCACCATATCCGAGCGATACGAAACTATTTCGTTTCGCTTCGTGGTACGGTCGTCACGCCCACCTCGACCCCGGAGGCACCCCATGCGCACGATCGTCCTCACCGGCGCCAGCGACGGCATCGGCGCGGCCGCCGCTCAGCGGCTCGCCGGAGACCCGGTGCGGCTCGTCGTCGTCGGCCGCTCCCCCGAGAAGACCCGCTCCGTGGCCGGGCGCGTGGGCGCCGAGCACCACGTCGCCGACTTCACCCGCCTCGACGAGGTGCGCGACCTGGCCGCCGAGCTCGACGGCACGCTCGACCGGATCGACGTCCTCGCCAACAACGCTGGCGGGTTCTTCGCCGGCCCCGTCCGCACCAAGGACGGCTTCGAGAAGACGTTCCAGGTCAACCACCTCGCCCCGTACCTGCTGACGAACCTGCTGCGGGAGAAGCTCGTCGCGAGCAGTGCGAGCGTGGTGGCGACCGCCAGCGTCGCGAACATCGTCTACGCCCGGCTCGACCTCGACGACATCGAGAGCCTCTCGGACTTCCGCCCGGACCGCGCGTACGGGAACGCGAAGCTCGCCAACATCCTGTTCACGCGCGGGCTGCACGCCGCCCTCCACCGACACGGGGTCTCGTCGGTCGCGTTCCACCCCGGCGTCGTCGCGACGAGCTTCGGCGCCGAGACGAGCGGCCTCCTGCGCCGGATGTACCACGGCGCGCTCCGTCCGCTCCTCACCCGACCCGCGCGTGGGGGAGCGACCCTCGCGCACTTCGTCGACGGCACGCCCGGCACCACGTGGGAGTCGGGCCGCTACTACAACGACCGGCGCCGGCCCGGCCTGCTCAACCGCGCGGCGAAGGACCCCGCGACCGTCCGGCAGCACTGGGAGATGTCCGCGCAGATGCTCGGCGTCGACTGGTCGCTCGCCTCGGTCGATTCCCCCGACGACGGCGCCGCACCCGGGTAGGCCGAGCACCCCGCGCATTCGAGGGCACGCGGACAGGACGGGCGGGTGCGCGCAGGTGGCCGCCCACCCGCGCACGGCTCGCCCGCGTTACCGGCCCGACGTCGACCTACGTCAGGCGATAGCGCGCCACCAGCAGCGAGTCCGACCGCAGCAGCGAGACCAGCTCCGCCTCGCGCACCGCCTCGGCCGCGCCGAGCACCATCCGGCGCCCGGTGCCGCCCGCGACGACCGGCGAGTAGCTGACGAGCATCTCGTCGAGCGCGTCCTCGGCCACGAGGGCGCCCAGGAGCGTCGGACCGCCCTCGGTGAGGATCCGCGCGTGCCCGCGCTCGCGCAGGGCGTCGACGGCGGCACGCCCGCTCACCCCGCCGCCCTCACCGGGCGGCAGCAGGACGACCTCGGCGACCTCCTCGAGCGCCGCCACACGATCCTGCGGGGCTCCGGTCACGGTGAGCACGAGCGGCCGCTCGGGGGCGGCGCGGAACATCGGGGAGGACTCGTCGAGGTCGAGGCTCGCCGAGACGGCGGCGAGCCGCGGGTGGTCGCTCTGGCCGGCGGCGCGGCGGCGGGCCACCCCGGTCTCGTCGGTGCGCACCGGTCCGTAGCCCTCGGCGCGCAGCGTCCCGGCGCCGACGAGCAGGACGTCCGCGGCGCTCCTGGCCAGGTGGAGGTGCGCCTGGTCGACCGGGTCCGACAACCCGCCGGCCCGGCCGTCCATCGTCAGCGAGCCGTCGATCGAGGTGACCATGTTCGACCGCACCCCGGGCTCGAGGTAGGTCGCCGCGAGCTCGTCGGCCGTCACCTCACCCGGCTCCGGCCACAGCCGGTCGAACAGGGCACCCGGCACCGCGTCACGCGTCTCGTCCGTCACGCCGCACAGGCTATCCGCGGGGGTAGCGGGATGTGATGGAAAGGCGGCGAGCGGCTGTGGATGCGGGCGGTGGCGCAGCGGCCGCCGGGCGATCGGTGGACGGTCGCGGGAACGGCACTCCCGGCGGGCCGCTACCGTGGCCGCATCGTTCACCCGCGTGGGGAGAAGCCCACCCGTCAGGGAGACACATGTCCGACGCCTTCCGCACGACCTTGTCCGACGCCGAACGGCCGCTCGTCCTCGCCATCGACGTCGGCTCCACGGCTACCCGCGGAGGGCTGTACGACGCGGCGGGCCGACCCCTGCGCGACTCCCGGCACAAGGTCTCCCATGCGTTCACCACCGACGTCGACGGCACGTCGGTATTCGACGCCGACCAGGCGACCGACGAGGTCTCCGAGGTGATCGAGAAGGTGCTCGACGGCGTCGACGGAGAGGTCGCGGGCGTCTCGCTCGACGCCTTCGCCGCCTCGCTGGTCGGCGTCGATGCGTCGGGGGCCGCGGTCACGCCCTGCTACACCTACGCCGACTCCCGCAGCGGGCCCCAGGTCGCCGCGCTGCGCACCAAGCTGGGCGAGTCCGAGCTCCAGCAGCGCACGGGCACCCGCCTGCACACGAGCTACCTCGCGCCCCGGCTGCGGTGGCTGCGCGAGACGGAGCCGAACCTGTTCTCGAGCGTCGACCGGTGGATGTCCCTGCCGGAGTACGTCCACCTGCGGCTCCTCGGCGTCGCCGTCGCGAGCACGCCCACCGCCTCGTGGACCGGCCTGCTCAACCGCCGCACGGGCGAGTGGGACACGCAGCTGCTGCGGCTGTCCGGGATCCGGCGCGCCCAGCTCTCACCGGTCCAGGACCCCGGCGTGCCGATCGTCCTCGAGCCCAAGGCCGCTCGCGCGATCGCAAAGAGGTGGCCCGCCCTCGCCGACGCGCGGTGGTTCCCCGGGATCCCCGACGGGCTCGGGTCGAGCCTCGGCGCCGGTGGCACAGGCAGCTCGACCGCCGTCCTCGCGGCATCGACGACCGGCGCGATGCGCCTGCTCGTCGAGACGATCCCCGCCACCCTGCCCCCCGGCCTGTGGGGCTACCGGGTCGACCACGGGCACTCGCTCCTCGGCGGCGCCCTCACCGACGTCGGCAGCGCCGTGACCTGGCTCCGGGAGAACATCCGGATCGACGACGACCTCGACGCTGTCCTCGAACCCGAGCCGCTGTCCTCCACGCCGCTCGTCCTGCCGTTCCTGTCCGGCGAGCGCTCGACGGGGTGGTCCGCCGGGGCGCTCGGCACCGTCCTCGGCATCTCGGCGGCCCACACGCCCACGGACCTCGCCCGCGGCCTCCTCGAGGGCGTGGCGCTCAGCTTCGCGCGCCTGGCCAAGCAGCTGCGCGGGGTCGCCGGCATGCCCTCGGAGATCCGGGTGAGCGGCGGACTGATCGGCGCGATCCCGGGCTTCGCCCAGCTCCTCGCCGACGTCCTCGGCGCACCGGTGACGCCCGTGACCTACAAGCGCACGACGATGCGGGGCTCCGCCCTCCTCGCGCTGCGGGTGCTCGCGCCGAACGTCACGCCGGCCGTGGGCCCGCTCGGGGAACGGTGCGAGCCGGTCCCGGCCCGCACCGCGCACTACGCGCGTCGGCTCGCCCAGCTCGAGGACGCCTACGCGGCGGTCACGCCGCTCTGACGGGCGCCCCCGGGGAGGCCGACGGGTCGCGGAACTACCGCTGCGCGCCCCAGCCCGGCGGGAGTCCCTGGCCGGGCTCGCCGGCCCACCCGGGCTGCTCGCCCGGTCGGCCCTGGGGAGCGCCCTGCGGCGGTCCCGGCTGCCACTGACCCGGCTGACCCTGCGGCGGGCCGGGCTGCCACTGACCCGGCTGGCCCTGCTGACCGTGCGGCTGCCCCTGCGGCGGCCCAGGCTGCCACTGGCCGGGCTGACCGGCCGGCTGGCCGTGGGGGGCGCCCTGCGGCTGACCGTTGCCCTGCGGCTGCCCGTGCCCCTGCGGCGCCTGGCCGCCCCCGGCGCGCTGCGCCCGGCCGTTGATCTCCTGCTCCATCGCCTGCCAGGTCGGCAGGTCCCGCTTGCCGATGGAGAACTCCCAGTGGTTGCCGTCGCGCATCGTCACGTGGACGGCGTAGTACGCCATGCCGACCTTCTCGTGCCAGAGGCGGTCGAGCGCCGAGTAGTCGAAGCTGGCGAACACCCGCTCGGGGATCCACTTGCCGAAGCCCGCACGGGTGTCGATGCAGATGGCCGCCGTCGGCGTCATCGCCCAGACCACCGGACCCTCGGGCGGGAACGGCATCCCCAGGACGTGACCGCCGGGGCGGACCTCGGTCTTGACGATGGCGTCCGCGACCAGACCGCCGATCGAGAACTTCTTCGGCCCCTTGTCCATGCTCTGCGCCACCCAGTTCTGGCCGTCCCTGGGGAGCATGAGCACGGCGTCCTCGGGGGCGTACCCGAGCACCTCCGTCACCTTCGCGGCGAGCTTCGGGTTGGCCATGGGATCTCCTCGTGTCGGCGCTTCCGGATCGACTCTGCTGTGCCGGTCGGGGACTCCCCGGCCAGGGAGAACCTAGCGCGATCCAGGATTCGCAGATGATTGTGCGGCCATTCCCAGGCTCCATCCAGGTTCGACCGGTGAAGTCATACCCATGAACAGTTTCCCGGAGGACACCGACCCGAACTGGCGAGTCCAGGGTGCGTGCACCGACCTCCCCACGGACGACTTCTTCCCCGAGGGGCAGGGCAAGGCCGTGGACGCACAGGTGGCCCGGGCCAAGGCGGTCTGCGCGAGCTGCCCGGTCGCGGAGATGTGCCTCGAGTTCTCGCTCCGGACGAATCAGCCCTTCGGCATCTTCGGCGGCACCACGCCGTCGGAGCGTCGGGCGATCCGGAAGGAGCGTCGCATCGTCGCTGCGTAGGCGGGTGGGCCGCCTCGCAGGGGACGGGGGATGAGGGCCATGGGGACGCCTGGTACACGGACCCGTGGTTCTCGCACAGAAGGAGATCCACCACCCCGGGGGGGAGTGGTGAGGTCACCGGCCCTTCGTGCGTCTACCGGGCGCCGGCCCTTCGTGCGTCTACCGGGCGCCGGCCCTTCGTGCGTCTGCCTGCCGCCGGCCCTTCGTGCGTCTGCCTGCCGCCGGCCCTTCGTGCGTCTGCCTGGCGCCCGCCCTTCGCATCGCCGGCTTCAAGGCCCTTGACGTGTAGGTTTATTCCTACCTATTCTATCGGCATGGCTGTCACCACCGTGAGGACCGTGACCGTGTTCGTCGCTGACCAGGACCGTGCCCGCGACTTCTACGTCGACGCGCTCGGGCTCGAGGTCACGACAGACCAGACCTTCGGCGAGAACCGCTGGCTCGAGGTCGGCGCACCGGGCGGCACCACGCTCGTGCTGCACACGCCGTTCCCCGGCATGAGCGCCGGCGGCGGGCAGGGCATCCTGTTCGCCAGCTCGGACCTGGACGCCGATGTCGAACGTCTGCGGGCGGCCGGCGTGGTCGTCGACGGCCCGAACGAGATGCCGTGGGGCCGGCAGGCCACCTTCTCGGACCCGGACGGCAACGGCTACATCCTGCAGGGCTGAGGTCGTCCAGCTTGCCTCGACGTCTCAAGAACGGCCCGCTGGACGAGGTGTTCGGCGCGCTCGCCAACCCCACGCGTCGCGACATCCTCGACGCGCTCCTCGGCGGCGAGCACACCGCCGGGGAGCTCGCCGGGAAGTTCGACATGGCTCGTCCCAGCGTCTCCGAGCACCTCCGCGCGTTGCGCGAGTCCGGACTCGTCGAGGAGCGGCAGGAGGGCCGTCACCGCTACTACCGCGTCACGGGCGAGCCGATGGCCGAGCTGATCGACTGGCTCACTCCCTACGAGCGCTTCTGGCGCGACCGGATGACCGCGCTCGGCGGTGTCCTCGACGAGATGGACGACGATGACGCATGACGACCTGACCCGGATCGAGGTCGACCAGTACTTCCCACACCCGCCATCGAAGGTCTGGCGTGCCCTGACGACACCGGAGCTGATGGCGCAGTGGCTGATGCCCAACGACTTCGCACCCGTCGCGGGTCACCGGTTCACGTTCTGGGCACGCCCGGTCGCGCAGACCGGGTTCTCCGGACGGATCGCATGCCGGGTGCTCGACCTGCGACCACAGAAGATGCTCCGGATCAGCTGGGCCGACGCCGAACAGCCCGACTGGATGGCGACCACCGTCACCTGGATGCTGCAGCCCGAGGGGAAGGGCACCCGCCTGTTCCTCGAGCACGCCGGCTTCGACCTCGACGACCCGACCCAGCAGCTCGCGCGGAAGTTCATGAACGGCGGTTGGCGGAGCCACGTCCTGCGCCGACTGAGCGAGCTGCTCGAGCACCTCCACTGATCCGCTCGACCCATCTGTCCTGCATGTTCTCTGGGAGGGCAGGACCGCATCCACCACCTGTGGCCGGCACCCGCCAGCCACGACACGACGAGAGGCCACGTCATGGCGCGCACGATCGCGGAGAAGCTTCAGATCAAGCCCGGCACCGAGCTGCTGCTCGGCCCCGCCACGCCAGACCAGCGAGCACTGCTCGATCCCCTTCCCGAGAACGTCACCGTCGTCGACGGGATCGACCGCGACACCACCGGGGTCGCGGTGATGTTCGCCCACAGCCGCGACGAGCTGGACACGCTGCTCGACGACGTCTTCCCGCTGCTGTCGACGCCGAAGGCCGTCTGGATCGGCTACCCCAAGGGCAACAAGGCCGACATCAACCGCGACAGCATCTGGAAGCGCGCCGAGGAGTCAGGCTGGACCCTCAACGGCAACATCTCGCTCTCCGACACCTGGTCGTCGGCCCGTCTCAAGCCCGCGAGCTGACCGCGGGTACGCGAGCGTCACCAGGACGCCAGGACGGTGCGGGGGACGGTCGGCCGGGCCGGACAGCACGCCGCCGTCGTCGCCCGGCCGGGCGCTGTCGGGTACGTGTCCCTACGTCCCTCACGCACGTTCCGCTCCGGCCGCCGGGCTACTCCCCACCCAGCCGGGCGCCGTCGGGCACGTGGTCCCCGACCTCGTCGGCGCGCACGACGACCTCGCCGGTGACGACGACGTCCCCACCGAAGGTCACGTCCCCCTCGACGGCGAACGACCGGGCCCCGCGCAGCGACGGCGGGCCGGCCGGGAACCGCGACTCGAGGGCGTCGACCAGCTTGTAGACGTCGCGGTCGAGGTCCACCGACGGGACCGGGTCGACCTGCGCGACGAGCCGGTACTCGTCGTCGAGCTCGTAGGCGTCCGACCGCACGAGCAGGAGGTCGTCCGTGGTCTTGACCGGCGAGAACCGGTCGCGCCCCACCTCGAGCGCCACGGCCCCCTCGAACAGCTCGATCGCCGCTCCCATCGCCGTCTCGACCTGGACGACCGACGTGGACCCCTTGTCGGACGGGTCGACCGTCTTGACGTTGCGGATGAGCGGCAGCCCCAGTGCGCCGTCGTGCTCGGCGAGCGCCGCGTCGAGGGCCTCGAGGTCGAACCACAGCGAGTTCGTGTTGAAGTACCGGTGCCGCTCGACGTCCTGGAACGCGCCCAGGTCCTCCTCGGCCGTCTGCGCGACCTCGCGCAGCACGAGCTGCTCGTCCTCCGTACGGACCGCGAGGTGCCCGCCCTTGCGGTCGGCCCGGGTACGGCGGCACACCTCCATGGCGAAGGGCGCCCCGCTCGCGGCGAACCAGCCCGCGAGCCGGCCGTCCGGCGTCGCCCCGAGGTTGTCGATGTTGGACACCGAGAGGTAGCGGTACCCGCCGTCGAGCAGCGTGCGCGGCAGGCCGGTGTCGTGCAGGACCGTGTAGAGGTCGCCGTGCCCCGGCGGCGCCCACTCGAGCTCGGGGTCCTCCGGCCAGTCCACGGGCACGAGGTCGTCGGCACGCAGGCGCGGGACCCGGTTCTGCACGACGTCGGTCGGCACCCCGTCGACCGCGAGGTCCGGGTGGGCGGCGAGCGCCTCCCGGGTGGGGCCCTGGGTGCGGAACGACTGCATGAGGACGAGCGGCAGCGTCGCCCCGGAGGACTCCCTCGCGCTGCGGACCTGGTCGATGACGATGTCGAGGAACGTCCGCCCGTCGCGCACGGTGAGGAGCGACTTCGGGCCCGACATGCCCATCGACGTCCCCAGGCCGCCGTTGAGCCGCAGGAGCGCGGTGGCCCGCAGCGCGGCGTCGGCGGCCGCCTCGTCCACCTCGACGTCGGCGAGCCGCGTGACGTCGTCGAGCGGGCGGAGCGTGGACTCGGGCAGCGTGCCGGACGCGCCGCGGGCCAGCTGGTCGTACTGGGCGGCGAAGACCCGGCGGGCCGTCTCGGAGGTGTCGGCGTCGGCCATCCGGCGGAGCGCCTCGTCGAGGCCGGCGGCGCGTCCGTCGTCGGAGCCGTGGTCCGGTCCGTCGTGACGTCCGGCGCCGGGGCCGTGGTGGTGACCTGCGTCAGTCATCCCCGCACGCTACCGCCGCTCCCCCGGCCTGGCAGGATGTGCCTCGCCCGCCGAGCACCGCGGCGGTGCACCGGGCACCCGTGGAGGATCGATGAGCACGAGCGACATGGCCGACCACCGGAGGTCGTTCCCGATCGGGCTGGTGGTCCTCGGCGTCGCCGCGGTCACCGTCATCGCGATGGCCGGCGTCCAGACGATCAGCTCGATCATCGCGCCCGCGTTCTTCGGCCTGACCATGGTCGTCACCGCTCGGCCGCTCATCGTCTGGCTGCGGAAGTACCTCCACCTGCCCGGCTGGCTCGCGACCCTGCTCATGCTGCTCGCGGTCTACCTCATCCTGCTCGGCATCATCGGCGGGATCGCGTACGGCGTGGCGGAGACGGGCACGCTGCTCGCCCGCGAGGAGTACCGCGAGACGTACCAGCAGATGTACACGGACTCGCTCGCCTGGCTGTCGAGCCTCGGGGTCGACGTCTCGAACTTCGAGCAGTACCTCTCGGGCATCGACTTCAACCAGATCCTCAGCGTGGTCAGCGGCGCGGCGAACATGCTCACCTCCGGCACGTCGCAGGCCGTGCTGTTCGTCGTCATCACCGCGTTCATGGGCTTCGACACCATCAACGTGCGCGGCCGCACCGAGTCCCTCCGCGAGGCCGCGCCCTACCTCACCGACGCTCTGACCGGCTTCACCACGCAGGTCCGCAAGTACTGGATCGTCTCCACCGTGTTCGGCGCCATCGTCGCGATCGGCGACGGCGTCGCCCTCACCGTCATGGACGTCCCGCTGGCCTGGACGTTCGCCCTGTTCGCGTTCGTCACGAACTACATCCCCAACATCGGCTTCTTCATCGGCCTCATCCCGCCGGCGCTGGTCGGGCTGCTCGACGGCGGCGTCAGCACGATGATCTGGATCATCGTCGTCTACACGGTCATCAACAACGGCTTCCAGACGTTCATCCAGCCCAAGGTCACCGGCGACGCCGTGGGCCTCAACTCCACCGTCACGTTCGTGTCGCTGGTCTTCTGGACCTCGATCGTCGGGCCGCTCGGCTCGATCCTCGCCGTCCCGCTCACCCTGTTCGCCAAGGCCGTCCTCATCGACTCCGACCCGCGCACGAAGGTCTTCGCCGTGTTCCTCCAGTCGGGCGACAAGAAGGTCACCGGCACCCAGGCCGAGCTCGACGCCGCCGACCGCATGCGCGCCGAACGCCGTGGCCGCAACGCGCGGCGGGAACCGAGCGGCGAGGACGGCGCCGAGGATCTCGCCGGCAGCCGTCACAAGTCGGGCGAGATCACGGTCGGCGAGCTCCGACGGGCACGCGCCGGGTCCGGTGGGTCCCACCCCATCGCCCCGACGACGCAGCGCACCTCCGTGGACGGCGCCGGGACCGCGGGAGCCACCGGGTGGGCCGCGTCGCGCGGCACGCACCCGGGGACGCACCCCTCCGACGACGCCGGACAGGCCGGCCATGCGGGTGACACGGGGCGCGGGGGCCGTGCAGGCGGCGCCGGGACGGCGGGCGACACCCGACCGGTCCGCGTCCAGCCCCGCCGGGACGGCGATGCGGCGGGCGGCGCGACCGTCGACGACCGGGCTGCCGCCGGAGCCGGACCGGGCGCGGAGGAGCCGGCCGGCACCGGCAGGAGCGACGCCCGCGGGCCGAGGTGGACCGACGCGCAACGGCGCGACGCTCGCGGACCCGGCGGCACCGAGCCGGGGAACGACGCCCCGCACGCTCCCGACGACGACGCGCAGCGGTAGCCGCCCCGCCGTCGGAGGCGTCCGATCGGTGGTCCCGGGTCGCCCCGACGGCCCTTGGCCGTTAGAACAGAGGCATGACACCTGCTGACGACCACCACGTCACTCTGGCCTCGGGCGTGACCATCCCGCAGGTCGGGTTCGGCACGTTCCAGATCCCGCCGGAGGAGACCCAGGCCGCCGTCGAGCACGCGCTCGGCTACGGCTACCGGCACATCGACACCGCCGCTGCCTACAACAACGAGGCCGGCGTCGGCGCCGCCCTGCGCGGGTCCGGCCTCGCCCGCGACGACATTTTCGTCACCACCAAGCTCCGCAACGGCGAGCAGGGGCACGACGCCGCCCTGCGCGCCTTCGACGACAGCCGTCAGCGCCTCGGCGTCGACGTCGTCGACCTCTACCTCATCCACTGGCCGGTCCCGAGCAAGGACCTCTACGTCGAGACCTGGCGCGCGCTCGCCGAGATCAAGGAGAGCGGCGCCGTCCGCGCGATCGGCGTCTCGAACTTCCTCCCCGAGCACCTCCAGCGCCTCGCGGACGAGACGGGTGTGCTGCCCGACGTCAACCAGATCGAGGTCCACCCGACCTTCCAGCAGCGCGCCACGCTCGAGGCCACCCGCACCGCCGGCATCGCCGTCGAGGCCTACTCGCCGCTCGGTCAGGGTGCCGACCTGCAGTCCGAGGAGGTCGCCGAGCTCGCGGACGCCCACGGCGTGACGCCGGGCCAGATCGTGCTGCGCTGGCACGTCCAGCACGGCCACATCGTCATCCCCAAGTCGGTCAACCCGGCGCGCATCGAGGCCAACCTCGACCTCTTCCGGTTCGAGCTGACGGCGGACGAGATGGCCGTCCTCGACGCCATGGACTCCGAGGACCGCGTCGGCGGCGACCCCGCCGTCTTCGACCGCTCGCAGATCCGGGCCTGACACAACCGGTCCCGTCCCACGACCGATCGGGGGCGCTGCCTGCGGGCGGCGCCCCCGTCGTCGTACCGGGGGTCGGCCCACGGCGTCGTTCGTCGTCGTGCGGGGTGGTTGTCGTCGCGCGGATGGTCGTCGTCCCGGATGGTGGCCCTCGCGGCGCCGGCGATGACGGCCCGCCCGGCCCGGCGTATCGTTCCCTGCCACACGCGACGCCGCCCGGCGCCCGCCCGACCAGCTCCCGAAGGAAGTCCTCAGTGACCGTCCCCCTCGCCTACGTCATCGCCGGCTCCGAGGCGACCGGCGGCGCCGGCATCCAGGCCGACCTCAAGACGTTCCAGCAGCTCGGCGTCTACGGCGTCGGCACGCTGACCTGCATCGTCAGCTTCGACCCGACGAACGGCTGGGGCCACCGGTTCGTCCCTGTCGACCCCCAGGTCATCGCCGACCAGATCGAGGCCGCCACCGCGACCCACCCGCTGCGCACCGTGAAGATCGGCATGCTCGGCACCCCGGCCACGATCGACACCGTCGCCGCTGGGCTCGGCTCGCAGGAGTGGGAGAACGTCGTCGTCGACCCGGTGCTCATCTGCAAGGGGCAGGAGCCCGGCGCCGCGCTCGACACCGACAACGCGCTGCGCGAGCAGATCCTGCCGTTCGCCACGGTCATCACCCCGAACGTCTTCGAGTCGACGATCCTGTCCGGCGCGGACTCGATCGGCACCGTGGACGAGCTCGTCGAGGCGGCCAAGGTCATCGGCGCGCACGGCCCGCAGTACGTCTACGCCAAGGGCGGGGCCGAGCTGCCCGGCGACGAGGCCGTCGACGTCCTGTGGGACGGCACCGACATCCACGTCTTCGCCGAGCCCAAGATCGGGGAGCACCGCGTCTCCGGCGCCGGCTGCACCGTCGCCGCGGCGATCACGGCCGAGCTCGCCAAGGGCACCGAGATCCACGACGCCGTGCGGGTCGCCAAGGACATGGTCACCACGGGCATCCGGGCCCGCGTCTCGGCGGCCACCCCGTTCGACACGGTGTGGCAGGGCGCCTACACGCGCTGACCGGTGGGCGGTGGCTGGCGGCAGGTGGCAGGTGACTACCCGCCGGTAGCCACGGCGGCGCGGTCAGGCGCTACCCGTTCCGCTCTAGGTCGGCGGGCCTCACGCGCGTCAGCGCGGGGACCGCGTCGAAGTCAGTGTCGCTGCTCAGCAGCGTCGGCAGTCCGTGGAGCAGAGCGGTCGCTGCATGGACGGCGTCGCGGCCCCGCACGGAGGTCGTCGCGACGAGCTCGAGCGCCCGCTCGAGGACGGTGGTGTCGAACGGGTGCAGGACGCACAGGTCCCTGACCGCACGCACCTGCCGAAGGGCGGCGTCGCGATCGACGCGACGCATCCGGTGGTGGAGGAGTTCCTGGAGCATCTCGACGCTGGCATGCAGCTCGAGCTCACCGGCGGTCGCGAGCTCGACGACGCGCCGGGACGGGGCA
The DNA here is from genome assembly GCF_055326485.1 of Georgenia sp. G2120. NCBI lineage: Bacteria > Bacillati > Actinomycetota > Actinomycetes > Allobogoriellales > Allobogoriellaceae > Georgenia > Georgenia sp. G2120. The sequence continues at coordinate 181,557 of NZ_JBUZNL010000004.1, read as the reverse complement.
CGCTCGGCGTGCTCCCCGCCGAGGGCGTACGCGAAGATCGATGTGTCGACGTAGCAGCGCTGCACCGTCATGGCAGCTTCGAGTCGAGGTCGTGCTCGAGGGCGGCCTTCGACCCGGCCCAGTCAGGCTCGGTCGCGGCCTCGTCGGAGTACTCCGCCATCAGTCGCCGTCCGGCGTCCGCACGAGCGTCGTACGCACCCCGCAGCCGGAGGTCGATCGCGTCACGCACGATCGAGGCCACGCTGCGCCCAGACTCACGCGCCTCGCGCTCGAGCCGCTCGTGCCGCTCGGCATCGAGCAGGACCTGCAGCCGCCGCTCCAGCTGGGACATGCTCATACATTAGCAGGTGCAGGTCGTTGGACAACGGGAGCGCGACGGGTGCCGGGGTGAAGGGGACCAGGACGGGGGCCCGGGCCACCCCGGCCCGGACCCCCGTCGATGCGCCTCGCGGTCAGCGGCGGTCGCCGCGCCTCGACGACCAGGCGATGGCCATCCACATCAGCGCGATGAGCGGGGCACCGATCCACAGGTAGTAGGGCTGGGCGCCGGTGTCCCCGACCCAGATCCAGCCGATCCCCCACGCCATCGTGAGGACGACCGCGACCATCGAGATCATCCGTGTCGTGTCCTGCGGCCGGTCGGCCGCCGTGCTGCTCGGTTCCGTCGTCATGAGCTCGCTCCAGTTCTCGGTACGGGAAGGTGTGCGGTCGTCTCGGCATCGGTGTCGGGTACGGGCACGGGCCGGACGCGCGTCGAGGCGGCCGAACCGCGCCATGATGTGACCTGGGCCACGCGCGGAGCATCCCGCATGTCGACCGGGCGCGCAAGTGGTGGCGCGCGGCGGGTCGGGCGCGGGCGCTTGGGCGGGCGTGCGCGCCTGGTCGGGCGGGCGCCTGGTCGAGCGCGCGCGTGCGCGCCTCAGCATCGGCCGCGCGGCCCCGGGTGTCTGCTCGGCAACCTAGAGTGTCGGGGTGCCTCAGGACGTCGTGCTCGAGTGGGTCTCTGAGCTGACCGACGGCGAGATCGAGGCGGCCCTCGGCTCGGCGGCGCTCGAGCGCGCCCAGGGTCTGGCCGGAGCCGGCCACGTCGCGGACGTGACCACCAACGGCGAGGGCAGCGTCGTCGTCGCGCAGGTCGTCGGCAGCCAGGGGGACCGGTACACGGTCGTCGTCCGGGCCGACATCGGTCCGTCCGCCACCGTGTGGCACGGCTCGTGCACGTGCCCGGTCGCGAGCTCCTGCAAGCACGTCGGCGCCGTCCTCCTCGAGCTGCGGGACCGCGCCCGTCGCAGCCCGGACGGCCGGGGATGGGAGGACATCCTCGCCCCCATCGTGGCCGACGGCGCCGCCGCCGGCTCCGAGCTGGCCCCGCTCGGCCTCCAGGTCAGCGAGGTGCAGCGATCGTCAGGGCTGCGCACCCAGCGGCTCGCGATCGGGTCCGACCGGGGCGCCGTCCCCCGGCTCCGGCTCCGCCCGGTCGTGCGCGGGCGCTCCGGCCGCTGGCTCACGGGCGGCCGCTCGTGGTCGTCGGTGACCACCGGCTACACGGCCCAGGACTACGTGCCGGACCACGTCCGGGCGCTCTCGCACCTCAAGGCCTCGGCGCACGGCACCCGGCCCGAGTGGCAGCGTGCCGAGGAGGTCTACCTCGACGAGCTCGACGCGAACGGCTGGCACGCGCTCGTCGAGGCGTACGTGGCGGGCGTCGACCTCGTCGGGGGCCAGGGTGTCGAGCAGCTGCAGCTCGCCCCGGGCGCCACGCTCGGGGTCGACCTCACGGGGGCCGGCGACGGCATCCGCGTCACCCCCTACGTCGAGGTCGACCTCAACGGCGGGCACTCGAGCCTCGTCGGCCCGTTCGCGCCCGCCGAGCGCCCCGGGAGCCGGGTGACGCTCGAGGGCGATCCCGCCTGCGGCGTGTCCGTGCGCTACCCCGACGGCGCGTACGTCCTCGCGCCGCTCGACCACGCGATCGACGCCAACCTCCGCGACCTCACGCTCGCCTCGGTCGTGGTGCCGGAGTCCGACCGCACGCGCTTCACCCACGGGTACCTGCCGCGCCTGCGACAGCGCATCGCCGTGCGCTCCTCGGACTCGTCGGTCGAGATCCCCGACGCGCTCGAGCCGCACGTGCTGCTCACCGTCACCGTGGGCCCGGCGCACCGCAGCCGGGTCGAGCTGGGGTTCCGGTACGTCGGCGGCGACCGGCACGTCGACGTCCCCCTGCGCGGCGGGGAGCTCGACCTTCCGCGCGACGCGGCGACCGAGTCCGGGCTCCTCACCGCCGTCGCGCGCGAGATCAGCCTGGTCCCGCGCCTCCACCCGCCGGAGCAAGCCACGGTCGACCTCACCCCCGCCGAGACCGCGGTCCTCGTCGACCGCGTGGTGCCGCGGATGCGGGAGGCGGGCATCGTCGTCGAGGTGGTCGGGGACGCCGCGGACTTCCGACGCGCGACCGAGGTGGCCACCGTCAGCGTCGCCTCCGCCGAGGGCCTCGACACCTCGACCGACTGGCTCGACCTTCGCGTGAGCGTCCACGTGGGCACGGAGGAGGTGCCGGTCGACGACCTCCTGCAGGCGCTCGCCACCGGGGCCGACCTCGTGGTGCTGCCCTCGGGTACCTACCTCCCCCTCGACACCCCCGAGCTCAACGCGCTGCGCCGCCTCGTCTCGGAGTCGCGGGCCCTGACCGACGCCCCGCCGGGCACGGTCCAGGTCTCCCGGTACCGGTCCGAGCAGCTCGAGGAGCTCGCCCACCTCGACCTGCTCGACGAGGAGATCGCCGCCTGGACCGACTCGTTGCAGGCCCTCGCGGACATCGCCGGCCGCCCCACCCCCGAGCCGCCCGCCGGCCTCGACGCCACGCTGCGCCCCTACCAGCGCGAGGGCTACTCCTGGCTGTCGATGCTGTGGGATGCCCGCGCCGGCGGCATCCTCGCCGACGACATGGGGCTCGGCAAGACCCTCCAGACCCTCGCCGCGATCCAGCGTGGCAAGGAGCGCGGGGAGGTCGGCGGACTCGCGGTGGCCGCGGGACGGGGTGCGGCCGGCGACCACGGCGCGACCCACGTTCCCGGTGCGGCCGGCGACCACGGCGCGGGCACGAACGAGGTGCCCGACGGCGTCGGGCCGGTTCTCGTCGTCTGCCCCACCTCGGTCATCGGTACCTGGGTGCACGAGGCCGAGCGCTTCGCGCCCGGCCTCGAAGTGGTCGCGCTGCGGGCGACCGGGGCACGCCGCGAGGAGGAGCTGGCCGAGGTCGTCACCCGGGCCGACGTCGTCGTCACCTCGTACGCGATCGTGCGCCTCGACATCGACGAGCTCGCACCGGTCCCGTGGTCGGCGCTCGTGCTCGACGAGGCCCAGTTCGTCAAGAATCCCCGCACCGCGACCCACCGCGCCGTCTCCCGTCTCCGCGCGCCGCGCAGGCTCGCCATGACGGGCACGCCGGTCGAGAACTCGGTGGCCGACCTGTGGTCGATCCTCGCCCTCGTCACGCCGGGCCTCCTCCCGAAGGCCGATGTCTTCACCGCCACGTTCCGGCGCCCCATCGAGGCCGGCACGGACCCCGAGCCGCTCGAGGAGCTCCGGCGCAGGATCCGACCGTTCGTTCTGCGGCGGACCAAGGAGCTGGTCGAGCGCGACCTGCCGCCCAAGCAGGAGCAGGTCGTCTACGTCGAGCTCTCCGCCGCGCACCGGCGCAGCTACGACCGGCACCTCCAGCGCGAGCGGCAGCGCATCCTCGGGCTGCTCGACGACATCGGGCGCAACCGCGTCAGCGTCCTCTCGTCACTCACCACGCTCCGGCTCGCGGCGCTCGACCCTGCGCTGGCCGACCGCGAGGGCACCGCCGGCGAGCGCTCGACCAAGATCGACACCCTGCTCGACCACCTCGGTGCCGTGCTCGCCGAGGGCCACCGCGTGCTCGTGTTCAGCCAGTTCACGTCGTTCCTCGCGGCCGTGCGCACGCGCCTCGAGGAGGCCGGGATCTCCCACCTCTACCTCGACGGCTCCACGCGCGACCGCGAGGGCGTGGTGCAGGCGTTCCGCGACGGCGAGGCCCCCGTCTTCCTCATCTCGCTCAAGGCCGGCGGCTTCGGGCTCACGCTGACCGAGGCCGACTACGTCTACCTCCTCGACCCCTGGTGGAACCCGGCCGCCGAGAACCAGGCCGTCGACCGGACCCACCGCATCGGCCAGGACCGGCGGGTCAACGTCTACCGGCTCGTCTCCGCCGGGACGATCGAGGAGAAGGTCCTCGCGCTCCAGGACCGCAAGCGCGACCTCGTCTCACGCGTGGTCGGCGACGGCGGCGCACTGTCCGCCCCGCTCACGCCCGAGGACGTGCGGGACCTGCTCGAGCACTGAGGCGGCAGGGTCTCCGCGGGGCGTGGCGGGCCGATGGCACGGCGCCCGCGCGGCGGGTGTCGCGTACCGGCGCCACTCATGACGCGGCGAGTCGCGGGACGCGGCGACTCAGGTCGTCGCGGGCTGCGGCTCGTCGGCCTGGACCGCCCCCGGACGCGGGCTCACCCGGTCCCAGTGGATGCTGACGAGCGCGAGGACGCCGCCGGACACGGCGAGGGCCACGCCCACCCAGCCCGGGGCGAGGTAGCCGAACCCGCCGGCGATGACGAGGCCACCCAGCCAGGCGCCGAGGGAGTTGCCCACGTTGAAGGCCGCATGGTTGAGCGCGGCGCCGAGCAGCTCGGCCTCCCCCGCGATGTCGATGATCCGCGCCTGGACCGACGGGATGAGCGAGGAGGAGGTGATCCCGATGGCGAGCACGAGGACGAACAGCAGGACCGGGTGCCAGGCGAGCAGGGCGTACAGGGCCATCGCCGCGGTCAGGCCGGAGAATCCGACGACGACCGTGCGGGACAGGTCCCGGTCGCTCGCCCAGCCGCCGATGATGTTGCCGACCACCATGCCCGTGCCGAGGGTGGCGAGCACCCACGGAACGAGCGACTCGGACAGGCCTGCGGTCCGCGTCGCCACCTCGGAGATGTAGGAGTACACGGCGAAGAAGCCGCCGAAACCGATCGCGCCGACGGCGAGCATGAGCCACAGCCGCGGGTTGCGGAACGCCAGCAGCTCGCGCGACGGGTGCCGGTCGGGGTTGCCCGGGACCGCCGGGATCGCCCGCAGGGCGAGCACGAGCGTGAGCGCGAAGATGGCCGCCACCGTCACGTAGGCCCAGCGCCAGCCGGCCTCCTGGCCGAGCCACGTCCCGAGCGGGACCCCCACGACGTTGGCCACCGTGAGGCCGGAGAGCGCGATCGCGACGCCCGCGCCCTGACGCCCGGGGCCCATCAGCCGGGCGGCGAGCAACGAGGCCACCCCGAAGTAGGCGCCGTGCGGGAGCCCGGCCACGAAGCGGGCGACCGCGGTGAGCCCGAAGCCCGGCATGAGGGCGCTGGCGAGGTTCGCCGCCGCGAGCGCGGCCACGAGGACGAGGACGAGCGTGCGCTGGGACATCCGTGCCGTCGCCACCGCCGTGACCGGCGCGCCCACGACGACGCCGAGCGCGTAGGCCGTGACGAGCCAGCCCGCGTGGGCGATCCCCGCCGTCGGGTCGGCCCCGAACCCCGGGACGAGCTCGCCCGCGATCTGCGGCAGCAGACCCATCGTGACGAACTCGGTGGTGCCGATCCCGAACCCGCCGAGCGCGAGCGTGAACAGGGCGAAGTTGCGGCGGGCGGTGCTCAGCATCGACAGGGCCTCCGAGGTGGTTGGCGGCGCGGGACCGTGGGCGATCCTCGGCGTCCAACGTCGTCGTCGGCGCGGTCATTCCGGGTGTGACGGGCCGCTCGTCCGCCCGGACGGGCGCGGCGACCCGGGTGCGGACCGGGACGGGGCGGAGGCGGCGGGTCCCGGGACGGGCGAGGACCGGGACGGGGACTGCGACGGGGACCGCGCGTCAGCCGATCATCCGCGGCGGCTCGCGGTCGACCTCGAGCCGGTCGTCGATCGTGGTGATCCAGCGTCGTACGGCCAGGGCGATGACGATCTGCATGACGCCCCACAGGATCGCGGCGATCGCGATCGTCCACGCGATCACCTCGAGCGAGACCCACGGCCGCCAGATGACGAACGCGCCCACCACCACGAAGAACACCCCCGCGACGACGAGCGGCTGGACCCCGCCGACGTACTTCCGCGCTCGCAGCGCGGTGACGAGCTCCCACAGCCCCATGACGACGGCCCACACCCCGATGACGGTGATCATGAGGGTGGCGACGTTGCCGGGTCGGACGAGCCCGAAGATGCCCGCGCCGAGCTCGACCACGCCGAGGGCGATCGTGAGGATCTTCTGCGTGGGCCGGTCCGGCTCCTGGTCCCGGGCGTCGAGCCGGATGCCCGCGGCGCCGAGGATGTTGAGGAGCCCGTCCACGACGAGGAAGATCGCGAAGAGCTGGATGACGGCGTCGACCATCGCGCCGGGCCACAGGATGACGGCCACGCCGACGGCGATCGCGGCGATGCCGCGGCCTGCCGTGGCCAGCCACGAGGTCCGGAAGATCTGCCGGACGGGGTCGCGTCGGTCCCTCATGGGCTCAGTCAACACCCATGGGGGACCGACGGCGATCACTCGGGCAGGAATCCGAAGATGTCGGCGAACTGGTAGCCGGCGAGGAACACGACGACGGCGACGACGAGCCAGCCGAGCACGTTGCCGACCGGGCCGTTGCGGTACTTGCCCATCAGCTTCTTGTTGTTCATGACGATGATGAGGAAGATCGCCACGACCGGCAGCAGCAGGCCGTTCGCCGCCTGGGCGACGACGATGATCTGGATCGGGTTGAACCCGGTCAGCGCGATGATCCCGCCGACCACGAGGATCGAGACCCACACGATGCGCGCCGGGAGCGAGCGCAGGTCGCTCGAGAGCCCGAGCACCCCGGTGATCGCGTAGGCGGCGCCGAGCGGGCCCGCGATGGCGGAGGTGAACCCGGCGGCGAACAGGCCGAGCGCGAACACCCACGGGGCGGCGTCGCCGAGCAGTGGGGTCAGGGCCTGCGCGAGGTCGGTCCCCTCCTCGGCGGCGATGCCGCGCACGAACATCGAGCCGACGGCCGTGACCATGACGGCGAGCGTGATGAGCCCGCCGATGCCGATCGAGACGGCCGTGTCGGTCCGCGCCTCCTTCATCGCCCGGTCGACCGGGACGTCACCCCAGTTCTCCTTGACCAGCTGCGCCTGGAGGAAGAGGTTGTAGGGCACCACGGTGGTGCCGATGAGCGCGATCGCGGTGAGGATCGCCCCCGAGGGGACCGACGGCACGAACATGCCCTGGAACAGGTCGCCCACGTTCGGCTTCACGATGATCGCCGTCACCACGAAGATGACGACGAGGATCGCGACCATCGCCATCAGCACCTTCTCGATGACCTTGTAGCTCCCCGTCCACAGCAGGGCGAAGATGAGGCCGAGCAGGACGACGACGACGATCCGCGTGTCGACGTCGACCACGTTGGTGACGGCGAGCGCCGTGCCCGACGTGTCGCCGCCCGCGTAGGAGGCGCCGCCGATGCCGATGGCCGCCACCACGAGGACCGCCATGAGCAGGCGGGCCACCGGTGAGTGGAAGACCTCGCGCATGGCCTCGCCGAGCCCGCGGCGGGTGCCGAGGCCGAGTCGGGCGGACATCTCCTGGAGGATGATCGTCGCGACGATCGAGAAGACGATCGTCCACGCCAGCGCGTACCCGACCTCGGCGCCCGTGACTATCGACGTGGTGATCGTGCCGGGGCCGATGAAGGACGCGGCGATGATGAGGCCCGGACCGAACCGCGAGCCGGTGCGACGGCCGGAGACCTTCGCGCCCGGCGCCTGGGTCGCTGCCTCGCCGGCGGTCAGGGGCTCGGAGCTCGAGCCGTGGGGACGCGCGGCCGCCGAGCCGTCCGGTCGCGCGGCGTGCGCGCCGCCCGAACCGTGGGCACCGGAGGCGGGTGCGCCGCCTGCGTGCGTTCCGTCGTCGGTGGACATGGGGGGCTCCTCACGGGACCGGGTCACGTGCGCGGCGCGCTGCCGGCGGCGACGACGGTCGGTTGCGCGGCCACTATGCCTGCCGATCGGCACGCTGTCATACGCAACCGCGGCGTGTCCCGCCGCTCGGACGACCGGATCCGACGGGCGAACCGGACGGACCTAGTATCGATGGGGCGCCCGCATCGGGCCGCGCGCGGCGCGGCAGCACCGGGGCGCCCACCCATCACGAGGAGGTTGCATGTTCATCCGGTCGATCGACGAGGTCCCCAAGGTCGAGTGGGGCCAGGGCACGAGCCAGCGCGTGCTGACCAAGAAGGACGGCATGGGGTTCGCCGTCGCGCACACGGTCGTCCGCAAGGGCACCGAGGCGGCGCTCCAGTACCGCAACCACCTCGAGGCCTGCTACTGCATCGGGGGCAAGGGCTACGTCGTCAGCGAGGACCGTCAGACGCGCTACGAGATCACGCCCGGCGTCATCTACGTGCTCGACGAGCACGACGCCCACTACCTCCAGGGCGGCGAGGACGAGGACCTCATCCTCGTCTCGATCTTCAACCCGCCGATCAACGGCGACGAGGCCCACGAGCTCGTCGACGGCGGCTTCTCGTCCTACGGCCCGACCGAGGCCTGACCGAGGACCGGCGGAGTCCCCTACCGACGAGTGAGGGGACTACCCGCCACGAGTGAGGGGGTTCTTCCGCGTGCTCGCGGAAGAACCCCCTCACTCGTCAGGTTGAGACGCGATTGCTCGCCGACGAGGCGTTGCCACGCTCACTCGTCAGGCGGCTTGCCGCTCACTCGCCAGACGGGGCCGGTCCGGGTATGCCCGCCGTTACGGGAGGCGGGCGTCGAGGTCGAGGACCGCGCGCAGCAGCACCTCGGCGCCGTCGAGCGCCCACTCCGGGGTGATCGCCTCCTCCTCGGCGTGCGAGACGCCGCCGACGCACGGGATGAACAGCATCCCGGTCGGCACCCGCGAGGCGACCTGCACGGCGTCGTGCCCCGCGCCCGAGACCAGCTCCCGCGGCGGATGCCCCAGCTCGCTCATCGCCCGCGTCACGGCGTCGCGCACGAGCGGGTCGAACGTCACGGGCTCGGCCCTCGACGTCTCCGTCACCCGGGCGGTCACTCCCCCGTCCGTGGCGCGCTCGACGGCGGCACGCACCTCGCCGGCCATCGCGTCGAGCTCGGCGGCGTCGGGATGCCGCAGCTCCACCGTGAACCTCGCGCTGCCCGGCACGACGTTCGGGGAGCCGGGCCCGACCACCAGGCGGCCCACCGTCGCGCGTCCCACCTCGGGGCGGGCCAGGCCGATCGCGTGCACGTCGGTCACCACCCGCGCGGCGGCGACGAGGGCGTCCCTGCGCGACTCCATGGGGAACGTGCCGGCGTGCGCGGGCGCGCCGGTCTGCTCGACCTCGAGCCAGCACATCGCCTGCACGCCGGTCACCGTGGCGACCGTCAGGCCCTCGGCCTCCAGCAGCGGGCCCTGCTCGATGTGCGCCTCGAGGTAGGCGGCGTGCTCGTCCGGGGTGACCGTGTCGGTACCGGCCCAGCCGACGTCGGCGAGCGCCTCGGCGAGGGTCTGCCCCTCGGGCGCGCCCGGGACGTCGAGCCCCTCGCGCGAGCGGGAGGCGAGGGCGGTCTCGGCGGCGAGCCGTCCCGCGTACACGGAGCTGCCGCCCATCATCGGCGCGAACCGGGCGCCCTCCTCGTTCGTCCAGTCGACGAGCTCGACGTGGTGCCGTGTCGCGTGACGCGCGCGGTCGAGCGCGTCGAGGACGGCCAGGCCCGCGACGACGCCGTACACCCCGTCGTACCGCCCCGCGGTCGGCTGCGAGTCCAGGTGGGAGCCGATGAGGATCGCCCGGCGGTCCTCCTCGGCGTCGTCGGCCCCAGCGGCGGGACGACGGAGGAACACGTTCCCCACCCGGTCGACACGCGCGACCGCCCCGGCCTCGCCCGCGCGGTCGCGCAACCAGGCGCGGGCGTCGGCGTCGTCGGGCCCCGCCGCGAGGCGGTGGAGCCCGCCCGCCGCGGTCGCGCCGAACGTGCTCACGTGCTCGAGGTCGGCCCAGAGCCGGTCGCCGTCGATGGTCGGGGTGGCAGCGGGGGCGTTCACCGGTCCCGTTCCTCGGCGGCGACGTGCGCGACCTCCGCGGAGTCGTGCGCGCCCGAGACCGCGTGGGCGTTCGGTGCGCCGGCCGGGCGGCGGTAGCGGAAGTCGCAGTGCGAGGCCCCGGACATGATCGTCTGCGTGCGCTCGAGCGTGATGCTCGGGTCGTAGCCGTGGGGGAACTCGAAGTCCCGCGTGCACGAGAGCAGCTCACCGATGTCGCCGAGCCCCATCTCCTGGTACGTCTCGGCGTAGCGGCAGCGGTGGACGTCGTAGGAGTAGACCTCGTCGGTGGCCTCGATGGTCTCGATCTCCTGGGCGTCGTCGGCAAGCCACAGGTGCTGCAGGTCGATGAACGTCCGCAGGTTGGAGCCGCCCGGCTCGCGCTGGGCCAGGCGGGCCCCCTGGGCCCGGGCGTCCTCGCGGATCGCCTCGGAGAGGATCTCCTTGGCCCGCTCCTCGCCGAGGTCGCGCACGAGGATGCGGTACACCGGCGCGAGGATCGCGGCCTCGATCCGGCGGCGGGTGAGGATGGGCAGGTCGTCGTCGTGGGTCGGCGTGGTCATGGGACCAGTGTCCGCCCCCTGTGCATATCGGGGAAGCGGGAGCGCGTCAGGCGAGCTGGAGCAGCGCCACCGTCCACGGCTGGACCGCGTAGTGCCCCTCGACGATCTCGGCCACCGGGGTCGGCCAGACGTTGCCGTCCTCCTCGGCCCACGCCGCGGTGTCGACGACCCGGCGCCACCGCAGATCGTCGTGCTCGCCGCCGAGCGCGAACCGCGCCACCTCGGTCGTCATGTTGACGCACAGGAGGTAGTCGTGGCCGCCGACCGGGGATCCGTCGACGTGCACGCGGACCGCGCGGTCGCCCTCCTCGGTGCCCCGTTCGGCGTCGGGGGCCGTGAAGAGGTAGGTGACGTCGCCGTCGTCGAGGTGCACGCCGCCCCACTCGCGCTGCCGCAGCGCCGGCTCGACGCGCCGCAGGTGGGCGAGCGCCTGCGTGAAGGGCAGGAAGGGGCTGGTGCCCTCGGGGGTCGCCGCCTCGCCGACGTTGTCGTGGTAGGCCGCCTCGACCTCGCCGCTCGGGTCGACGGGCAGCTGCGTGGGGCTGTTCGTCGTCGCGAACCCGTAGTTGGTCCACATCCCGACCGAGTTGAGGGACCACGGGTTGTTGTTGCCGTTCTGGGTGCGGCCGAGCTCGTCGCCGGCGACGATCATCGGCACGCCCCGCGCGAGGAAGAGGACCGTGAGGAACGAGCGCAGGCGTGCCCGGCGCAGCGCCTGGTCGCCGCCGGAGTCCCACGAGCGGTTGTCGTCCGCACCGCCGTCGGACGGGCCGAAGGGGGGCGGGCCGTCGTTGACCTTGTCGTTGTAGGAGACGAGGTCGAGGAGCGTGAAGCCGTCGTGCGCGGTGACGAAGTTGATCGAGCGCGGGGGGCCGCCCTGGTCGTGGAAGTGCGCCCAGTCGCCGTTGACCTGCTCGACGAACGCCATGGTCGAGCCCTCGCCGCGCATGAAGTCGCGCACGGCGTCGCGGAACCGGCCGTTCCACTCCCCCCAGCCGGCGGGGAAGTTGCCGACCTCGTAGCCCCACAGGTCCCATGCCTCGGCGATCACCTCGACCTTCCGGTCCGCCGCCAGGTCGCGGATCGACGTGAGCAGCGGGTGGAGGGTGTGGAACTCCTTCTGCGCCTCCCAGTCCTCGCGGGCGGCGTCGTCGGGCTTGCGACCGAGCACCGGCGCCAGATCGAACCGGAAGCCGTCGACGCCCATGACGTCGGTCCAGTACGCGAGGGAGTCGAGCACGAGGCGCTGCGAGACCTCCGACGAGAAGTTGACCTGGTTGCCGGTGCCCGTCGCGCCGTCGACGAGGACGTGGTCGTCCGTCTGGACGTAGTACTCCTCGGTCGCGAAGCCGCCCATCGAGACGAACGCGGACGTGGCCGGGTCACCGCCCCAGCTGCCGCCCTCGCCCGTGTGGTTGAAGACGACGTCGATGTACAGCTCGATGCCCTGGTCGTGGAGCGCGCGGACCATCTCCTTGAACTCGCGGGTCGGCCCACCGGGGCTCTGGTCGGCGGCCAGGTCCCGGTTGGGGGCGAAGAACGCGAGCGTCATGTAGCCCCAGTAGTTCGACGTCCCGTCGTCACCGGGCCGGGCGGTGGTGTCCGTGGCCTGCACCGGGAGGAGCTCGAGCGTGGTGAGGCCCAGGCCCTTGAGGTAGGGCGCGAGCTGGGCGACGCCCTTGTAGGTGCCGCGCGCGTCGTCGTCGATGTTGCGCACGTCCGCGAACCCGCGGCGACCCGCGAGGTCGTCCCCGAGGGTGGCGACGGACGGGTGCGCCGTCAGCGCGTGCGTGTGCGCCTCGTAGATGCTCGTCCCCTCGGGCGGGAGGTGGGGGCGGGTGCCGACGGACGTCTCGTCGACGACGACGATCCCCTTCGGTGCGATCCGCCCCGTGTCGACCTCCCGGCGGGGACGACCCTGCTGCGCGTGGGGCTCCGGACCGCCGGCGAAGTCCTCCGGCGTGCCACCGGACTCGCCGATGAGCGGGGAGGACAGGTTGTGCGTGATCTCGCGGGCGTAGGGGTCGAGGAGGACCTTGTTGGGGTTGAACCGGTTGCCCACCTCGTCGAGGTCCGCGCTGAAGCCGGCCGCCGAGCCGCCGCGCGACCAGGCGTCGTCCGGCTCGAAACCGGGACCCCAGACGCGGTAGCCGTACAGGGTGCCGTGGCCCGCCCCCGCGACGGCCGCGCGCCAGACGCCGTCCTCGCCGCGCTGCGTGTCGAACTCCGCGGACGCGTCGGCACCGGTCGCGCTCGGGTAGATCTCGAGCAGGACGCGGGTGGCGAGGGGCGCGTGGACCGCGAAGGTCGTGCGCGAGGTGGGGGTGGTGGTGCCGGTGCCGGTGTCGGTGTCGGTCGAGAGTGCGGCGTGGGCCCCGAGCGGGTAGGTCGCGGTGGACCATGACGCCTCGTCGACCGGGGTGGGCGTCTCGCCGGTGGCGGAGGCCGACGTGTCGTCGCTGGAGGTCGTGTCGTCGCTGGTGGTCGTGTCGTCGCTCGTCGGTCCGGGCGTGGGCGTCGGCGTCGCCGTCATGGCAGCGCCCTCCTCGTCGTCGCGGTGGATCGCTGGATCGGTGGGTCGTGGGGCGAAGGAGCGTGCCGGTTCGGTGGTGGTCCCGTGCGGCGTCGTCGTGCCCGCAGGTGTGCCCGCGAGGCCACCAGGGGCCGCGGACCCCGGGGCCGACGAGGTGGTCGTGCTCGGGGGCGTCGGTGCGGTGGGCGCCTCGTCGCGCGCGCGGGCGTCGAGCTGGGGGCGCGCCGGGCCGGCCTCGAGCTCGAGCGGGCCGCGGCGCCGCGCCTTCCGGTTCGCCATGTCGGTCGACCGGCGCAGCCGTCGGGCGGAGACCGCCGTGACGACGCCGGCCCCCACGGCCGTCAGCGCGACCAGGGCCTTGCCGACGGCGTCAGGGATCCCGTTGCTTCGTGCCATGCGTCCATTGTGTCGGGAACCGAGCTGCACCGCCCGGCGTCGGAGCGGCAGTCCGCGTGGCAGCGACGAGATCAGCGGGATGCCGCACGAGTGCGGGGACCGTGCCACGAGTGCGGGGACCGTGCCACGAGTGCGGGGACCGTGCCACGAGTGCGGGGACCGTGCCACGAGTGCGGGGACCGTGCCACGAGTGCGGGGACCGTGCCACGAGTGCGGGGACCGGACCACCGCCGCTGGTCGGGAACGACTGCCCCACGAGATGGGGGGATCGGTCACGAGAGCAGGGGTTGTTTCCCCTGATCTCGTCCGTCTTCCCCTGATCTCGCCGCGGCGAAGATGCGCAGGAGGGGCAGACAGGCCTGGACGGCCGCGAGCTCGTCAGCCTGGGTCAACTACAAGCTTATCAGCCTCGGTCGGCCGAGTGCGCCTCGACCTGGGTCGGCCGAGTGGGCATCAGCCCTGGTCGGTCGAGGGGCGCGTCGCACGGCGCGGGCCGCGGCGCGACGCTCCCGAACCGGCCGGGCGCTGCACCGGCGCACCGCTGCTCGCGTGCCCGCCGCCCTGGCGACCACCGGTCTGCCCGGCCCCGCCATGACGACCGCCGCCCTGGCCGGCGCCGCCCGAGCGACCGCCGCCCTGCTGCGCGGCGTCCCGGCCGCCTCGGCCCGCGCCCTGACGCGCACCCTGCCAGTTGCCGTGCTCGACGAGCGGGGCCTGCCCACCGGAGCGACCACGACCTCGGCCACGACCTCCGCGCCGCCGACCACCACCCGAGCCGGAGCCCGAACCACCGCCGGAGCCCTGGCCGGCGCGGCCACCGCCCTGGCCACCCCGCGCGCCACCACCGGCACCGGGGCCGCCGCCCGCACCAGCACCCCCGCCGGCGCCACCACGCCCCCCGGCCGCCGGCACCTCGGCCACCGGGTTCTCCTTCGCGCTGCCGTCGGCGATCTCGGCGAGGACGCCGTCGCCCGGTCGGACCCGGTGCAGCGTGGGCCGGATGCCGGCGGCACGCATGAGGGTGCGCACGTCAGAGGTCTGGGCGTCGGTCGACAGCGTGACCACGGTGCCCGACGCGCCGGCGCGAGCGGTGCGCCCGGAGCGGTGCAGGTAGGCCTTGTGCTCGGTGGGCGGGTCGGCGTGGACGACGAGCGCGACGTCGTCGACGTGGATCCCCCGCGCCGCGATGTCGGTGGCGACCAGCGTGGGGGCCGATCCCGAGTGGAACGCCTCGAGGTTGCGCTGCCGCGCGCCCTGGCCGAGGTTGCCGTGCAGCTCGACGGCCTGGTGCCCGCGCGAGCCGAGCTGCTTGGTCAGGCGCTTGGCCCCGTGCTTGGTGCGGGTGAAGACGATCGCCCGCTCAGCCTTGCCGGCGAGCTCGGCGACGACGTCGATCCGCTCGTCGTCGCGGACCTGCAGCACGTGGTGCGCGGAGGTGGGGGGCGGCGCGGTGGCGGAGTCGGCCTCGTGGACGACCGGGTCGGTGAGGTACTTCTTCACCACCACGTCGACGCCGGCGTCCAGCGTGGCCGAGAACAGCTGGTGCTGGGCGGCGCGCGGGACGGTGTCGAGGATGCGGCGGACCATCGGGAGGAAGCCCATGTCGGCCATGTGGTCGGCCTCGTCGAGGACGACGATCTCGATCCCGTCGAGCCGCGCCTCGCCCTGACCCATGAGGTCGAGCAGGCGGCCCGGGCAGGCGACGAGGATGTCGACACCGGAACGCAGCGCCGTGACCTGCGGGTTCTGGCCGACCCCGCCGAACACGGTGCGGGTGGTCAGGCCCGCGGCCTTCGCCAGCGGGTCGAGGGTCTCGGTGATCTGCAGGACGAGCTCGCGGGTCGGCGCGAGGATGAGCGCGCGCGGGCGACCGCCGGACGTACGGCGGGGCCGGTCGACGGCCGCGAGGCGCCCGACGAGCGGGAGGCAGAACGCGTAGGTCTTGCCCGAGCCGGTGCGGCCGCGGCCGAGCACGTCGCGTCCCGCGAAGGAGTCCGCGAGCGTGGCGGCCTGGATGGGCGTGGGGGTCGTGATGCCGGCGCGCTCGAGCACGGTCAGCAGGTTCTGGGGCACGCCGAGGCGTGCGAAGGCAGTCGTCATGGAGGGGGTGATGTCCGTCCGTCGTCGTCCCCGTCCGGGCGCTCGTCCCGCGCAGGTCGCGACGGGGGCGCTGGCGGCGGGTGGTCCCGCGGCGCCGGCAGCCCGGGACGAGGAGTGCACGGACTGCGGGTCCAGACTACGTCACACGGGCACCCCGGGGGACGGCAGCGAGACCGAGGTCTCGCTGCCGGCGGTCACCCGCGGGGCGCGCTCGTCGCACGCGCGGGCCACCCGTCGAGACGCGAACGCCCCGCCGGACCGCACCCGCGCAGCCCTGGTTCAGTCGTCGGCGGGCCCCATGAGGTGGAAGACGGCGCCCTGGTCGTCGGCGACGGCGGCGAGCCGCCCGTACGGGGTGTCCCGGGGCTCGACGACGACGGTCCCCCCGATCTCGACGACCCGGCGGACCGAGGCGTCGGTGTCGGGGGTGCCGAAGTAGATCGCCCAGCGCGAGCGCACGTCCGGCCAGTCCTGCAGGCCGGTGATCCCCGCGCCGCCGTCGGGCGCGTCGCCGAGGACCGTGTACGTCAGCTCCTCGGAGCGCTCGAGCTCCCGGCAGTCCCAACCCAGCGCGTCGCCGTAGAAGGTCACGGCGGCGTCGTGGTCGATCGACGCCAGCTCGAACCACACCGGCGTCCCGTTGCCCGGCTGAGCCTGGACGCCCCTGAGGATCTCGGCCTCCCACAGGCCCACCTCACCGTTCGTGGGATCGGTGAGGACGGCGAACCGCCCCCACGACGCCGACGCCTGCGGCGGCACGAGCACGGTAGCCCCGGCCGACTCCGCCGCCGTCACGCTGCCCTCGAGGTGGTCGGTGGCGAGGTAGACCGACCACCGGCCGGACCCGCCCTCGTCGATGGGCCGGAAGCCCGCCACGCGCTCGCCCTCGAGCAGGCCGAACGAGAGCTTCTCCCCCGCCGGCCGGTTGTGCTCCCACCCGAACAGCCGACGGTAGAACTCGGCCGCGCGCTCGGTGTCGGGGACGCAGAGCTCGATCCAGGCGGGGTCGCCCGTGCCGTAGCTGCGCGGGCGCGCGGGGGCCGGGGCCTCGCTCTGCCCGGTCGGCTTACCGGTCGTTCGTGACGTGGCCAAGACGGTCCTCCCAACGGCGCCCCGGGACGGGACGCGAGCGGTCGCTGTCACATCCAGCCTATGCCGCTGGGCCTCGGCCCCGCCGACCGCTCCTCGCCCGCCCAACCGCTCACCTCTCGCCAGATCAC
Organism: Georgenia sp. G2120; assembly: GCF_055326485.1. Classification (NCBI taxonomy): domain Bacteria; kingdom Bacillati; phylum Actinomycetota; class Actinomycetes; order Allobogoriellales; family Allobogoriellaceae; genus Georgenia; species Georgenia sp. G2120. Next base: position 164,634 of record NZ_JBUZNL010000004.1, on the reverse strand, counting down.
CCCTCGGAATGGCATGATCTCCCCAACCTGACGATCGGTTCACCTTTGGCGGACAGGCCCACGAGCCCCTCCGTCGGGACCGAGAAGGACGACACGACGAGGGAGTCGACGCATGACGGTGAGTGAGCGGCTCGCGACCGGGCGTGGTCTGGACAAGGTGGTGGGCTCGGCGGCCGAGGCCGTCGCGGACATCGGCTCGGGGTCGTTGCTGGCGGTGGGCGGGTTCGGTCTGTCCGGCAACCCGTCGTCGCTGATCGACGCGCTGCTGGCGCAGGGCGCGGACGACCTCACGGTGGTGTCGAACAACTGCGGGATCGAGGGCGTGGGGCTCGGCGTGCTGCTGGGCGCGGGGCGGCTGCGGAAGATGGTCGCCAGCTACGTCGGCGAGAACAAGGACTTCGAGTCGCAGTACCTGGGCGGGACCCTCGAGGTCGAGCTCAACCCGCAGGGCACCCTCGCGGAGCGCCTGCGCGCGGGGGGTTCCGGCGTCGCGGCCTTCTACACCCCCACGGGCGTGGGGACGCAGTTCGCGCTGGGCGGCCTGCCGCAGGTGTACAACGCGGACGGGACGGTGGCCAAGGCGTCGGCGCCCAAGGAGACGCGGACGTTCGTCGTCGACGGGGAGCCTCGCTCGTACGTGCTCGAGGAGGCGATCCGGGCGGACTTCGCGCTCGTGCACGCGCTCGTGGCGGACCGGCACGGGAACCTCGTGTTCAACAAGTCCTCGCGGAACTTCAACCCGCTGGCGGCGATGTCCGGGAAGGTGACGATCGTCGAGGCCGAGGAGATCGTCGAGCCCGGCGAGCTCGACCCGGACGACATCCACCTGCCGGGGGTGTTCGTGCACCGCCTGGTCCACGCGCCGGCCACCGAGGGGTCGAAGCCGATCGAGAAGCGGACCGTGCGCACAGAGAACGAGGAGGCCTGACGATATGGCGTGGAGCAAGGAGCAGATGGCCGCGCGGGCGGCGAGCGAGCTGACCGACGGCGACTACGTCAACCTGGGGATCGGGCTGCCGACCCTCGTGCCGAACTACCTCCCCGCAGGCGTGGAGCTGAGCTTCCAGTCGGAGAACGGGATCCTCGGCGTCGGGCCGTTCCCCTTCGAGCACGAGGTCGACCCGGACCTCATCAACGCGGGCAAGCAGACCGTGACGGTGCTGCCGGGCGCGGCGTTCTTCGACTCGGCGATGTCGTTCTCGATGATCCGCGGCGGGAAGATCGACGTGGCGATCCTCGGCGGCATGCAGGTCTCCTCCGGCGGGGACCTGGCGAACTGGATGATCCCGGGGAAGATGGTCAAGGGCCCGGGCGGCGGCATGGACCTGGTCCAGGGCGCGCGCCGGGTCGTGGTGCTCATGCAGCACCAGAACAAGGCCGGCGAGCCGAAGATCCTCACCACCTGCGATCTGCCCCTGACCGGCACCGGCGTGGTCGACCGCGTCATCACCGACCTCGGCGTCCTCGACGTCACCGACGACGGCCTCGTCCTCGTCGAGCTCGCCGACGGCGTGACCACCGACGAGGTCGTGGCCGCCACCGGTGCCGACGTCACCGTGGCCGAGCACCTGCGGGCCACGGCATGAGCGCGGCGGGCACCGCGGGCGCGTCAGGGCCGGAGAGCACGGACACGCGCACGACGACGACCGGCGCCGCCCAGGGGGCGGGCGCCTCGCCGGACGACGTCGTGATCGTGGGCGCGGCACGCACGCCGTTCGTGCGGTTCAACGGTCAGCTGGCGACCCTGTCCGCCGTCGAGCTGGGTGCCACGGCGATCCGCGCGGCGATGGGCCAGGCGGGCGTGTGCGAGGAGGCCGTCGACGTCGTGCTCATGGGCCAGGTGCTCCAGGCCGGCGCCGGCCAGAACCCGGCGCGGCAGGCCGGGCTCGCGGCCGGGGTCCACCCGGGCGCGCACGCGACGACGATCAACAAGGTCTGCCTGTCCTCGCTGGCCGCGATCATCGACGGCGCCCGGCTCATCCGCCTCGGCGAGGCCGAGGTCGTCGTCGCCGGCGGCCAGGAGTCGATGTCCCAGGCCCCCCACCTGCTCGGTGGGACCCGCAAGGGGTGGGCGTACGGGGACCGCACCGCGGTCGACCACCTCGCCCACGACGGCCTGACCGACGCGGTCTCGGGCAACGCGATGGGGCTGGACACCGACCGCTACAGCGCGGCCGACCACCCGGGCCTCACCCGCGAGCAGCAGGACGCCGTGGCCGCGGCGTCGCACGAGCGGGCGGCCGCCGCCCAGGACTCGGGCCGGTTCGACGCCGAGATCGCGCCGGTCACCGTCACGGGCCGCAAGGGCGACACGGTCGTCGACGCCGACGACGGGCTGCGCGCCGGCACCACCCCCGAGTCCCTGGCGAAGCTGCGGCCGGCCTTCACGCCCGAGGGGTCGATCACCGCGGGCAACGCCTCCCAGATCAGCGACGGCGCCGCCGCCCTGGTTCTCGCCCGCAGGTCCACCGCCGAGGCCAACGGGTGGGCGGCCCTCGCGACCGTGCGCGCCTCCGGCCAGGTCGCCGGCCCGGACTCCTCGCTGCACGACCAGCCCGGCAACGCGATCGCCGCCGCGCTGGACCGGCAGGGCTGGGGGGTCGACGACCTCGCCCACGTCGAGATCAACGAGGCCTTCGCCGCGGTCGCCGTCGCGAGCGCCGGCGTGCTCGGCCTCGCCCCCGACGACGAACGGATCAACCCCCACGGCGGGGCCATCGCGCTCGGCCACCCCATCGGCGCGTCCGGCGCGCGACTGGCCGCGCACGCCGTGCACGAGCTCGTACGCGCCGGCACCGGCCGCGCGGCCGTGGCCCTGTGCGGCGGCGGCGGGCAGGGCGACGCGCTGCTGCTCGAGCGCTGAGCGGGGCGCGGGCAGGTCGGCTCAGTCGCTGCCGACCTGCCCCGCGACCCACTCGAGCTGCGCCTCGAACCCGGCCTGCGTGCCGTCGAGCATGCCGCCGAGGAACGGGACCGCGACGCCGGTGAAGCGCTCGCTCTGCACGATCTGCGTCCCACCGTCGACCTCGTCGAGCTCCCACACGTGCACTCCGTCGACGATGCCGCGCACCCCGAACGTCCCGCGCCAGCGCAGCGCCTCGCCGGGGCTCACCTCGAGGACGACGGGCGAGAAGTCCATCGACCCGCCGTCGACGGGCTGCACCGTGATGCCCAGCGTCGCGCCCTCGACGAGATCGCCGTCGAGCCGCACGAGAAACGGGTCCCCGCTCCGGTCGGACCCGGTGAGGACCTCCCACACCTCCTGCGGCGAGGCGTCGACCCAGCGTTCGGCCCGGACCTCACGGGCGCCGACCAGACCGGTCCCGGTGAGAGCGAGTCCGGCCACGACGGCGACGGGCACGCCCACCGCAAGGAGCCGTCGCACGGCTCGCGTGGATCCACCCCGCCCTGCCCGCGCGCTCGTCCGGTGACCGTCATCGCACACTTGCGACAACTGTCGCATCTCGCTCATGCGACAACTGTCGCAGTAGGGTGCGGGCATGTCAACAGACCCGCGCCCCTCCCCCACGCGCCGGACTGCGACCCCCGAGCTCGTGCGCGCCGCCGTGATGGCCCTGCTGCAGACGGGCGGCTGGCCGGCCGTCACGCACGCCGCCGTCGCCGCCCACGCCGGCGTCCACCGCGCGACCGTCTACCGCCGATGGCCGGCCCGCGCCGACCTCCTGCTCGAGGCGATCACCGACGCCGCGAGCCGCCAGATCGACGCCGAGGCGACCGACGACCCCCGGCGCGACCTCGCCGCGCTCCTGCGCCGCACCGCGGAGGGCGTCACCCGCTACCGGGTGGTCATCGACGCGCTGCTCGGAGCACGCGCCGAGTCCGACGAGGTGAACGACGTCGTCGTGCGGTGGTTCGACGCCCGCGAGGCGGGTTTCGGCGCCCTGCTCGCGCACCACGCCGACCGTCTGCCGGGCGTGCCGGACCGCGTCACGCACGCCTTCACGCTGGGCATGGGCGCGGTCTGGGGTCAGCTCGTCCTCCGTCGTCGACCGGCCTCGAGCCTCGACGCCGATGCCGTCGCCGACACCCTGGTCACGGTGCTCGAGAAGCCCTCGCGCACCGCCTGACACTTGCGCACCGGCCCAGAGGTGGACAACCTGGACCAACCCCCACGACCGCGACGATCGGAATGACGTGACGACGAACGAGCCAGGCACGCCGCCCACCGGCGCACCCACGGCCGACGACGAAGGCACCCAGGACCCGAACATCTCGCTCCCCGGCGTGCCCGACGACCTCCCCGAGACGGTCCATCTGCCCAGCGAGGTGCAGATCGCGGACGACGACACCGACGACGAGATCGCCGACAAGCTCCGCGCCCACGGCGTCCGCATCGGGTGGGGACTCGTGGCGCCCCGGGTGTTCTGGCCCGCGCTCGTGGTCATCCTCGCGGTCGCGATCATGGCCGTGACCCTCCCGGACACCACCAGCGACGTCTTCACGAGCGTCCAGACGTGGATCACGACGAACCTCAGCTGGTACTACATGCTCGCGGTCGGCGCCTTCGTCGTCATCGCGATCGGCATCGGGCTGTCGAAGTACGGCCGCATCACGCTGGGCCACGACGGCGAGAAGCCCGAGTTCGGTCTCCTGTCCTGGTTCGCGATGCTCTTCGCCGCCGGCATGGGTATCGGCCTCGTCTTCTACGGCGTCGGCGAGCCGCTGACCTTCGCCACGACGGAGCCGAAGCCCGGCTGGAGCGGTGACGAGGCCGAGATGTCGGCGCACGCGATGGCCCAGACGTTCCTGCACTGGGGCCTGCACCCCTGGGCGATCTACGCCGTCATCGGCCTCGCCCTCGCCTACGCGATCCACCGCCGTGGCCGCCCGGTCTCGATCCGCTGGGCCCTCGAGCCCCTGTTCGGCGACCGGGTCAAGGGCTGGACGGGCGACATCATCGACATCCTCGCCATCTTCGGCACCGTCTTCGGCGTCGCGACCTCGCTCGGTCTCGGCGTCGGTCAGATCTCCGCGGGCATGGCCGAGATCGGCATCGTCGACGAGGTCGACAACACGCTGCTCGTCATCCTCATCATCGGCATCACCTTCCTCGCCACGCTCTCCGTCATCAGCGGCCTCGGCGCCGGCATCAAGATCCTGTCCAACGTCAACCTCTCGATCGCCGGCCTGCTGCTCATCAGCCTGCTGCTCCTGGGCCCGACCGTCTTCCTCCTGCAGAACTTCGTCGAGTCGCTCGGCGCCTACCTCGCCGGGGTCATCGGCATGACGTTCGACGTGGGCGCCTACTACCGCGGCGAGGGCGCCTCCACCTGGTACCAGGACTGGACGATCTTCTACTGGGGCTGGTGGATCTCCTGGTCGCCCTTCGTCGGCGTGTTCATCGCCCGCATCTCGCGCGGCCGGACGGTCCGTCAGTTCATCGCCGGCGTCCTGCTCGTCCCGACGATCGTCGGTTTCCTCTGGTTCTCCGTCCTCGGCGGGACGGGTCTGTTCCGGCAGTTCTTCGGCGAGGGCGACCTCGTCGAGAACGGCGAGGTCGGCGTCGAGGCAGTTCTGTTCCAGGTGCTCGGCGACCTGCCGATGGGCCAGGTGTTCTCGATCGTCGGCATCCTGCTGGTCGCGATCTTCTTCATCACGTCCTCGGACTCCGGGTCCCTCGTGGTCGACATGCTCGCGTCCGGCGGGCACCCGAACCCCCCGGTCTGGTCGCGCGTGCTGTGGGCGGCGCTCGAGGGCCTCCTCGCCGCCGCGCTGCTCCTCGCCGGCGGGCTCGGAGCGCTGCAGTCGGCGGCGCTCGCCACCGCCCTGCCGTTCAGCATCGTCCTGCTCCTCATGGCGTGGGCGACCATCCGAGCACTGCGCATCGACTCCCAGATCCTCGAGCGGGAGGAGCTCATGCAACGCATCGGCACCGCCAGCGAGCTCACCCGCATGGAGATCGCCGGGAAGATCGACAAGCTGCCCCAGCTCGAGCGGTTCGTCGACAACCGGATCGACTACCGGATCTCCCGCAGCCGGGGGATCTTCGACCGGCGCGAGGGCGGCCCTGCCCGGAGCTCGAGCGGCGGCAAGGAGCGCCGTGAGGACGGCGGCAATGAGCGCGGCAAGGGTCGGCGCGGGAAGTCTGACGGCTGACGGTCGCGCGTTCCGGGCCGGGTCGGGCCTCCTCGGGGTCCGGCCCGGCCCGTCCGGTTCAGAGCAGCTCGCGCACGAGCGCGAACAGCGCGACGACGACGATGATCCCGCGCAGCACGACGGACGGCAGACGCTTCGCGACGTCGGCCCCGAGGTAACCGCCCACGAGCGAGCCGACGCCGATCGCGGCGGAGGCGACCCACACGACGTCGGCGTCGCCGGTGAAGAACGCGACCGTGTAGAAGAGCGCCGCCACGAGGTTGACGATGACGCTGAGGAAGTTCTTCACGCCGTTGACCTCGGCGAGCGGCTTCCCGGTGAACGACCCGAGGATGCCCATGTAGAGGATCCCCTGGGCGGCCGTGAAGTAGCCGCCGTAGATCGAGGCGCCGAACATCGAGGCCTGGAGGCCGCGCGAGCCGTACGGTCCGCGGTCCTGCCGCGCGAGGGTGTCGCCCGCGGCCGCGCGACGCTCACGCCGGCGGCCAACCGCGCGCACGATCACGGGCTGGAGCACGACGAGCAGGATCGCGGCGACGATGAGGAACGGGACGACGACCTGCAGCGCCCCGGGCGGCGAGATGAGCAGCATCGTGGCGCCGACCGCCGCGCCGAGCGCGGACATCAGCATGAGCGGCCTGAGGGACGGCCCCTCCTTCGCCAGGTCCTTGCGGTAGCGCAACGATCCGCCGACGGCGGAGAACAGGATGCCGATCGTGTTCGTCACGAGCGCCGACGCCGGCGCGAAGCCGAGAGAGAGCAGGGCGGGCAGCGTGATGAGGGAGCCCGAGCCCACGGCGCCGTTGACGGCGCCCGCCGCCACCGCCACCACGGCGAGCAGCGCCAGCTCCGTCAGTTCCATCCGTCCTCCGGCTCGATCCCGACGCACACCGTAGTCCGAGCCGAGATCCCGCCCCGTCAGTGCCCGCGGAAGGCCTCCTGCAGCCACCACGCGCCGCCGTCGTTCGCGATCTTCGCGTCGACGACGAGGGGCCGGTCCCGATCACCGGTGACCCACTCGCGCACCGCCTCGAGATCGCCGACCCCTCGGACAACGACGCCCTCGGCACCGAACCCGCGGGCGATCGCGGCCACGTCGACGTCGGGGAAGGTGACGGTCGACATGTCGGCACCGGTCGGTCCGTCGTCGTCGACCCCGAAGTGGTGGACCTCGGCGCCGTAGGCGGCGTCGTCGTAGACCACGACGACGAGTGGCAGGCGCAGCCTGACCGCGGTCTCGAGCTCGGCGACGGCCATGAGGAACCCGCCGTCGCCGGTGCCGAGGACGGGAAGGCGGTCCGGGCGGGCGAGGGCGGCGCCGATCGCCGTGCCGAGGCCGAGCCCGATCGACTGGAAGGCCTGGGTGAAGCAGAAGCCGTTCTCGTCCGGGACGGACAGGTACTGGCTCGGGTAGCCCATGAAGTTGCCGGAGTCGATCGAGACGATCCGCTCGGCGGGCAGCAGGTCGTCGAGCGTGCGGGTCAGGGTCCGGGCGTCGATCCGCTCCCCCGTCGAGGCGTCCTCGAACGGGACGTCCCGCCAGCGCGAGCCGAACGCGATGCGGGCCCGGACCTCGTCCGTGCGGTAGCCGGTCCGGGTGGTCCCGCGCCGCTCGAGCTCCTCGGTCACGGCCGTGGCGGTCTCGGCGGCATCGCCGAGCACGCCGAGGTCGATCGGTCGGTTCGCGCCGAGGGCCTCGTCCTCGACGTCGACCTGGACCACCGTCGTGCCCCGCGAGATCAGCCGCCCGTGGCGCATCGTCCACATGTTGAGGGTGCAGCCCACGCCGACGACGAGGTCCGCGCCGGCGATGTGGTCCGCCGTCGTCGGCGAGGAGAAGCCGCCCGAGATCCCCAGGTCGAACGGGTCGCCCTCGAACAGGCCCTTCGCGACGGCCGAGGTGGCGAGGAGGGCGCCGGCGCGCGCCGCGAGGAGACGGAGCTCCGGCCCGGCCCCGCGGGCGCCGCGGCCCGCGACGAGGACCGTCCGCTCCGCCCGCTCGAGGAGGTCCGCCAGGCGGACGACGGCGTCACCGGACGGCCGGACGGTCTGCGGGGGTGCGACGTCAAGGAGGGGGGGGTCGACCGGCGGAGCGGGCTGGGCCTGGACGTCGAGGGGCAGGTTGAGGACCACCGTGCGGCGCTGGTTGCGGGCGGTGCGGAACGCGCGGACGACATCGGTCAAGGCGCTCGCGGCGGAGTGGACGCGGTCCGGGACGGCTCCGCCGGAGCGGGCGAGGCCCGGCTGGTCCATGGCGAAGTTCGAGCGCACCGCTGCGGGCGCGGTCTCGGCGGCGAGCACGATCATCGGCGTCCGGGACTTCGCCGCCTCGACGATCCCGGTCACCGCGTTCGTCAGCCCGCAGCCCTGGTGGACCGAGACGAGGGCGACCTGGCCGGACATGCGTGCGTACGCGTCGGCCATGACGGCGGCGCCACCCTCGTGCCGGCTCGCCGTGAACGGCACGCCGTAGGTCCGCAGCGCGTTCGTCACGTGGAAGTTCCCCGAGCCGACGACGCCGAAGCAGTGCCCGGCGCCCAGCCGCGCGAGGGCCCACCCCACGAGGTCGGCCACGGTCGAGCCCGCGGGGAGGTCGGGTGCGCTGATCGGATCCATCGGGGACCGCCTGTCGTCGTCGGGGGCATGGGGTGGACGGGCCGCCCGTGGGCGGTCGCGTCTCGTGGCCGGTGAACTTGTGAGACGGGGGAGCCACGGGGGCCGCCCCGCCCTATGGTGACGCGTGTCGCACAGTGCCGTGCCCGCGTTCGCGGGACGGACACACCTCACCCCCCGGAGGAGACCCATGTCCGAGCAGCGCGAGCTGGTCAGTCCGACCGAGCTCCATCCGACCCCCGGCTTCAGCCACGTGACCGTCGCGCCCCCCGGCCGCACGATCTACGTGGCCGGCCAGGCCGCCCTCGCCCCCGACTTCTCGGTCATCGGCGGCGACGACCTCCGCGAGCAGACCGTCGCCGCCATGCGCAACCTCGAGATCGCGCTGGCCTCGGTCGGGGCGGGCCTCGAGCACGTGGTGCGCCGCACCGTCTTCACGACCCGGCCCACCGAGCACGCCGTCATCACCGACGGCATCGAGGAGGTCCAGGGCTCGAGCGAGCACCCGGCGCAGTCGATCGTCGGCGTGACGGGGCTGGCCGTGCCCGGCATGCTCGTCGAGATCGAGGTCACCGCCGTGGTGCCCTGAGCACCGCGGCACCGCAGCACCGCAGCACCGTCCTGTCCGGGCCCGTCCGCCCGCACCGTCCCGTCCGCGCACCGGCACCAAGGAGATCCGCATGACCGAGCAGGCCCGCCCGTCCGTCCTCGCCGCCCTCACCGAGGCGCTGACCTCCGGTGCGGTCGAGATCGTCGACCTCACCGCCCCGTTGACGAGCTCGACCCCGATCCTCGAGCTGCCCGAGCAGTTCGGGCAGACCGCCAGGTTCGAGCTCGAGGAGATCAGCCGCTACGACGACCGAGGGCCGGCCTGGTACTGGAACAACTTCCGCACCGGCGAGCACACGGGCACGCACTTCGACGCCCCGAACCACTGGGCGAGCGGCAAGGACGGAGCGGACATCGCCTCGGTCCCCGTCGGCGCGCTCGTGGCACCGGCGGTCGTCCTCGACGTCACGGCGGAGGTCGCTGCGGACCCCGGGTACGTGGTCGGGCGCGAGCAGGTCGAGGCGTTCGCGAAGGAGACCGGGCTGCCGAACGGTGGCTGGCTGCTCGTGCGGTCCGGCTGGTCGTCGAGGCAGACCCAGGAGGAGATGATCAACCGGACCGAGGACGGCCCGACGTCCCCGGGGCTGTCGGTCGAGGCGGCGCGGTGGGTCGCCGAGGAGACGCCGCTGCAGGGGCTCGGCGTCGAGACCGTCGGGACCGACGCCGGGGCGGCCGGCGGGTTCGACCCGCTGTTCCCGTGCCACCACTTCTTCCTCGGCAACGGCAAGTACGGGCTCTCCCAGCTGCGCAACCTCGACCTGCTGCCGACCACCGGGGCCGTGATCGTCACGTCGCCGCTGAAGATCGTCGGCGGGTCCGGGTCCCCGACGCGCGCGCTCGCTCTCGTCGAGCGCTGAGGCGCGTCGAGGTCCGACGGCGGGGCGGGCGAGCCGGACGGGGCCGGGCTGGGCCGATCGTCGTGGTCGAGAGTGCGGTTCGGAGCCCCGCGTACCGTGGTGGCATGCCCGACGGACACCTCCTCTTCGACGGCGACTGCGGGATCTGCACCCGGCTCGCCGCATGGCTCGGCCGCCGCGGTCTGGGCTGCGGGATCGAGCCGATCCGGCCGGCGCGCCTGGCGGAGCTCGGGGTCGATCCTGACCGTGCGACGCGCGAGATCCCGTTCGTCCTTCCGTCCGGCGAGGTCCGGTACGGCGCCCGGGGCATCGCCGCCGCGCTCGCGACGGGTCCCGCCTGGCTGCGCGCGGCCGGGGCCGCGATCGACGCCCGACCACTTCGACCGGCCGCGGCGTGGGTCTACGGCCTCGTCGCACGGAACCGCGGACGGCTGCCGGGCGGCACCGCGGCGTGCGAGCTGCCCGCGGGCGTCGGCGGTCGCAGCGCCGACCTCACAGGTCAGGTGCCGACCACACCGACGCCGTCGGCTGCGTCAGCGCACACCGTGTGAGGTCGGGGGTACGGGGACCCCGGTCGCCCGACGGCGCCCCGGATCGTCACCCCACGGTCGCCCGTCCGAAACGTGAACGATTCGTCCGCGTTACCGACGGCGCTCCTGGTGACTCGGTTCACCGCCTGTTGGTGCGCTGGGTCCTTACCCCCGGCGGCCGGACCCGGAACACTGGAGGCATGAACACGCCCCACCTGCCCTCCTTCGACGAGGTCAAGCCCGTCGACAGCTGGCTCACCGACATGGACGGCGTTCTCGTTCACGAGGAGAGCGCCCTGCCCGGCGCTGTCGACTTCATCGACGCGCTCAAGAGTGCCGACCTGCCCTTCTCCGTGCTCACCAACAACTCGATCTACACCCCGCGCGACCTGCGCGCCCGCCTGCTCGCCTCGGGCCTGGACATCCCCGAGGAGTCCATCTGGACCTCCGCCCTCGCGACCGCCGAGTTCCTGCGCACGCAGCGCCCCGGCGGCACCGCCTACGTCATCGGCGAGGCCGGCCTGACCACCGCCCTGCACGAGGCCGGCTACACGATCACCGAGCGCGATCCCGCATACGTGGTGCTCGGCGAGACCCGTACCTACTCGTTCGAGGCCATCACCCGCGGCATCCGACTCATCGAGAACGGTGCGCGGTTCATCGCCACCAACCCGGACGTCTCGGGCCCCTCGCCCGCCGGCACGCTGCCCGCGACCGGCTCCGTCGCCGCCCTCATCACGGCGGCCACCGGCCAGACGCCCTACTTCGTGGGGAAGCCCAACCCGCTGATGATGCGCTCCGCGCTCAACCGCCTCGACGCCCACTCGGAGTTCACCGTCATGGTGGGCGACCGGATGGACACCGACGTGAAGTCGGGCCTCGAGGCCGGCATGCGCACGATCCTCGTCCTCACCGGCTCCACGCGGCCCGACTTGGTCGACCGCTTCCCCTACCAGGCCACCCGGGTCCTCGACTCGATCGCCGACGTCGTCCCCCTCGTCGAGAAGCACGCCCGCATCGTGGCCGAGCCCACCGAGAAGCCCACCTCGCTCACCGACCGCCTCCGCGGCGTCAAGTAACCCCGAGCAACTCCCCCACCGCCCCCGCCCGACGGGCGCCCGAGCCACCGGCCGGGCGCCCGTCGTCGTTCCAGGCGCCGTCAGAGCTGGGCGGTGAAGTGCTCCGCCATCGCCGGGTGGTACTCGGCGAAGTCGACGGCCGTCGGATCGCCCCCGCTCTCGGCCGCGAGCAGACGGTCCATGTAGAACTCCCACCCCGGCCCGACGTCGCCGACCATCGCCGGGTCGAGGTCGAGGTGGGTGAGGGTGACGAAGCAGGCCTCGACGTCGGGCTGGAGGTCGATCGCGAGCTCCCAGGCACCCTCGCCGACCGAGCGCACGACGAACCGCTCGGGCGCCCGGCACTCGACGACGTCCATCGGCATCGTCGGGTGGCCCTCCTCGGCCAGCATCGTCACGTCGATGCGGCCCGACGCCGGATCGCCGTCGTAGGGCCCGTACCAGCGGGCCAGCCCGTCGCTCGTGGCGAGGTTGTACCAGGCCACCGACTGCGGGACCGGGAGGCGTCGGGAGACCACGAGGTGGACCCGCCCGGGAGTCGTGCCCGGCGTGACCGTCCCGGTCGCGCGGGGGGCCGGCAGCCCGGACGGCCGCACGGCGGCGCGGGCCTCGTCGAGCCGCTGCTGGGCGCGCAGGAGCCGGGGGTCGTCGGGCGCGAGCGGCGCTCCGTGGGAGTGCCCCGCATGGTCATCGGCACCGTGGGAGTGCGTGTCGTCGTGGCCGCCGGCCGCCTCGCCGTGACCGTGCGCGTCCTGGCCGTCCGGCGAACCCGGCCTGTCGTCGTCGGGGGGGCTCGCCGGGCGGGTGTTGTCGCCGTCGTGGGGCATGAGAGCACGCTAGCCGGGCGGGACGGGCATACGCTCGTCCGCATGGAGCACCGCTACCTCGGCCGTTCGGGCCTGAAGATCTCGGAGATCACCTACGGCAACTGGCTCACGCACGGGTCCCAGGTGGAGAACGACGTCGCCTCCGCGTGCGTCCGCGCCGCCCTCGACGCCGGCATCACGAGCTTCGACACCGCCGACGTCTACGCGAACACCGCCGCCGAGTCCGTCCTCGGCGAGGCGCTGGCCGGCGAGCGCCGCGAGTCCCTCGAGATCTTCACGAAGGTGTACCACCCGACCGGGCCCAAGGGTCCGAACGACTCCGGGCTCTCGCGGAAGCACATCATGGAGTCGATCGACGGCTCGCTGCGCCGGCTGCGCACCGACCACGTCGACCTCTACCAGGCCCACCGCTACGACGTGGAGACGCCGCTCGAGGAGACGATGCAGGCGTTCGCGGACGTCGTGCGGCAGGGCAAGGCCCTCTACATCGGCGTGAGCGAGTGGACGACCGAGCAGATCCGCGACGGCGTCTCGCTCGCCCACCAGCTCGGCTTCCAGCTCATCTCGAGCCAGCCGGAGTACTCGATGCTCTGGCGCGTCATCGAGGAGGAGGTCGTCCCCACCTCCGAGGAGCTCGGCCTGTCCCAGATCGTGTGGAGCCCGATGGCGCAGGGCGTCCTGTCCGGCAAGTACCTCCCGGGCGCCGAGGCGCCCGCCGGGTCGCGCGCCGCCCACGAGTCGACGAAGAAGGCGATCTCCCGCTGGATGACGCCCGAGGTCCTCACCCGCGTCCAGGAGCTGCGCCCGCTCGCCGACGAGGCCGGGCTGACGATGTCGCAGCTCGCGATCGCGTGGGTGCTGCAGAACGAGAACGTCGCCGCGGCGCTCGTCGGCGCCTCCCGCCCCGAGCAGGTCACGGAGAACGTCAAGGCCGCCGGCGTCCGGCTCGAGCCCGAGCTCATGGCCCGCATCGACGACGCGCTCGGGGACGTCGTCGAGCGCGATCCCGCCCGCACCGCCGAGCGGACGCCCGCGGCCAGGCTCAGCTGAGGGCGCGCGGTGCACCGGCACACGGACGCCCCCCGAGCAGCACCGGACGAGGGCACACCACCGCGATGACGGACCACCCCGGCCTGCCGCCCGAGCCACGTCGGCGCGCCCTCGCGGTCTCGCCCGTCTGGGCGGTGCTGGGGGCCGCCCTCGCGGCGGCGCTCGTCGGCCTGGTCACGGGCTGGGACGACTGGGGAACGGCCCGGACCGCGGTCGTCCTCGGCGGCGCCGTGGCGCTGTGGGCGGCCGGCACCGCGTACCTGCTGCTCGTCGTCGTCCCTCCGCAGCTCGCGGTGCGACGCGCGCTCATGGGTGACCACGTAGTGCGCACGTTCCCGCAGCGGCAGCTCGACCACGCCTACCGACGGCACGCACTCGTCGAGACGGGGCGATGGTGGCTCGTCCTGGACGGGAGCTCCGCGAGGTTCACGTGGACGGCGGGCGCGGACCGGATCGACTCCCCCGTCCTGGGCCTCGACCACCTGTCCGAGGCCGGTCGCGCCGCCCTCACCCGCGCGGCCGAGGGGTGCCGGAACGGAGAGGTCGGCTCCGCCCGGCCGGACGCCACGGCGGTGCCGGTGGACGACCACCGAGTCGTCGACCTGCTGCTCAGCGGGGATCCCGCGGTCCTCGAGACGCTGCGGCCGTTCGTCCTCGACGTGCGCCGGCGCGCCCGCGAGCTCGGTCCGACCACCCGGTCATGAGCTCGGTCCGGTCGACCGCCGACGATGTCCTGACGACGTGTCACGGCGGGGGTCGGCGGTACGCACCGACCGACGCATCACCCCCGACGACGACGCACCCCCGGTCCGCCGACCGCTCAGTCCTGCGGCACCCCGGTCCGGGCCCCGCCCCCTCCGGCGGTCTCGCTCCCGACGCCGGGCATGTCCTCTCCGGCACCGCCGGGAACGTCCTCACCATCGCCGCCGGGAACGTGCTCGAGGATGTCCCCGGGCTGGCACTGCAGGACCCGGCATATCGCCTCGAGGGTGCTGAACCGGATCGCCCTGGCCCGACCGTTCTTCAGCACGGCGACGTTCGCCGGCGTGAGCCCGACCAGGTCCGCGAACTCGCCCACGCCGAGCTTCTGCCTGGCCAGCTCGACATCGAGGCGCACGACGATCGCCATCAGATGACCCCCTCGAGCTCGGCCCGGTAGCCGGCCGCCTGCCGGAGCAGGCCACGCATGACGACCATGAGCAGGACCGGGAGGGCGGAGAGCACGACGACGCCGGTCAGCAGCATCGGGACGCCCGGGTCGCGCTCCGGCCCGAGAAAGACGAGCACGCAGACGTAGGCCGCGAGCAGCGCCACGAGCACCCAGGCGACCGCCAGTGCGACGACGATCGCGTCGACCCACCGGCGGGACTCCGAGCTGAAGATCCGGTCGCGCCGCACGAGCGTGAGCAGGCGCCAGATGCACACGACGACGACCTGGACGCACAGCAGCACGACGACGGCGACCGCCTGGGTCGGGATCCGGATGTGCAGCTCCTCCGCATCGTGCGCGAACGAGCCCGGCAACGAGAACACCTGGAGGACGGTGAGCCAGATGGTGGCGGCGACGAGGCCTGCGCGAAGGAGGGCGACAACCCACGTGACACGAAGCATGGATCGAGTATCGGCGCGAATCTATCGATAGGCAATAGATTTGCCCGCACGAATACACGAACCGTGGGCCACCTCTCATCACTGTCTGGGATAACGCAGTTCGACTCGATATCCTGGAGGTCCTTTATGAGGCCATCGACATCGACGATCGACACGAACCCACCCTCGACGGGGCCCGTCGAGATTCTCCCCCCGCAGCTCGCGCACGGCGCCGGCATGTGGCGCGTGGCGCGTGACTCGGGAGCCCTCGAGCTCAACACCTCCTACGCCTACCTGTTGTGGGCGCGCGACTTCTCGGCCACCTGCAGGGTGGCCCTGCTGGACGGCGAGGTGGTCGGCTTCGTCTCCGGCTACCTCCGGCCCGACGCCCCCGACCACCTGTTCGTCTGGCAGGTCGCCGTCGACTCGCGGCTGCGCGGGCAGGGCGTCGCCGCGCGGCTGATCGACGAGCTCGCCTCGGCGCACCCGCAGGCCACCGCCCTGGAGACCACGATCACCGACGACAACGCCGCCTCCAACCGGCTCTTCGCGTCCTTCGCCGAGCGCCGCGGGGCGGAGCACCGCACGGAGCGGGGTTTCGACGTCGGGGACTTCCCCGACGGGCACGAGGCCGAGGTGCTGCACGTGATCGCCCCGCTGCACCCCGCCGCGACCTGACCCCCTCCGCGCCGCCGACGCGCGGCGCGACCGACCGGCCGTCCGGCGTCCGCCGCCCGCACCCACCGTCCGCCCGCCCCCTCGACCACGCCCGACCTCGCACCGCCTGCACCCCCGACACCGCATCGCACGACACCGATACAGGAGCGAAGATGACGACGACGACACCCCCCACGACAGAGCTCGAGTCAGAGGTCCGCAGCTACTCCCGCAGCTGGCCCACCACGTTCACCACCGCGACCGGCAGCACGATGACCGACGAGGACGGCCGCGAGTACCTCGACTTCTTCGCCGGCGCCGGAGCGCTCAACTACGGCCACAACAACCCGCTGCTCAAGAAGGTCCTCGTCGAGCACCTCACGTCGGACAAGGTCGTCCACGGTCTCGACATGTTCACCGACGTGCGCCGCGACTTCCTCCAGACCTTCCGCTCCCACATCCTCGAGCCGCGCGGGCTCGACCACCGCGTCGTGTTCCCCGGCCCGGGCGGCGCGAACGCCGTCGAGGCGGCGCTCAAGCTCGCCCGCAAGGTCACCGGCCGCGAGTCGGTCGTCAACTTCACCAACGGCTTCCACGGCATGACGCTGGGCGCCCTGTCCGTGACCGGCAACTCGATGAAGCGCGGGGGCGCGGGCATCCCGCTCGTGCACGCCACGCCGATGCCCTACGACGACTACTTCGACGACGAGTACCCGGACTTCCTCTACTTCGAGCGGCTGCTCCAGGACCTCGGCAGCGGGCTCAACGAGCCGGCCGCGGTCATCGTCGAGAGCGTCCAGGGCGAGGGCGGCATGAACGCCGCGCGTGCGGACTGGCTGCGCAAGCTCTCCGCGCTGTGCAAGGAGCACGAGATCCTGCTCATCCTCGACGACATCCAGATGGGCTGCGGCCGCACCGGCGGGTTCTTCAGCTTCGAGGAGGCCGGGATCGTCCCGGACATCATCACGCTCTCGAAGTCCATCAGCGGCTACGGCCTGCCGATGGCGCTCACCCTCATCCGCCCCGAGCTCGACATCTGGGAGCCGGGCGAGCACAACGGCACGTTCCGCGGCATCGGCCCGGCCTTCGCGACCGCAACCGCAGCCATCAAGGAGTTCTGGGGCGACGACACGCTCGAGAAGTCCACGACGGCGAAGGGCCTCTACATCGAGGGCCGGCTCAACAGCATCGCGGCCCGCCACGAGGCCCACGGCCTGACGTCCAAGGGCCGCGGCCTGGCCCGCGGGATCCAGTTCGAGGACGCCGAGAAGGCCGGCGAGGCCTGCGCGCTGGCCTTCGAGCGCGGGCTCCTCGTCGAGACCTCCGGACCCATGAGCGAGGTCATCAAGTTCCTGCCGGCACTGACGATCACCGACGACGAGCTTGCCCGCGGTCTCGACATCATCGAGTCCTGCATCGACGACGTCCTCGCCGCCTGACCGACCGCGCTACCGTGCCGCCGGCCCTCGCGCCGGCGGCCGGGCAGTCGCGTCCGCGGCCGCACGTCGCACCACCGATCACCCGACACCTGAGACCTGGAGGTCCCCATGCTCGTCCGCACGATCGATGAGATCACCGACACCGACGCCGACATCAAGACGCCGAACTGGCGCAGCAAGCGCATCATCCTCGCCAAGGAGGGCGTCGGCTTCTCGGTGCACGAGACCACGCTGTACGCCGGGACCGTCAACGAGTTCTGGTACGCCAACCACATCGAGGCCGTCTTCATCACCTCGGGCGAGGGCGAGATCGAGGACCTGGCCACCGGCGAGGTGCACCAGCTCGCGCCCGGCTCGCTCTACCTGCTCAACGACCACGACAAGCACGTGGTCCGGCCGCGCACCGAGATGAAGACCGTGTGCGTGTTCAACCCGCCGGTCACCGGCCGCGAGGTGCACGACGAGAACGGCGTGTACCCGCTCATCACCGAGGACGCGGGCTGACCCAGCCCCCCTGCAGTACCGACGGCCGCCGGTCCCACCGCTTGGTGGGGCCGGCGGCCGTTCGTCGTGCTCCGTCGACAACTATCTTGACGTCGAGATAGTTGCGGTGGTGTGCTGGAGCCCCACCTGACGGAGGCACCGATGGCGCACACCTGGGATCCCGAGCTCTACGACGTCCATGCCGACGAGCGTGCCCGCCCGTTCGTCGACCTGCTCGCCCGCGTCCGTACGGCCGGACCGGACGCGGAGGTGCGCACCGTCGTCGACCTGGGCTGCGGACCCGGCGAGCTGACGCACGGGCTCACCCGCCGCTTCCCCTCCGCGCAGGTGGTGGGCGTCGACTCGAGCCCCGCCATGCTCGCCACGGCCGCGCGCCACTCGGGGCCCCGGCTGCGGTTCGAGCAGGCCGACCTGCGTGACTGGCTCACGTCCGCCGATCCGGTGGACGTCCTCGTCTCCAACGCCACCCTGCACTGGGTGTCGGAGCACCTCGAGCTGCTGCCGGAGCTGGTCGCGGCCGTCCGGCCGGGTGGCTGCCTGGCCTTCCAGGTGCCCGCCAACAACGCCACGCCGATACACGCGCTCCGGCGCGAGCTGGCCGCGCGGCCGCCCTACGCGGAGCACGCGGCGGGGGCCGCCGGTCCCGTCAACCACGAGCCGGAGGAGTACCTGCGGGCGCTGACGGAGCTGGGCTGCGCCGTCGACGCCTGGTCGACGACCTACCTGCACGTGCTCACCGGCGAGGACCCCGTGCTGACCTGGGCG
Source organism: Georgenia sp. G2120 (assembly GCF_055326485.1). Classification (NCBI taxonomy): domain Bacteria; kingdom Bacillati; phylum Actinomycetota; class Actinomycetes; order Allobogoriellales; family Allobogoriellaceae; genus Georgenia; species Georgenia sp. G2120. Next base: position 145,997 of record NZ_JBUZNL010000004.1, on the reverse strand, counting down.
AGCGGGACGGCGGCGCGACCCACGCTCCAGGCGCTCCCCGAGCCGCTGCGTGAACGGTTCGTGGACGAGTACCGCGCACGCCTGCGAGAGGCGTACCCGGCCACGGACCTGGGTGTGGTCATGCCGTTCCGGCGAGTCTTCGTCGTCGCGCGGCGGTCCGCCGCGGCCTGATCGTCACAGGACCCACGCGCCCCCATCATCGTGGGGGCGAGCCTCTCCACCTCGGTGCAACCCCGGCCCTGTGACTACCCGAGTTCGAACTCGGCGCGGCGGTCCTCAGGGACGAGGTCGAGATACTCGGCGCGGTTCTTGTCGATGAGCCGCCGCACGTAGGGGCAGTACGGCAGCACGCCGGCGCCGCGGGAGCGCAGGTCGGCGAGCGCCTCGTCGACGAGGTGGCGGGCCAGACCCGGGACGGATCGCTCCGGGTTGACCTCGGTGTGGGTGAGCGCGACGTCCGTGCCGCGCACCCGGTAGTCGATCCGGCCGAGCAGCTCGTCGCCGATCTCCACCACGTAGCGGCCGCCCTCGGCGTCGTTGCGGACCGTCGGCACCTGGCCGTCCACCAGCACGTCGTCACTCATCGCTCGCTCCTGTCGTCGTCGGTCGTTCGGTCTGCTCGTCGCGCCCCTGGGCGGCGGCCGAATCCTCGCGCGGCGGGAGCGCGTCGTGCCCGGACATGATCGAGATCCGGTTGAAGGCGCCGATCGCGATCGCCACCCAGACGATCGCGGCGACCTGCTCGTCGGTCAGTCCGCCGCGGCGCCCGGCACCGCCGCTCGCGGCCAGGGCGGCGCCGTGCGGCAGGTTCGTGGTCAGCTCGGCGATCTCGAGCGCGGCCCGCTCGACGTCCGTGAACACCGACGACTCCCGCCAGGTCGGCAGCAGGTCGAGCCGGTGCTGCGTGACCCCGGCGCGGCGCGCCCTCGGCACGTGGACGCTCAGGCATCGCGCGCAGCCGTTGATCTGGGAGACCCGGACGTCGACGAGCTCGACGACGTCGCGGCCGATCCCGACCGCCTCGGCCGCGTCGGTCGCCGCCTTCGCCATGCCGCTCGCGGCCCGGTACACGGGCCGGTGCGCCTGGGTGATGTCCACCGGCTCGGACACGCCCCGGCCCACCGCTGCTCCTCCGGTCATCACTGCTCCGTCCGTCCCACGACGGTCGTGGCGTTGGGGTTGCGCCTCGGCCGCAGACGCACGCCCGGGAGGTCGGGCGCCGACAGCCAAGCGCGCTCGCCGACATAACCCTCGACCCGGCCGAACAGCTCGCTTCCCGTGTACTCACCCGCCGGGTCCCCGCCGCCGTTCCAGGCGTCGCGCGCGGCGACGATCTCGTCGTGGTCCGCGCCGATGAAGTTCCACCACATGACGATCTCCTCCCGGAACGGCTCACCGCCGAGGAGGATGACGCGCGCGGGCTCGTCCCCGGTGCTCGCGAGCCGCAGCGTGTCGCCGCAGGGCGCGCGGAAGGCGAGCTCGGCCCGTTCGATCGCGACGTCGTCGACCTCGACCGCCCCCGTGTCGAGCAGGACCCCGTGCTCGAAGTCCGCACGGACAGGCAGGTCGACGACGGCGCCCGGCGGCAGCGTCAGCTCGGCCCCGAGCAGCGGGGTCGCCGTCGTGACGGGCGAGGCCTCGCCGAGCAGCTCGCCGATGAACACCGACACCGTCCCGGACCCACCCGGCAACGGCACCGGGGTCGGTGCGTGGTGCTGGAACCCGCGCGGGCCCGTGCGTGCCTCCCGCGGAAGCACGAGCCACAGCTGGACGCCGTGCAGCACCGTGGTGCCGGCGGTCGAGACCTCGGAGTGGCAGATGCCGGCGCCCGACGACATGAGGTTGAGCTCGCCTGGGCGGACCATCGCGTGCACGCCGGCCGAGTCGCGGTGCTCGACCTCGCCCGTGAACAGCCAGGACACGGTCTGCAGGCCGGTGTGCGGGTGCGGGGCGACGTCCATGCCGCCGGTGGCCGCGACGTCGTCGGGGCCGTAGTGGTCGGCGAAGCACCAGGCGCCGACGAAGCTGCGCTCGCGGCTCGGCAGCGTGCGGCGCACGGGCATCGCGCGCGGACCGCCGAGCGGGACCACCCGCGAGACGACGACCTCGATGCCGGGCGGGTCGGCCGTGGGGCACGACAGCAGCATCTCCGCCGGCCGGGTCTCCAGGTTGCTCACGGGCCACCTCTCCTCGATGCCCGGCGCCAAGGGCGCCGCGTGGTCCCATCGTGCGCGGGCGGGGGCCGATGGGCAACCAGGCGGGGGTGCGGACGCCCGGGAGGGCGCCCGCACGAACTGCCGGTGGCACCCGGCTCAGTCCGGTGCCATCCGGCTCAGTCCGGTGCCATCCGGCTCAGTCCGGTGCCATCCGGCTCAGGTCGGTGCCATCCGGCTCAGGCCGGCGCCTCGATGGCGAACAGCTCGGCCTCGGTGTCGTAGTAGGCGGTCGTCCGACCCTCGTGCCGCATGCCGATCCGCCGGGCGACGGCCTGGGAGGCGGCATTGTCGGGGTGGGTCACCGCGAGCACGCGGCGCACCCCGTGCGCCCACGCGTGGGCGAGGACCGCGCGCGCCGCCTCGGTCGCATAGCCGCTCCCCCACCGGTCGGGGTGCAGGTGCCACCCGATCTCGAGGTCCCCCGACGGCGGGCGGGAGCGGTCCGGCGAGCTGGCCGGCAGGTCGACGAGCAGGACCGCGCCGACGACGGGGGCCGCCGGGGTTCCGACGTCGGAGGCATCGGTGATCGCCCAGATCCCGCGGGGGGCACCGCCGGCCATGCGGGTCTCCCACCGGGCGAGCCGCTCGATCGCGTCGGCGCGCGTGGCGAGCTCCGTCCCGGGTCCGCCGGACCACCGCACGACCTCCGGTCGCGAGTAGATGGCGAGCACGGTGCCGGCGTCGTCGGGCCCCCAGGCGCGCAGCGCGAGACGGTCGGTGACCATCGTGGGCAGAGGAGGACTCATCCGGCCACGGTAGGGCGCGGTGTCCACGTGAAATCAGGACCCGCTCCCGGCCGCGCCACGCGTAGGCTCAGGTCATGCCAACCGATCCGACGACGGACGGCCGTCTTCGTCGGGCATCGGGACGGCCGGACTGGGCGACCATCCCCAACCTCGTCACGCTGCTGCGCTTCCTCCTGCTCGGGCCCGCCTGCTGGGTGATCGTCGACGACCCCGAGGGCAGCTGGTGGCCCCCGGTGCTCGTCGGCGTCTGGGCCGTCACCGACTGGGTGGACGGTCTGCTCGCCCGTGCGCTGAACCAGCAGTCCCGGACCGGGGAGATCCTCGACCCGGTGGCGGACCGGATCGGCATCGCGCTCGTCGTCGTCGCCCTCGGTGTCGCCAACGCACTGAGCTGGGTGCCCGTCGCCGTCATCGTGCTCGTCGACCTCATCGTGGTCGCCCTCGCCGGGCGTGCCGCGCAGCAGGGGCGGATGCGCGTGACGTACGTGGGCAAGGCCCGCACCGCGGTGCTGTTCTTCGGCATCTGCGGCATCGTCCTCGGCATCTCGGTGTGGCCGGAGGCGATGACCGTGGGGCGGGTGCTCGTGTGGGTCGGCGCCGCGCTGCACCTCTACTCCGCCACCCTCTACATCCGGGCCGCGCGGCTCGGGACCGGGCCGGCGGTGCGGCGGCCGGGCGGAGTCGAGGACCAGGCATGACGTGTCAGGCGTGAGCCTGTCCGAGTGACGGGAACGAGCGGGATCGAGGACCAGACGTGAGCGAGGACCGGGCGTGAGCAGGCCGAGCGGTCAGGACGGGATCGACGACCAGCTGGCCGGCGAGCTGGCGATGGACTCCGCCGAGCGCACGCGCCTCGTCCTCGGCGGCGGGGGCGACCGGCCCGACTCCGTGCGGCTGACCTGGCGTCGCGGAACCGAGCACGCCACCACCCCGTCGCTGGTGCTCGAGGAGCTGCCCGATCAGGCGCGCGAGATCCTCGCGGGGATCGGCGCCGATCCCGGGGACCCGAGCGTCCGACGCCAGGGGCTGTCGCTCACGCCGGAGGACCTGCACCTCCTCGTCTCGGGGCCGGACGCGCTGGCCGGTCCGGTCGGGATCTTCCTGCTCGACGTCGGCCGGCTCGAGCACGCGGCCCGCTCGGCCGAGGAGCGCGAGGCGGCCGCGCAGTCAGCGGCGGACGGCCCGGCGGGCGCGGGCGGGGGCGGGGGCGGCGCGGGCCCCACGCGCTCCGGGTCGAGCGGACGCCGCTCCTCTCGCGTGGCGCCGCTGGAGTGGATCCCGGGCCTGCTCGTGCTCGTCGCCGTCGGGCTGCTCGTCGGGATGATGGTGACCGGAGCCGGTGCGACGGCGACGGCCGTGCTCGCCGGCTGCCTCGCACTCACGGTGATCGTCACGGCTGTGGTCGGTTGGCTCGGGATGCGGCTCCGGTGGCGCCGACTCGCGGCGGCCCAGCTCCGCACCCCCAACCGCGCTGCGGTCGAGTCGACGACGACCGCGGCGCGCCACTACCGGACCGGCGGCCGCATCCAGGTCGGTGTCTACGGCGCGGTCGGGCTCTTCCTGCTCGTCGCCCTGACGCAGGACCGGGCGGGATGGTGGGTGCTGCTCCCGGCGGCGGCGCTCCTCGCCGTCGGGGCCGTGGTCATCGCTCTCGCCGTGCGCCGCGACGGCCCGCTCCATGACCGCGAGCGGGCCGAGGTCGAGCGCCGCGGGATCCGCGGGGTGCCGGGCGGCATCCACCTCGACGTGACCGAGCGCATCCAGCCCGATCCCCGGCACCTGCCGTAGGTCAGCCCGCCCGGGTGACCGCCCGTGCGGACGAGGCACCCGCCCGAACCTGGGAGACTTCCGCCATGGCGAGATCGACCGAGCGCGGCGCGGGCCGGGCGCTCCCCCACCCGGTGACGGCCGCGCTCCGTCAGCTGCTCGCGGCGGCCCTGGTCTCGGCGCTGCTCGCGGTGCTCGTCGTCGTCGGCGTCACGATGGGCGTGCGCCGGACATTCTCCGTCGATCCGGGCAACCTGCCGTCGGTGGCGGTGTGGATCGGCATGGGCATCGGCGCACTCGTGCTCCTCGCTGCGATGGTCGGGATCTACCGTTCGGCGCATCTCCACCTCTACCTGCGTCGGCACGCCCGGCCGCCGCGCCGGAAGGGCTCGCCCCGCCGGCCCGTGCCGCGCATGACCGAGCGCCTGCTCGAGGAGATCGACGCCGGGGATCTCGGCACCGGCGACGCGCGGTTCCGCATGGTGGTGGTGGACCGGGGGTCGTTCGCCGTCGCGTTCATGACGCCGGGCTACCGCATCGAGACGACGCCGACGATCGCCCCCCTCCGCCTCGGCGAGCACGGCCGCACCGCCCTGGGCCACGTGGGCTGGCTCGAGCCGGAGCGCCGGACGATCGGAGCGGACGGCGACTGGCAGTACTTCGGCACGGAGTACACGGGACCGGGCGCGCACCTCGCCGACAACCCGGGGATCCCGCTCGACGCCGGGAAGGTGGCCGTGCTCGTCACGTGCGGCGACGAGGCCCTCGCGGGGCCGGTCCGCGACCTCCTCGCGCAGGCGCGCGCGACCCGCTGAGCGGCGACGGCACGTCGAACGACGGCGCTGCGGCGCCATGCGACGTGCCCCCGCGGCGGCGAGCCGCGGACGCGTCCGGCCGTCCCCGGGACGGTCCGGAGGTCCTCAGCAGCCGTCCGGGCCGCAAGCGGGAGCGTCGTCGAGGCCGGGGAGGTCGAGGCCCCCGAGCGGGGTGAGCGGCGCGAGAGACGTGACCGGGGCGGGCGGCGACGGCAGCGGGCTCGCCGACTCGTGCGGCGCCACGGTCGGCCTCTCGGCCGTGTCGGAGGCCGAGTCGGAGGTCGGGTCCGCCGCCGATGCCGTGGCCGACCACGAGGCCCCCGCGGCGGCTCCCGTCGTCGAGGTCCCGGCGGCGGTCACGCGTCGGCCCGCGTCGCGTCGTCTGTCCCACGCTCGGTCGCCACCTGGCCGAGTGCCTGGGCGAATGCGGTGGACTCCTGCGCCCCCGAGATGCCGTACTTCTCGTCGAGGACGAAGAAGGGCACACCCTGGATGCCGTATGCGCGGGCCTGGTCGATGTCGGCCCGGACGTCGGCCGCCCAGCGGTCCGCGCGCAGGTCGGCGGCGACCTCCTCCGCGTCGAGCCCGATCTCGTCGGCCAGCGCGGCGAGCTCGTCGACGTCGGAGAGGTTCTTCCCCTCGACGAAGTAGGCGCGCAGCAGGCGTTCCTTGGCCTCGGCCTGCTTGCCGTGCGCCTTGGCATGGTGGATGACCTGGTGGGCGCGCAGCGTGTTGATGTGCACGACCGAGTCGAAGTCGTAGTCGAGCCCGACGGAGGCCGCGATCCCCGTCACGCGCTCGAGCATCTGCTCGACCTGCTCGACCGGCATGCCCTTGCGCTCAGCGAGGAACTCGGTCGTCGAACCGGTGAAGTCGACCGGCGTGTCCGGCGAGAGCTCGAACGAGTGGTACGTGACCTCGACCGCGGGGGCGTCCGCGTGCTGCTCGCGGAACTCCGCGAGGCCGGCCTCGAACTTGCGCTTGCCGATGTAGCACCAGGGGCAGGCGATGTCCGACCAGATGTCGACGGCGATGGGGGGCTGTGCGGTCACGATGCTCCTCGGGTGGTGGGGTCCTCGAGGTGCAAGGCGCGCGGGCGCCGCGGCATTCCCGGCCGGGGGTCGGGAGCCGTCAGACCAGGCCGAGGGCGAGGCCGATCGCGGCCGCGACGCCCGTGAGGATCGCTCCGACGGCGACGGCGCGGTCCGTGCCGGAGACGGGCTCGCTCCCGTCGCGCTGCGCGAGGTCGAGGATCACGACGCGCCCGGGGGCGATGGCGTGACGGTCGATCCGGGCCTCCATCTCGTGGCGCGTCGCGTGGGTGGCGGGGAAGACGTCCCGGCCAGGGACGGCGCGGGTGTCGGCGGTGGTCAGGTCGGCGGTGGTCATGCGGGTCTCTCTTCTCCGCGCGGGGCGGTTGGTCGTGCGTGGCGACGTCCGGGGGAGGGACGCGACCGGGAGCGGGGGAGGTCGGTGTACGGGCGTAGGCCTCGCGCCGGAGCTGCCCGGTGCCGCTGCCGTCGGTCGAGAACGGGAGCACACACCGTTCAACGCCGAACGCTTCGACGTGAAAGAGTCTAGCGTGACGCGGTCGTCTCGTCAAACTTTTCGATCTTGAACTATTCTTGGCGGATGCGTGACCGAGTGAGCGACTACCTGGGACAGTGGCGCGAGCAGCGCCCCGAGCTCGAGCTGGCACCGATGAGCGTGACCGGCCGGGTCTCGCGCGCGTCCGACCTCATCTCCCAGGGCATGCGCGAGTTCTTCGCCGAGCACGACCTCCAGCCGGGCGAGTACGACGTCCTCTCGGCCCTCCGGCGCGCGGGTGACCCGTTCACTCTCACGCCCGGCGCCCTCACCGGCAGCATGATGGTGACGGCGGCGGCCATGACCAACCGGCTCTCGCGCCTCGAGGAGAAGGGCCTCGTCGACCGCACGACGGACCCGGACAACCGCCGCAGCGTGCTCGTCAGCCTCACTCCCCGGGGCCGCGCCGTCATCGACGACGTCGCCCCCCGCCACGTCCGCGCCGAGGGGGAGCTGCTCGCCGCGCTCGACGACGCCGAGCTCGCGCAGCTGGCGGGACTGCTCGAGAAGCTGCTCGCCGGCCTCGGCGACCGCTCCCAGCGCGAGGCCGACGACGCCGATGACGGGGGTGCCGCCTAGCCTCTGCGCATGGACCTCGAGTTCTCCGGCGAGATCATCCACTGGCGCGGCCCCGCGCCGTTCCTGTTCGTCCCGCTGCCGCCGGACCCGCGGGAGGCCGTCCGCGAGGTCCGGCGCGAGGCCACCTACGGCTGGGGCGTCATCCCGGTGACCGCACGCATCGGGGAGACCACGTTCACCACCTCGCTCTTCCCGCGCGACGGCGGCTACCTGCTCCCGGTCAAGGTCGCGGTGCAGCGGGCCGAGGGGATCGGCCTCGGCGACGAGGTCTCGGTGCGCATGGCGATCGACCTCGGCTGAAGGGTCGGGCCGGGGCCCGTGGGGCCGGGCACCCCGAGGGGGCGGTCGGGTCAGTTCGGGCGCTGCTCGGCCGCGGCCCGCGGACCGGGCACCCGCGGGCCCGAGCGGGTCAGGCCGGGACCGGACCGTCCGGCGTCGAGGCGTCCGCCCAGGCCGGGTCCCCCGGGCCGAGGACGTCGTAGACGACCGAGACGAAGTCGCCGACCCGCTCGACGGAGCGCAGCCCGAGCGCCAGCCGGCGCGGGAGCAGCGGTCGCCCGGACCCCAGGGTCGCGGCCGCGATCGAGAGTCGCAGCTCGTCGAGGAAACCTGCGTCGGCGAGCTGACCGGCCAGGTCTCCTCCCCCGACCACCCAGATGTCCTTCCCGCCGGCCGCAGCCACGAGGCCGGCGTGGATCTCGCGCGCGTCCCCGGCGACGAATCGGACGTCGGCCCCCTCCGGCGCCGCGAGGTCGGCGTGGGTCGCGACGAACGTCGGAAGGTCGTAGGGCCACGAGGCGCCCTCGCCGAGCTCGCGCAGGATCCACTCGTAGGTGGTGCGCCCCATGAGCAGCGCACCGATCCCGGAGACGAAGCTCTCGTAGTCCCCGGTCACCGCCGGGTCACCGCGTTGCGCGAACAGCCACGCGAGGGAGTCCGCCTCGTCCGCGATGAATCCGTCGAGGGTCGTGGCCGTGTAGAAGACGGTGCGCGTCATCCCCCGAGGGTGCCGGCGACCACCGACATCGGGAGGTCGCCGGTCGATGCCGGACGGACGGCGGTCGAGGTCCGTCGCACGCGCACGGCCAGCCGGCCTACGGCTGGATGCGGTCGAGGATCTCGTGCAGCCCGTCGGCCACCTGGACCCCCGGCGAGCCGAGACCGGCCGCGGCGAGGATCTCGCGGAGCGCGTCCGCGTCGGGCACTCCGGCCTCGCCCACGCCGCCGCCGGGGTACGTCACGCTCTCCGAGTCGTCGGCGGGTCCGGAGTCGGCGGCTCCGTCCTCGACCGGGTCCGCCGTCGTCGGGTCGGCGCCGGGCCGTCCGTCGACGACGTCCGGCTCCGGCCACGCCACGACCATCGAGGGCACCGACCGCTGGTCGTCCGCGCAGCCCGACATGCCTGCCGCCACGAGCGCGCAGCCGAGCGCGGCGGCTGCCTTGGTGGAGACGATCATCCATTCATGCTGGCACCGTATCGCCGCCCGCACAGATCGCCCCGGCGCGTCGCGCCCGAGGAGTGCGGCCGACCGGGCAGGGAACGTCCCCGCCCGGCCGGTCCACCGGGCGCGCGTCAGCGGGTCGCGAGGAAGTCGTCGATCTGGTTCATCGACTCCCGCACACCCTCTTCCTGGCCCATGTCCATGACGGTCCGGAGCGCGTCCTCCGACTCGTAGGTCGCGGTCGCCGTCGCCGTCGTGCCCGACCCGTCGGGCTCGAACCGGTAGACGTTGCGGGAGACCGGCATGGAGTCCACCGGCCGGAGGTCGGCGTCGGCGAACCCGTCCCGGAACTCGAACCCGTTCGGCTCGTCGACGGCGGTGATCTCCCACCAGCCGCCGTACCTCTCGCCGTCGGGGCCGGTCATGTAGTAGCTGCTACGCCCGCCCGGCCGGATGTCGTGCTCGACGAAGGTGGCCGGGTAGCCGGGCGGCCCCCAGACCTGCTCGAGCTGGCGCGGGTCGGTGTAGAGCGACCAGATCCGCTCCACCGGCGCATCGAAGTGCGCCGTGATCGTCATGGTCCTGCCGGGGACGTCGGTCGTGATGTCGGTGACGGGCATGTCAGTCCTCCTCGAGGTCGAGCTCACGCGCGAGCAGCGCGTCGATCCGTTCGACGCGGCCCCTCCAGATGCCCTCCAGCTCGCCGAGCATGGAGGCCACGGAGCGGACCGCCGTGACGTCGCCCGAGGCGAGCTGCTCGCGGCCGTTGCGCCGCTTGGTGAGCAGACCGGCCGTCTCGAGGACGCGGACATGCTTCTGCACCGCGGCGAAGCTCATGTCGTAGCCCGCCGCGAGCGCCGAGACCGAGTGCTCCCCGGCGAGGACCCGGCGCAGGATGTCCCGCCGGGTCCGGTCGGCGAGGGCGTGGAACAGGGCGTCCGCCCGGTCCTCGTCCCCGGCCTCGATCACGTCACAAACATACAACCGATCAGTTGTACGTGGCAAGGGGCGACGACGAGGTGCGCAGCGGCGGGTGTGCGCGAGGCGGGCGTCCGGGTGGGGGGAGGCATCGACCGGCGCCGCCTACGCACCGGTGAGCGCGGACTCGACGCCGCGGAGCTCCTCGGTGATGTTCGCCGCCGGCCGCCGCACCGTCACGCGCTGCCCCAGGGTGACGGCCGGCCGCTCCCGGGCGAGCTCGAACCGCTCGCGGCGGCCCCACAGGTGCTGGTGCCACCCCGCGCCGAGCACGAGGTAGCCGATCGTCGAGAGCACCCGTTCCGTCTCCCGGAAGGGGGCGACCTGGTCGGGCGCGTCGGCGAGCGCCCGCCGGGCCACGGCGTCCGACTCGAGCAGCTCGACGTAGAGGTGCTGGCGGCGCCGCACGCCGTCGGCGGTGTCGTGGCCGCCGGCGACGAGGTCGGCGAGCACGGCATCGAGGGCGATCGCGACCCGTCGGGCGTGGGCAGGCAGGACGACCTCCTTCCCGCCGAGACCGCTGAGGACGAGCACGACGATCGCCGTGCCCACGCCGATCGCGGTGTCGATGAGGCGGTCGCCGACGACCGTCTCGGTGCTCATGCCGGTCACCGCGACCGAGATCGTCATGGCGAGCGGCGTGATGAGCGTGACCGCGAGCAGGTAGTTCCGGGTGACGAGCAGCTCGACCGAGCCCTGCATGACGATGATCGTCGCGACGAGCCACCACGCCTGCGGGTCCACGGCGAGCACGACGGCGAACACCCCGAGCCCCAGCACCGTGCCAAGCACGCGCTGCAGGGCCTTGGTGGCCTGGGCGTAGCGCGTGCCGCCGGTCTGCACGATGAGGGCGGCGAAGACGACCGCCCAGTACACGTGCTCGTTGCCGATGAGCGTCGCGATCGACCCGGCGACGGCGGTGGCCACGAGCACGCGCAGGGCGACGAGCATGCTCTCCGACGGCCACCAGGCGGCCTGGCGCAGGAGGTAGCCGCCCGCGGGGCGCCCCAGCGACGAGTATCGGACCTGCGTGCGCTCGACCTGGCGCTGCTCGTCGTCGGTCCGCCCGAGGTCGGCGCCCGCGCGCTCGTCCGTGTCCTGCGCCGGCTCGTCGGCCCGGTCCACGTCGTTCTCCCACGGGCTGGGGTCGATCCCGGACACGCGGCCCGAGAGGTGGGCCGACGTCGCGGCGTACCGCTCGTGGACGACCTGCAGGCGCGCCTCGAAGTCGCTCGCCGTCCCGCCATCGGTCACGGCGGTCCACGCCGCGTGCAGCGCCGTCGAGGCGTCGGCCCGGCGACGGTCGAGCCGGTCGAGGTCGGTATCGGGGTCGGTCGAGCGGGCGGCCGCCTCGAAGCGCACCACCGTGTCCTCGGCGTGCGCGACGGCGCTCTCCTCGATGCCGCGCCGCCGCAGCCAGATGTCTGAGGTCCCGACGACGACGGCGCTCACCACCCCGACCGCCGCCATGCCGAGGATGAGCCACGGGTCCGTGCCGCCCACAGCGGCGAGGTTGGCGACTCCCGTGCCGAGGGCGAAGAAGTAGACCCCCGGCGGGCCGACCCGAAGCGCGTGCGTGCCGAACCCCACCACCGAGCTGACCGCGACGAGGGCGGCGAGCGACCCCCACGTGCTGCCCGCCGTGAGGACGCCGACCAGGCTGCACATCCACATCCCGGCGCCGACGCCGCCGATCACCTTGACGCGGCGACGGGCAGGCGCCCCAGCGCCGTAGAGGATGGAGAAGCCGCCGAGGCTCGCGAGGAACCCCGCGGACGTGTGTCCGAGCGCGGTCGCGACGACGAGCGGGAGGCCGATCGCGACGGCCGCGCGCAGGCCGACGGCAAGGCGCGGCGGGCTGGGCGCGATGGTGACCAGGCTGCGCAGGTCGACGAAGGGGGTGCCGCTTACGGCCTCGATGGTAGGTCCGGCCACGCCAGGCCCCTCCGACGTGTCACCACCCACGGGGCGCCACCCGGGGGTTCCGTCCCGGGGTCGCGGCCCAGTCCTCGTCGCCCCACGGTCACCTTCCACCCGATCCGACGACCGTGGTCCGGCGACGGTGGTCACCGTTAGGGTCGCCACCATGGCGACGAGGCACGACGTCCGGGCGGCGCAGGTCGTCGAGGCCATGCGCGAGCACGCGGGGACGGGGCCGGCGCCGGGGGCGGTGTGGGCGGTCGCGTCCGGTCCGCGCACGGAGCGGCGCGTGACCGTGGCGGCGGCCGGCGGTCTGCGCGAGAACGCGCTCGTGCGTACCGCGTCGGTGACCAAACCGGCGGCGACCGCGCTCGTGCTCGGACTGGTCGAGGACGGTGCGCTGGCTCTCGAGGACCCTCTGTCCCGGTGGGTTCCCTCCTGGGCCGGCCGCGAGGTCCTTCGCGAGCGCCACGGGGCGCTCGAGGACACGGTTCCGGCCGCCCGCGAGCTGATGGTCCGCGACCTGCTGACCATGGGGCTCGGGCTCGGCTACGACCTCGACGACGCGCCCGGCGACGCCCTCGCGGAGGCGACGCAGGACGCCGGCGTCCTCTCCGGCTGGACCGGACCGGCGCTCGCGCCGACCGAGTGGGCGGAGCGGGTCGCCGGTCTGCCGATGGCCCACCAGCCCGGCGAGGGGTGGCTCTACCAGTCGTCGTTCGATGCCCTGACGGTGGTGGTCGAGGCGGCCACCGGGCGCGGGTTCGACGACGTGCTCCGCGACCGCGTGCTCGCCCCGCTCGGGATGGTCGAGACGGGCTACTCGGTGCCGCGCTCGCAGCTCGACCGGGTGCCTCCGTTCCGCTGGGTCGGCGGGGACGGCGAGTCCGGCGAGCTCGCTCCTGCTGCGGCGCCGGCGCTGGCCCGCCGGCCCCTGTTCTGCTCGGGCGCCGCGGGCCTGCTCTCCACCGCCGGCGACCTCGTCCGGCTCGGCCAGATGCTGCTCGACGGCGGGCTCGCCCCGCCCGCGTACCGCGGTCCGGTACCGACCGGGGTGCCGGCGGCCGGGGCGCCACCGACCGGCGTGCCGGTGGCCGACGACGGCACGGCCGAGGACCTGACGGCGGACGGCCCGAAGGCCGACGGAAGCCCTCGCGTCCTGGCCGCCGAGTCGGTCCGGGCGATGCGCACGGACACCCTCACCGACGCCACCCGCCCCTGGGCATCTGGATTCCTCGAGCCGGGCTGGGGGTGGGGCCTCGGCGTCGGGCTCGACGAGCGCGGCGGCTTCGGCTGGGACGGCGGGACGGGCACGAGCCTGTGGGCCTACCCCGAGCAGGGGGTGACCGCGGTCCTGCTCACATGGCGCGGCATGGCCGGTCCGGCCCGGCCCGCCTACATGACCGACTTCTGGGACGCGGTCCTCGCCGAGCCCTGGTCCTGACCACAGCTGCACACCGGGGCTCTGGCTCCGCCTCGGACACCTCCCCCAGTGTCGGCCGCGGCCGGGCAGGACCCGGTCACATGGCGGAGGCGACGTCCGTCTCGGCGAAGTGGTCGCCGACGAACAGCAGGGAATCCCCGGAGGTGGCCGCGAGCGCGTGCACCCGCTCGTTCTTGATGTTGAGCCCCATGGGTAGGTTCTGCCGTCCGACGTGTCTACCCATCGACCCTTCTCGGCACCTGATCGGGTCGCCCACTACTGCTCGGCGAGGAGCCCGACGCCGGCGTCGACGATCGTCGTCGCCCGCATCTGGTCGACGGCCTCCTCGGACCGGGTCTGGACGACGAGCACGCGGCCGCTCCCCTCGTCGTCGTCGGCGGTCTCGAGGTAGAACGCGAAGGCGAGGACGCCCGGGGCCGAGCCACCCTTGAAGCCCTGGTAGCCCACCCCCTCGGGGATGCCCACGCCGGGGTTGTCCGAGAGGATCTCCCGCACGGGCTCGCCCGCCTCGGTCCCCGCCCGCTGCTGGAGAAGCGCGTGGAGGGAGCAGATCTCGCCGCCGGTAAGCATCCAGCCGACGCCCTCGTCCCAGCGCGGCACGGTGACGGCCGTGGGCGCCACGTCGAGCTCGGCGGGCAGGGAGTCGAGCACGGCCTGGCGCTCCTCGGGCGTCGCGGCCGCCTCGTACTGCGCGCGGACGTCGTCCTCGACCTGCCAGCCCAGCTGGAAGAAGTCGCGCGTGCTCGGCACCGGCAGGACCCGGTCGGCGTCGAGCCCGGCCTCCTCGACCACGCCCGCCACGCGCTCCTGGCCCACGGCGTCGAGGATGAGATCAGTGGCCGTGTTGTCGCTGATCGAGATCATCAGCCCGGCGGCCTCGCGCACCGTGACCGTCGACCCGGCCTCGCGGTCCTGGAGGGTGCCGGACGGGAGGCTGCGCAGCTCGTCGGTGATCGTCAGCTCGTCGTCCCAGGAGATCTCGCCCGCCTCGACGGCGTCGACCAGCCCCGCAAGCACGATCAGCTTGAACACCGAGCCGCTGGGCGCGGGCACACCGCCCTCCTCGACACCCGCGGTCGTGTGCTCGATCGTGCACTGCCCGTCCTCGACCGTGCCGACGACGACCTGCGTCTCCCCACCGAGCTCGGTCAGGCTCTCGTCGAGGTCCTCCCAGGCACCGAGCTCGGGGGCCTCGCCCGCGGTGTCGGGGACGAACTGGAGGCCCTCGATGAGGCCGTCCTCGCCGACGAACACGGTCATCACCAGGGGGCCCGCGGCGGAGTCGAGCCGGAGCTCGGCGCCGGCCATGTCGCCGAGCTGCTCGGCGGCCGCGGTGACCGTGTAGGGGGCTCCGGTGCGGAGCTGGGCGAACACGCCGGTGTACTGGTCGGCGGGCACCTGGGCGAGCATCTCCTCGGAGAACCGCTCCTCGACCTCGCTCTCCTCCGGGCCCTCCGCGTCCGCCTCGAGCTGGGCGAGCACCCACTCGACGTGCTCGAGGAGCTCGGGGTCGGTGAGGTGGTCCGCGGGGTCGACGGCCTCGGCGGCGCCGTCGGAGGCCGTCTCGCCGTCGGAGGCGGACTCACCCCCGGTGGGGCTCTCGCCCGACGACGACTCGGCTCCCTCGCTCGGGCTCCCGGTCTGCGAGGAGGACTCCGTCGCCGCCCCGCCGTCGTCCGGGTCGTCGTCCCCGCCGGAGCAGCCGGCGAGGACGAGCGCGAGCGCGACCCCGACGGCGGGCGCGGTGCGGCGGGCGAGGGAGGAGCGGCTGCTGCGACGCGAGGGAGTCATCTCGCCCATTCTGGCAGGGGCACGGATCCCGGGCTCGGGAACGCCGCCTGCGCGGGAGTCTGCGTGGCCGTCCGTCCTCAGGCGCCGGCTCCGGAGGCGATGCCCTTGCCACCCTGCTCGGGCGAGTCCTTGCGGCCCGCCACGTAGTGGAAGATCGTCCAGCAGAGGATCCCGACCATCACGCCGCCACAGACGACGTTACCGAGCGTGACGGGGAGGAGGTTGTCGACGACCAGCGCACCGCAGGTGAGATCGCCGAACGCGGCCTGGCGCCACGTCCCGCCGGCGTGGACCAGTCCGACGATCGTCGGTGCGCCGACGAAGTTGGCCACGTGGAAGACGAACCCGAGGGCGATGTACCCACCGGCGGTCAGGCCGAGCAGGAAGGACTTCAGCGGCCGGCCGGTGCCGGTCACCGCCGACCGGCGTCAGATGACGGAGTAGTCACCGGCCGCACGCAGGGCGCGGTCGATGACGTCCGGGTCGAGCACGACGTCGTCCTTGTGCTTGAGGATGATCTGCGACCCCTGTTCCTCGATCTCCGCCGAGAACCCGCCGACCCCGGCCACCTTGTACATCGCGGCGCGGACGGCGAGCACGTCCCCGTTCGTCCGCATGCCGTCGACGGCGAATGTCGTACTGATCAACTGCTCCCCCTCGATCTAGATCACCCCGTTGAACGCCTGCATGGCGCCGTCCTCGCGGGTGCCCCCGCGGCCGTCACCGTACTCGGCGTAGTCGCGGATCCACTCGACGCTCCGGACCCACTTGACCATCTTGTACCCGTGGTTGGACTCCACGCGCAGTCGGAGCGGGGCCCCGAGGTGGATGTCGAGCGGTCGGCCGTTGCGCTCGTAGGCGAGGATCGTGTTCTCCTCCTCGAGCATCTTCATGTCGAGGACGGTGTAGAAGGGCTCGCGCGGCCGGTGGTCCCACATCTCCTGGGCGAGGCCGTACGAGGTGATCATCACGTAGTTCGCTCCCTCGGGCCGGGGACCGAGGCGGTCGAGGACGTCCGTGAGCTTGACGCCCGCCCACCTCGAGGTGGCCGACCAGCCCTGCATGCACGTGTGGACGGCGACGTACTCCGTCCTCGGCATGGCCTTGAGGTCGTCGAGGCCGAGCTCGATCGAGGTGCCGTCGAGGGCGTTGCCGACCTCGAGCCGCCAGTCCTTCCACCCGGTGTCCCGATGGTGCAACCACTCGGTGGACTCGTCCTCGGTCGGCGGCAGGCCGTTCGTCCAGTGGAACTCGGACAGGTCCTCGTCCGTGTACGCGTTCTGCTTGTGCATCCGGGGCTTCATCCAGCCGAGGAAGATCTTCCGTCCCGGCTCGGTGAGAGTGACGAGGATCTTCTGGGTGAGCGGCCGGTTGATGAGCGAGGCGTAGCTGAGGCCGATCCAGAACGCGAAGACGAGGGCGATCGTGATGATCACGATCGTGAACGCCTGGGCGTAGCGGGCGGTGTCGGTGACGCCGAAGACCATGTGCGGCAGGTTGTACTCCGGGTGCACGAGGAAGACGAGCCCCACGTGCATGACGATGAACAGCGTCATGAAGACCATGGCGATGAAGTGCAGCGACCGCGCACCCTGGTGGCCGCCGAACAGCTTGACGTACCACGGGAACCGCGAGCGGATCGCCGGGGCCATCGCGAGGCCGCTGAGGATGAGGAACGGCGCGAGCAGGAAGATGACGGCCGTGTAGCCGAGCATCTGCAGCGCGTCGTACGGCGTGAAGTGCTCGATCCCGGGCACACCGAGGCCGAGGTAGACCTTCAGCGACTCCCACGCCTCGGGGAACACGTCCCACGACGTCGGGATGATCCGTCGCCACAGCCCGGTGCCGAACAGGAGCACGACGTAGACGAGCCCGTTGAGCACCCACAGCATGACGCCGAGACCGTGGAAGTGCCGGCCGAGCCCGATGTTCTTCCGTCCGGGCAGCCCGAACACCGGGCTCATGCTCCGCTCGTCCATGAGCGAGGTGTAGACGCCCTCCTCCTTCGGGAGCTCCTGCCGGGTGAACTTCAGCCACTCCGTACCGGGCTTGCTGTCGTTCCGCCACCACAGGCGCGGCAGCGAGGAGAGCATCTCCCACCCGCTGCGCAGGAGAATGCCGATGAGCACGAAGTTGAGGAGATGGGTGGCGCGCAGCCACAGGGGAAAGTTGGGGTCCTCCATGGATTCCTCCGACGAAGATGAGCAGGTGCGGGGGGCCGTCCCACTGTATCGAGCGATTGCCGAAAAGGAATGGCGAAACTGCGGGAAAAGTCCGGAACCATGCATTTCTCGGACACATTGCTGAAACTGGGCCGGGGCATTGTCTCAATAGTCCGATTCCGGGTCGTCCGTCTCCGCGGCACCAGTTTCCGAACGATCCGGGTGCGGGTCGGTCGTCTCCGGATCTGCGCGCCGGTCAGGTGCGACCGGTCGGTGCTCGACCGGCCGGGCCGTCAAGGAGCGCAGCCACCTGCTCGTGGAGCATCGGCAGCTCGCGACCTGCGTCGACCTGTCCGCCGGCGACCCCGGCGGCGAAACCGTCGAGCAGGAGCAGCACCCAGGTCGTGAGGCGGTCGGCCGGGACGTCCACCCGCACGGCCCCGGCCCGCTGGGCGCGCGACATCCGCTCCCCCAGCAGCTCGCGGGTGACGTGTTCGTCCGCCTCGAGTGCCGCCGCGATCGTCGGGCGGTGCGTCAGCGCGCCGACGGCACGCACGAACCCGGACGCGCGGGGGTCGGCGAGGTCTCCTGCGGCGTGGTCGACGAAGCCGAGGACGGTTCCACGCGGCGAGGCCCCGGCACCACTGCTGCGCGACGCGCGCCCCGAACCTGCGCCGCGGCTTCTCGTCGTGCGGACCGCCCCGGCACCGGGCACGCTCGCGGCGCGGGCCGAATCCTCCGGGTTGTCGTCGTCGAGGGAGGCGAACAGCTCCCGCGTCTCCTCGGTACCGAGCTCGACGATCGCCACCACGAGCGCGTCCTTGGTCGCGAAGTGGTGGAAGAAGGTACCCGAGCCGACACCGGCGATGCGGCAGATGTCGGCGGTGGTCGCGGCAGCACCCCGCTCGGCGAAGGCGGTGAGGCCGGCGTCGATGAGCTGGAGGCGCCGGGCGCGGCGCAGCTCGGGGTCGACGGGGCGGGCCATGCCCCCACCCTAGTTAATGGAGTGCCCACTCTGCTAACGTCGCGGCATGCTCCCGCTCCGGCAGCGCGCCGCCTCGATCGTCCTCGTCGCGCTCGCCGCACCGATCTGCGCGGAGATGCTCCAGGCCTACCTGGCCGCGACCGGCGATCCCGGTGAGCTCGCGCTCGCCACCGTGTTCCTCGCGCCGCTGTACGGCGGGGCGGCGCTGCTGATCCGGGACCTCGCCGTGCGGACGGGGCGGGGCTGGGCCGGCATCCTCCTGCTCGCGGCCGCGTTCGGGCTCGCGATGACGGGGGTGATCGACCTGTCGATGTTCGCCGGGGACCGCCCCGACGTGTCCTACTGGGACGAGCTGCGCGAGCCGACGATGATCGCCCCGCTCGGGTTCAGCGCGTACGCCACCCTGGTCTGGGTCCTCGGGCACGTGACGATGAGCGTCGGGGCGCCGCTGGCGATCCACCGCGCGCTCGCGCCGCGCCACGAGGGCCGGCCGCTCCTCGGCCGGCTCGGGACGGCGGTGGCCATCGCCGCGTGGCTCGCGGTCGCCGTGGCCATCCACTTCGACGGCCGGGACATGTACGGGTACGCGCCGTCGCTCCCCCAGGTGGTCGCGGTGCTCGCGGGGGTCGCGGCACTCGTCGCGCTCGCGATGTCGCCGGCCGGCCGGCCGCTGCGGGCGCGGGGCAGGGTGTCGGCCCGAGAGGTCGGCTCCCGCGGCAGCGAGGTCGAGCAGGGCGAGTCCGACCCGTCGGCCGCTCGCCCCGTCCAGGCATGGGTGATCGTGCTCGCGGGGATCCTCGGCAAGGTGCTGCTCGACCTCACGCCGCCCGCGTGGGGCGGGTTCGCGTTCGTGGTCGCGGTGGTCGTCGTCGCTGCGTGGCTCCTCGCCCGGGTGCCCACCCGGCGCCGGTGGGGCGCGCGCGAGGGCGGGATCCTCGGGGCGTCGCTCGTCGTCGGAGGGGTGCTCGTCGGCATGCTCGCCCCGCTGCCCGACGGGGTGACGATGGGCGCGAAGATCGCGCAGAGCGTGGTGCTCCTTGGGGCGGCGATCGGCGTGCTCGCGCTCGTGCTGCGGCGGGAGCGGCCACGTGCGGCGACACCTCCGACAACTTCTGTTGACAGACATTCGGCCGACGAGAATGTCAGTGAAGTGCCCCTGGAGTGACATTGTTCCCGGAGGCGGCGGACAGCACCCGGGAGACAGCACCCCGTACCCCGGTAGGGGCGCGAATGGCTCTGGCGGGTGACGCGGCGCACCGATCCGCGTTCCTAGCGTCCCCGCCATGACGACGACGATCCCGCTCCGGTCGGCCACCACCACCAGGCCCGCCCCGCTCGCGCCAGTACCCGAAGCCGTGACCGTGCCCGCGCACGGCGCGATCACGCCGGCGCCCCGCACCGCCGCGCCCGCCCTGCTCCGCTCCATCCCTCGCCACGCCGACCCCCACTTCCCGTACGCCCCGCTCTCCTACGCACCGCGCACGGTCGAGGGGCACAAGCTGCTCGCTCTCGACCCGCCGGGCGGACCGCGGGTCGTCGAGGTGTTCGGCGACCTCGTCACCGCCGACCACGTCGTCGTGATGGTGCCGGGCAACGGCCACCACCAGGGCAACTACTTCCGGGCCCGCGGCCCGCTGGCCCTGCGCTCGCGGGCCCAGCTCATGCTCACCACGACGGCGGGGATCGACCCGGCGGCGCGGGTCGCCGTCGTCGCGTGGGTGGGGTACCGGACCGCCCCGGACCTGCGCGCCTCGTTCGCCATCCGCTACGCCCGCGAGGGCGCCGGCGACCTCGCCCGCCTCACCCACTACCTGCCACGCTCGGCGCACCTCACCGTGGTCGGCCACTCGTACGGCACCACCGTCACCGGCCTCGCGCTCGCCGACGCGCAGATCGACGACGTCGTGGCGCTCGGGAGCCCCGGCATGGGCCTGAGGCACCGCACGGACACCGGCCGGCGCGCGCGCATCTGGGCCGCCCAGGCCCCGACCGACTGGATCCGCCACTTCCCGCGCGTCAGGTTCGGCCCGCTCGGCCTCGGCCGCTCGCCGCTGCACCCCGCCTTCGACGCCGTCCGCATCGGCACCGGCGATATCACGGGCCACCTCGCCTACTACGACGAGGGCAGCGAGTCCCTCCTCAACGCCGCGCGCATCGCGCTCGGCCGGTTCGACGAGGTCACGCTGCACGACGGCGGGACGGCGGTCCCCCGGCCCGAGCTCGCGCCGACGGGGGCTGCGGCCCCCCGCCCGGCCGGCGGCCCGACCGGCACCGCGGCGACGACCACCCTGGTGAGGGCCGCATGAGCGCGCCCACGGGCCTCCGAGCCGCCACCGTCGGGTTCGCACCCGCCGCGGCCACCACATCCCGCCCGGCACCCGTCGGGTCCACCCCAGACCGAACCACCGCCGCGCCGTCGTCCGCCGATCGACGCCCCGACTCCGCGACGCCCGCGGTCCTCGCCGTCGGGCTGCGCTCCTCCTACCCCGGGCGCGGCACGGTGCTCGACGGGATCGACCTCGCCGTCGCCCCCGGGACCGTCCACGGCCTGCTCGGCCCGAACGGCGCCGGCAAGACGACGACCGTGCGGATCCTCGCCACTCTCCAGCGCTTCGACTCGGGCACGGTCCGGGTGGCGGGGCACGACCTCGCGCGCGAGCCCGGCGCCGTCCGGTCGCGTATCGGGGTGGCCGGGCAGCACGCCGCGCTCGACCCGGTGCTCAGCGGCCGCGAGAACCTCACGATGTTCGCCCGCCTCCACCGGATGCGACCCCGCGCCGCCCGCACCCGCGCCGACGAGCTGCTCGACCGGTTCGACCTCGCGGCGGCCGCCGACCGCCCGCTGCGCCACTACTCGGGCGGGATGCGGCGCCGCCTCGACCTCGCGGTCAGCCTGATCCGCAGCCCGCAGGTCCTCTTCCTCGACGAGCCGACGACCGGCCTCGACCCGCGCAGCCGCAGCGAGGTGTGGGACGCCGTGCGCGAGCTGGCCGCGGGCGGCACCACCGTGCTGCTCACCACCCAGTACCTCGAGGAGGCCGACCGCCTCTGCCGCCGCATCTCCCTCCTGCGGGCGGGGCGCATCGCGATGGAGGGCTCGCCCGACGAGCTCAAGGCCACCGTCGGCGGGAGCCGGCTCGAGGTCGCCGTGCCGCCGGGCGCCTCACCGGCCGACATCTCCCGCACGCTCGCCGGCGCCCTCGGCGTCACGGCCGACGTCGACGACGCCGCCCGCCGGGTCTCCGCGCCGCTCGACGGCGCGACCGACGCCCTCGCCCGCGCCGCGGACGCGCTGTCCGGGCTCGGCGTGCACGTGGACGACCTCGCGCTGCGCCGCCCCGACCTCGACGACGTCTTCCTCCGCCTCACCGCACCCGACATCTCCGAAGGGCCGCACCGATGACCGCGCATCTCGTCAGCCCGCCCGCACTCCCCTCCCCGACGGCGGCGCTCGCCTCCCGCGCGCCGGCACCCGCACGGGGACGCACCTCGGGAGCCGGGGCCGCGTCGGCGCCCGGTCCCGCAGCCGGTCACGCCCGCCCACGGGGCGTCGGCTCGTCGTCGGGCTTGTCCGCCCTCGGGTGGGCGTTGTCGGACACGTGGGTCGTGGCCGGTCGCCACCTGCGCCGGCTCCGCCGACGGCCCGACGAGCTGCTCAGCACGCTGCTCGTCCCCGTCATGGCGGTCGCGATGTTCGGGCTCGTCCTCGGCGACGCCTTCGGAGCCGCGATGGCCGCGCCCGGGGTCGACTACCGCGAGTTCCTCCTGCCCGGGGTCTTCGTCCTCACGATGGCGTTCGGCATCGGGTCGACCACCGTGTCGGTCGCCGCCGACGTCCGGGACAGCGTGGTCGACCGGATGCGGTCGATGCCGACGGCGCCCACCGCGATCCTCGCGGGGCGGGCGCTCGCTGACCTCGTCACCGCCGTCGTCGAGCTGGCGGTCCTCGCCGGGATGGGCGCGCTGCTGGGCTGGCAGTGGCACGGCGGCCCGGTGGCCCTGGCCGGCGCGCTCGGTCTGCTCCTCCTCCTGCGCCTCGCGTTCTCGTGGATCGGGATCGTGCTCGGCCTGCTCGTCAGCGGCCCGGAGGCGGCGATGAAGTACTTCGCGCTCGTCTTCCCGCTGGCCATGGTGGCCGAGACGATCGTCCCGACCACCCTCATGCCGGGGTGGCTCGCGGGGGTCGCGGCGTGGAACCCGCTCTCGTCCACGGTGGTGGCCACCCGGGAGCTGTTCGGCGTGGGCGGCCCGGAGGCGTCGACCTGGATCGCCGAGCACGCCCACGTCATGGCGCTCGCGTGGCCCGCGGCGATCGTCGCCGTGTGCGTGCCGGTGGCGCTGCTCCTGCTCCGCAGGCTCGGCCGGTGACGCGGCGGAGCCCCGGCCGAGCCGCTCCCGAGTCGGTCGGCCGGGGCTCCGGCGTACGGCGGGCTCGACGCCGGACCCGGAGGACGACAGATGTGGCTCCTGCGGCGGTCGCGCCGGTCCGAGAGCTCGCCCGCGGGACTACCTGGCGTCGGTCGCGGGCCCGGCGACGGCTCCCACGAGCGCGGCACCGTCGTCGTCGGCGGTCGTCCCTGTCGAACCGGTCGTGCCGTCCTCGACGGCGGGACCGTCCGACGTCGTGGACGCCGAGTCCCGGCCGGCGCGGATCGTGAACGACATCGCGACGGCAACCAGCCCCGCGACGATGCCGACGACGAACGCGGCCCGCGTGCCGAGCTCCTGGGTGTCGCCCGCGCTCGCACCGCCGTCTGCCAGGCCGATCCCGATGGTCATGACGGCGACGAACACGCCGGTCCCGACCGCGCCCGAGAGCTGCTGGACGGTGTTGACGATCGCGGACCCGTGACCGTAGAGATCGCGCGGGAGGGAGCCGAGCGAGACGGTCATCAGCGGCGTCATCAGGCACGCCATGCCGACGCAGAAGACGACGTGCGCCGCGACGACGACCGTCAGCGAGGTGTCGACGCCGATCGTGCTCAGCCACGCCTGGCCACCGAGCAGGAGGAACGCGCCCGGGATGACGAGGGGGCGAGGGCCGTACGCGTCGAAGATCCGCCCGGCGAGGGGGGAGATGACGCCCTGGACCAGCCCGCCGGGCAGGAGCAGCAGACCGGTGGTGAGGGCGTCGACGCCCATGGCGCCCACGAGGTGGAGCGGCAGGACGATGACGGTGCCGAGCTTCGTCGCCATGCAGAGCCCGATGATGATCGTCGACCGGCGGAAGACCCCGACGGACAGGGGCGCGAGGTCGAGCAGCGGGGCGCCCGAGGTCCGGGCGAGGCCGAGCTGTCGGCGTACGAACAGGAGGAGGCCGGCGGCCCCGACGACGAGGGCGATCGCGGGCACGACGTCGCCGTCGACGAGCGCGCCGAGCGTGCTGAGCGCGTAGACGATGCCGCCGAACGCGACGGCGGAGAGCAGGACGGAGGCGAGGTCGAACGGGGGCCGGCGGGTGGCGCCGTCGGTGCGAAGGACGATCAGGCCGGCGACGAGGAGGACCACGGCGATCGGGATCATGCCGAGGAACAGCCAGCGCCAGCCGAACGACTCGACGACCAACCCGGAGATGGTCGGGCCGAGCGCCGGGGCCGCCGAGATCACCACCGCGTTGAGGCCCATGACGGTGCCGCGGTGCCGGGCGGGGACCGTGGACAGGGTGGTGGCCATCAGCTGCGGCAGGATGATCGCCGTCCCGGCGGCCTGGAGCACGCGCCCGGCGAGGAGGAGCCCGAACGACGGTGCGACCGCCGCGGTGACGGTGCCGAGGAGGAACACGGCGAGCGCCGCCCCGAACAGGGCGCGCGTGGTGAACCGCCGGAGCAGGTACCCGGTGGTGGGGATGACGATCGCCATCGTCAGGAGGAACCCGGTGGTCAGCCACTGGCCGACCGCCGCGGAGACGTGCAGGTCCCCCATGACGGCGGGGAGGGCGACGCTGAGGGCGGTCTCGTTGAGCATCGCGACCAGCGCCGCGAGGACGAGGACCGCGAGCACCGAGACGACGCGTCCGGTCACGCGCTCCGGCTCGAGGTCGTGGGCGTGGTGCTGGGCGTGGTCGTGGGCGTCCGAGCGGGGCTCGGCAGGGTCGTGCGTGCGCATGGCTGGTCCTTCACGGTGTCGTCGAAACAGGGTTCGACGCCACGCCGCGCCATGCCCAGGAAGAGTGGCACGGACGAAGGTCCCGAGGTGATAGTGCCCTCAGTCACATCGCGAGGGTGGAGGCCGGACGTGTCCGCGCAGGTGGATGCGACGGTCCGGTCTGGTCGGCGCCGAGGTCCGGGCTCCGCCTCACACCTGCCGGCGCGGATTCCGGACCGGTCACCGGCCGGCGGTCTCGGCCGGGTCGCAGCGTCACACGGAGGGTCCAGAGAGCGCGGCGAGCGCGACGTCCGAGTCGGCGAGCGCCGACCGGTCGTGGGTCGAGGAGAACGCGACGACCTCGCTCGCTCCCGTGCGCTCGACCAACTCCCGGAGCCGGGCGGAGACCTCGGCCTGCGTGCCGTGGATGCCCTGGTCGAGGTGCCGCTGCACGGCCGCCTCCTGCTTCTCGGTCAGGCGCGCGTGCGGGGCCGTGCGCAGCGGCGGGAACGCGCCGCGGGCGGTCGACTCGACGATCGCCCACGCCTCGGGCAGGGCGAGCTCGCGGGCCCGCTCCGTCGTCTCCGCGACGAGCACGTCGACGCTGACGAGCACCCGCGGTTCGGGGTTGTCCGGCGTCGGGCGGAAGTCGTTGCGGTATCCCTCGATCTCGGAGAGGTCGCCCCACAGGACAGGGCCCCCGACGACGACGGGCAGCCCTCGTTCGGCCGCCACCGCGAGGCCCGACCTGGTCGCGAGCACGTACACGGGGGGCGCCTGGACGTCGCGGGGCATGGCGGTGACGGGTCCGTCGTCGTCGAGGTAGGCGGACAGCTCGGTGAGGTCCCGGGCGAGGTCGCCGGTCGCATACTCGTCGACCCCGAGGGCGTGTCGCACCGGCGCCGTGAAACCGAGGGAGCGGCCGATGCCGAGATCGATCCGGTCCGGGTGGAGCGCCTCGAGCATGCGCGCCTGCTCCGCCACGACGATCGGGCGGTGGTTGGGCAGCATGACACCGGCCGAGCCGACCCGGATGCGTTCCGTGCGCGCGGCGATCGCGGCCATGAGCAGCATCGGGGCGCCGCTCGCGATGCCGGGGACGGCGTGGTGCTCGGCGACCCACACGCGGGGCAGGCCGAGGCGTTCCGCGCGGACGGCGCGCTCGATCGTGGTGGCGAGGGCGGCGCCGGCGGGCTCGCCGTCGCGCGTGCGGGAGCGGTCGAGCAGGGAGATCGGCACCGGGAGCGGGGCGGGCGTGGCGTCGTGAGCTGCGGGCAGGGCGGCCATGGTGCTCCCGACGGTATCCGTACCGGCGCGCAATGCCGAGGGCGATCTCCCGGTCCTCCGCACCAGCGCGACTCGGCCGCGCGACGAATCCGCGCGCCGGCCCGCGTATCCACCGGTGAGGCCGTCGGACGGCGGCCCGCCACCGATGGGAGAGAGATGACCGACACCTACGACCTGATCGTCGCCGAGCGCACGCGCCTGGCGGAACTATTCGCGGGACTGTCCCCCGAGCAGTGGCGCGCCCAGAGCCTGTGCGAGCGCTGGTCGGTGCGCGAGGTGGTGGCCCACATGACCGCGCACCTCACCCACTCCGAGGAGGAGTACGGGTCGGCCGAGATCACGTCGATCGCGGACATGAACGCCATGCTCGACGACTGGGCGCGGTCCGACGCCGCCGCCCGGACCGACGCCGAGCTCCTCGAGCTCTACCGCTCCGGCATCGAGAGCCGCTGGGCCCCGGACGCCGGCGGCCTCGAGGGCGCCCTGTCGCACGACGTCATCCACGGACTCGACATCACCGTGCCGCTCGGGCTGCCCGGACCACCGGCCGGGACCGTGGCCCGCGCGATCTCCGGCGGCGGGCCCGAGAACTGGGGGTTCTTCGGCGTCGACCTCGCCGGGTACCGGCTCGTGGCGACGGACGCGGACGTGAGCGTCGGCGAGGGCGAGCGCCTCCTCGAGCGTCCCGTCACCGAGCTGCTCGGGATCCTCACCGCCAGGCGTCCCTTCCCCGCGCGGAACGGTGCCGCGTAACGTCGTGGGGGTGGTGACCACCGACGCGAGCCCCGGCCCGGCCGCCGTCAGCGCGGAGGACCTCGACGGCCTCCGCAGGGGCCTGACCGGCTTCTGCTACCGGATGCTCGGCGACGCGCACGAGGCGGAGGACGCGGCCCAGGAGACACTCGTGCGCCTGTGGCAGGCGGCCGACCGGTTCGATCCCGCCCGTGGGTCGCTGCGCAGCTGGGCCTACGCGGCGGCGTCACGGGTGTGCATCGACCTGCGCCGACGTGTCCAGCGGCGCGCGCTGCCGATGGACCTCACGGGGCCGGCCCGGCCGGGCACCGCGATCGGCGAGCCGGAGCCCGAGCGATGGGTGACGCCGGTCGCCGACTCCCGCGTGATCGATCCCGCCGAGACCGCGGTCGGGCGCGAGAGCCTGCGGGTGGCCCTGATCGTCGCCCTGCAGCGGCTGTCCGCCCAGCAGCGCGCGGTGCTCCTGCTCCGCGACGTGTACGGCCTGAGCGCGCGGCAGACGGCGGAGGCGCTCGGGCTCGGCGAGTCCGCCACCCACAGCACCCTGCAGCGTGCGCGACGGGCACTCGAGCCCGGCGACCGGGGTGACACGCTCGTCGACGAGGCGACAGTCGACGCCGACCTCCTCGCGCGCTACCGGGTCGCGTTCGAGGCGCACGACGTCGCCCTCATGCGCGCGCTCCTCCACGAGGACGTGCGCAACTCGATGCCGCCGTTCTCGTGGTGGCTCGACGGCCGGGAGGACGTCCTCGAGGCGTTCGCGCAGCCGGGCGGCTGCCAGGGCCACCGGCTCGTGCCGTTCGCCGCGAACGGCACGACGATGTTCGGCCAGTACCGCCCCGAGGCCGACGGCTGGGCCCCGTTCGCCGTGCTCGGCGTGGAGGCGGAGGGCGGCCGCGTGCGGCGCACCATCACCTGGCTCGACGCCGCCGAACGGTTCACCGAGCTCGGCCTGCCGGAGCGGCTCGGCCCGACGAAGTAGGAGTGCCGGCTCCAGGTCGACCAGCTCCAGCCACCGGATCCGGCATATTTCCGTCGACCCGGCACGTCCGGTCCGCTGTGATCACCCCATGGCGATGGAGCTGAGCACCCCGACCGTGGCCGAGCTGCCCGACATCGTCGAGGCGATGCGCCCCTGGCAGCTGGACGACGCCCCGATCCAGCTGCACCCCGGCGACGTCGCCTGGCACTGGCGTCTCGGCGCCGAGACCGTGGCCGCCGCGCTGCGCACATGGCGTGTCGACGGCAGGCTCGTCGCCGTCGGGTTCCTCGACGGCCCCGGGCTCGTGCGCACCGGCATCGACCCCGCGCACGTCGCGGACGAGGAGCTCGCCCGCACCATCGCCGACGACGTCGCCGACCCCGCCCGTGGGCTCCTCGCCGAGGGCGCGGCCGCCGTCGAGGTGCCGGCCGGCACGGCGCTCTCGGACGCGCTGCTCGGGTCCGGGTGGCGCGAGGGCGACGCCTGGGCGGCCCTGCGCCGCGACCTCACCGACCCCGTCGAGGAACCCGGCGTCCGTATCGAGGTGGTCGACGACGCCACCGCGGCGGAGCGGGTCGTGCTCCAGCGCGCGTCGTTCGACGTCTCGAGGTTCACCGTGGAGCAGTGGCGCACGCTCGCCGCGTCCCCGCCCTACGCCGACGCCGCGTGCCTGCTCGCCCGCGACGCCGACGGGACCGCCGTCGCCGCGGCGAGCGTGTGGTCGGCGGGTCCAGGTCGCCCCGGGCTCATCGAGCCGCTCGGCGCCCACCGCGACCACCGTGGCCGTGGGTACGGACGCGCGATCACGCTCGCGTGCGCCGCCCACCTGCGGCAGATGGGCGCCTCGTCCGTGCTCGTCAAGACGGAGGGGCACAACGCCGCCGGTGTCGGCGCCTACCGCTCGGCCGGGCTCACGCTCGACCCGCCGGCGCCGGACCTCGTTCGGGGGTAGTTCGGCCCACCAGGTGTGGCGCCGGCACCGGGCCCCTCGCTCCGGTCACCGCCGGCGAGCGCAGCTCCGGTGGCGACCGGCCGATCAGCTCCGGCCCTCCACCGGATCGCTGACGTGCGTCTCGAGCCAGCTCCTCAACGGTGCTGCGCCTCGCCAGACGTTGCGGATCGCGTCGAGCGACTCGGGCGTGTGCATCCAGTCGTCCGTCGCCCATTCCTGGACGACAGCGGCACCCTTCCATCTCAGGCGCTGGATGCGGGGGTGATCTGCGCTGTAGCCCTTCGGCGCTGTCGTCAACGGTTCCTCGGCGCCGTGCGAGACGGGGTGCGACCGTGCCTCGAGGGTGCGGGTCAGCTGCTCGAAGTCGCTGCCGCTCGCGTCGTCGTCGATCGCGGCGCGGTATCGGCGCAGCTGTGCGGGGGACATGAGCATGGCCCCGTACCCGGTGACGATGCCCGTGGCGGAGGCCTCGAGGTAGTAACCGATGCCGCCGGCCGCGCGGGACTCGCTGGTCGCTCCCGTCCACAGCTTGTAGGGCGACCTGTCGACGGAGAATCTCAGGTCGCGGTTCGGTCGGAACATGCGCAGCGTCCCGAACTCGTCCGACAGCTCGGCGAGCAGCGCCTGCACCGGCGCGCGGACGTCCTGCTCCCACCGCCGCTTGTGCGCCTGCCAGAACGTCTTCGTGTTGTCGGCCGCCAGGTCCTCGAAGAACTGGAACAGGCCCGGCGGAAGACCGTGGAACTCGCTCATCCTCCGCCACCCGTGACCCGGCGGTTGTGGTCCAGGGCGATCTCGACCCAGGTGTCGAGCGCGTCGTCGACGGCGACGACGTCGGAGGAGACCTCGATCCACCCCGGACCCATGTCGCGGCCCGGCCCCATCTCCGCCTGGGCCGCTCCCGGCCTGTCGAGCAGCTCGTCGTGCCGGTCCTTGTCGACCCGGACGAGGAGGCCGCCGTCCTTGAGTGCGCTGACGATCATCTTCTCGTTGACCATCACGGACCTGCCGCCGAACATCGACACCTCGCGCACCGCGGGCTCGTCGGTCAGACGTGCGCGGAGGCGCTCGACGAGGACGGTCTGCTCGGGAGTCATGGCGTGCTCCTGTTCTCGTGCCGTCGGGGCGGCGGTGGAGAGGGTCAGGTCGGGAGTGGCTGCCAGTGATCGGGTCCGGCGTCCCCACCGGCCCCGACCGTGGCGAGTCGGGGGAGGAAGTTCGCCCATCCGTCGGCGTGGCCGCGCACCTCGGTGTCCGGCAGGTCGGAGTGGCACAGATCCACACGGGTTCCGGCATCGGTCCGGGCGAGACGGAACTCGACGGGCGAGGCTCCCGCGGGCAGGTCGTCGCTGCCGACGAATCCCCACGACACCACCACCCGGTTCGGGCGCTCGACGTGCAGGAAGTCGCCCCGCACGGGGTGGCCGGCGATGTCGACGGCGAACCGCCCGCCGCGCGTCGGGTCCAGGTCGGCGTGCCGGCCCATCCAGGCGGTGAGGCCGTCGTTGGTGGTCAGGTACTCGAACACCGTCTCCGGTGCGGCGGCGATGTCGATGGAGTCCCGGAACTCAGCCATGAACCGTCCCCTCGTTCGACTCGATGACGGCCTTGAGGTCGGCCAGCCGGCTCGGCCAGAAGTCGTCGAGGTAGGAGCGCACGGCAGCGAGCCCGTCGGTGTCGATCGCGAACAGGTGACGGGTTCCCTCGCGAGCGCCGACGGCGAGGCCCGCCTTGCGGAGCACACCGAGGTGGTGCGAGGTCGTCTGCTGCGAGAGGCCGACCTCCTCGGCGATCGCTCCGACCGGCCGCGGCTCGCTCCGGATCGCCCGCAGGATCTCCCGCCGGTTCCCGTCGGCGAGCGCGCGCAGCGCCAGGTCCAGGCTGTCCGCCGTCGCTGCGCCCATCGCTCGCCTCCCTGATCGACGAACGACAACGTACCACAAGTGAGCATTTGTACTTATGTCGATCAGTTGAAGCGCCGGCCGGTCTCAGCTGCAGCAGGCGTCGCCGCACGAGTCGCCCTCGCGCTCCCCCGTGAGCACGGCGACAGGCATGGCGCAGCACGCATCGCCCCGCCATGCCTCGATCCCCTCACGGACGGCGACGACGGCGATGACCAGGGCCGCGACCGAGTCCGCCCACGCCCAGCCGAGCATGCTGTTGAGCAGCAGCCCCGCGAGCAGCGCTGCCGAGAGGTAGGTGCAGATGAGGGTCTGCTTGGAGTCCGCCACGGCGGAGGCCGAACCGAGCTCGCGGCCCGCGCGTCGCTCGAACCAGCTGAGGAACGGCATGACGAGCAGGCTGAGCACGGCGATGCCGATTCCGATCGGCGAGTGCTCCGGCTCGCGCCAGCCGGACAACGACAGCAGCGCGTCCACCGTCACGTAGGCAGCCAGGGCGAAGAAGGACACGGAGATCACGCGCAGCGCGACCCTCTCCCGCCGGTCCGGATCGGGCGCGGCGAACTGCCAGGCGACCGCCGCCGCCGAGAGCACCTCGACGATCGAGTCGAGGCCGAACCCGATGAGCGCGGCGGACGAGGCGACGCTGCCGGCGATCAGCGCGACGACCGCCTCGACGACGTTCCAGCTGATGGTGACGGCGACGACGATCCTGATGCGTCGCCGCAGCACCGCTGTGCGATCGGTGGCGAGCGTCGTCGCGGTCATCGCACCCCCTCCGGGTCGCAGCAGCCGGGCACCGAGCACTCGGCGTCCATGCACGGCACGCTCTCGTCGACCGCCAGCGTCACGTCCACCAGCGCCGTGAGCGCCGCGCCGATGTGAGGATCGGCGATCTCGTACCGGGTCCGCCGCCCCTCCGGCTCGGCGACGACGATTCCGCAGCCCCGCAGGCAGGCCAGGTGGTTCGACACGTTCGTGCGCGTCAGGTCGAGCTCGCGGGCGAGCACCGCCGGATAGCCGGGCCCCTCGAGGAGGGCGAGCAGGATCCGTGAACGGGTCGGGTCGGCCATCGCTCGGCCGAGCCGGTTCATGACGTCGACACGAGAGGCAATGGTCAGCATGTACTGACCATACAGCAGTCGCTGAACGGTCGACCGCACTCGGAACACCCCGCCGGCACCTGGTGCGTGCAACTATCAGATTGATATCGTCTCGTCATGGACGTTCTCATCAGGGACCTGCCGGTCGAGGTCCACGCCGAGCTGACCCGCCGGGCCGCCGCCGAGGACAAGAGCCTGCGCGCCTACCTGCGCGACGTCCTCACCCAGCACGTCGCCACGCCCTCCATGGACCGCTGGCTCGAGAGCGTCCGCGAGCTCGGGCCGAACCACGTGGGCGGCCCGTCCGGAGCGGATCTGGTCACCGCCGGGCGCGCCGAGGACGACGACCTGGCCGGCCGGTGACCGTCGTCGTCGTCGACGCCGCGACCGTCGTCGACCTCATCTGCGGCCTGCCGGCGGCCGATGCCTTCCGGCGTCACCTCGTCGAGGCCGATGTCGTCGCCGCACCCGCCCACCTGGACGCGGAGGTGCTCTCCGCACTGGGGCGGCTCAAGCGCACCGGGCGGCTCACCCACGAGGCCGAGCGCGTGGCGGCGCTCGGCTCCTTCGGCGCGCGGCGTTGGCCGCTCCAGCCCCTCCTGCCCGCCGCGTGGGCGCTGACGGACCGCATCGCCGTCCGCGACGCGCTCTACGTGGCGCTGGCCCGCACCCTCGACGCCACCCTGGTCACCACCGACGGCCGCCTCCGTCGAGGTGCAGCGGGAATCATCGACATCGCCGAGCCGGAGGAGTGAGCGACTGCGAGGGCCGCTGCATGCCCCGCTCCGCCGGCGCCCGCTAGGCGTTCACCGCGGCCTCCTGCCGGTCGGCCCCCGCGGCCAGCGTGGCCAGCAGCTCGGGCATGACCGCCTGGTTCCAGAAGTAGCCGCAGTAGTGCGCCACCCCGAAGTCCGGCAGGGCCTTGCGCGCCGCGGCCATGCGGCGGTCCATCGCCTCGATGCCGTCGTTGCACTCGAGGCCGAGGTAGATCGTCGCGTCGCCGGTCTCGAGGTCCGCGAGCGGGGCGAAGTAGGCCTCGTCGGAGTCGGACATCGCCGGCAGGTGGAAGAAGTCGACGACGCCGCCGGACGCGCGCTGGACGGCGTTCGAGAGGCGGACCGGGAGCGCGATGTCGTCCAGCGGCTGCACGGGGAAGCTCGGCGAGGTGCCGCAACAGACGTGGATGCCGATCCGGACCTCCTCGGGCAGACCGGCGAGGTGGCCCCGGATGTACTCCTCGGACGTGTACTGCGCGAACAGCTCATCGGCGGGCAGGTCGGGCACCCAGGAGAACAGCTTCGACCACTCGCCGCCGATGTGGATGAGCTCGGTGCAGTAGTCGACCTGGACGCACAGCTCGTCGGCCGGGACCACCTCGAGGATGCGGCGGTACTCCTCCTGGAGGGCCTGCTGCCACGCCTCGACGACGACCGGCCACTCCTCGACCTCGGGGAAGGTGATCGAGACGACGTCGTGCGCGCCGGGGACCGAGACCTGGAAGCGGACGCCCTCGGGGATGCGTCCCTCCTCGCGCAGCCGCGTGAACGTGCGGTAGGAGTCGATGGCATCCTTCGCGTAGGGCAGGCGACCACGCAGGTCGACGGCCTGGCCGGGCCGGATGCGCAGGGTCCTGAACACCGTGTACGCGTGGTCCTCGGACTGGCCGAGATCGGCGTCGACCTCCTCGAAGCACGGGGCCTTCGCGAGCACCTCGTTGTTGACCGCGCCGATCCAGCCGCGCCGCTCGGGGGTGGTCTCGCCGTCGGGCCAGCTCAGCGCGCGGTCCCCCACGGTGTCGGCGATGAGGGTGAAGACGCCCTCCGCACCGTCGGCGGGGATCCCGCCCGAGAACATCACGTTCTGTGCCATCCGGCCTTCTCCTGTCGTCGCGCCTCGTCGGTCGTGGTCGGGGCGCGCGTCGGCACCCCGGTACGGGGACGGACGCTAACGGCCCGACGACGAACCACGCGCGGTCCCGCCCGACGGTCTCGCCCACCGGGACCGGTGAGACGGCGCCGACGGCACGAGCCGGTTGCCGGGAGTGGTCGTCGAGACCGGTCAGCAGGTGCCGGTCACCGGTCAGGCGGCGAAGGCGGCGACCAGGCGGCGGACCTCGTCGACGTCGCCGTCGATCTCCACCTCGTCGAGCGGGACGCCGTCGTAGAGGACGCCCGCCCACGTGGTCGAGTCGCCGGTCACCCGCGCGGGCGCGTCGGTCGCCGGCTCCCGGACGATCGCGAGCTCGTCGTCCCACGTCAGGCGGAACTCGTACGGCCGGGGGGCCTCGATCCGTGCGTCGTGGAGGAGCAGCCCGACCTCGACCGGGGCGGTCGGTGGGGTCGACGGCGCCATGGTGAGCATCGACTGCACGGTCCCGTCGGGGGTGAGTCCGCCGTCGTCGTCCCGGGTGGGCGAGTCCATCGCCCACCGGCCGAGCGCGTTGAGGAGCGGGCGGAGCTCCTGTCCCCACGGCGTCACGCGGTACCCGGTGGCGCGGGTGGGTGCGGGGAGGTCGACGCGCTCGACGAGGCCGGCGTCCTGGAGCGCCCGAAGCCGAGCCGTCAGCACGGCGGGCGTGACGCCGATCAGGCCCTCGGCGAGCTCGACGAACCTCTTGGGCCCGAGCATGAGCTCGCGCAGGATCGGGTAGGTCCAGCGGTCGCCGATGAGCTCGACCGCGTGCGCGGTGGCGCACGCGTCCCCGAGCTCGGCATAGCTGCGCTTGATCGGCATGACCTCATCATTCCACATTCGATATGGACACGGTAGTGATCGCTCTGTTAAACATATCTCCATGGACATCGCCGACAGGGCAGTCGACCGCACCGCGTGGGAGACCGCGCAGGCCGAGCACCTCACCGCCGAGAAGGCGCACAGCCGGGCCGGGGACGCGCTGGCCGCCGCGCGCCGCCGGTTGCCGGTCACCCTGGTCGGGCCGGTCCGGCTCGTCGGCGCCACCGGCGACGTCCCGCTCGTCGACCTGTTCGAGGGACGCCGCCAGCTCGTCACCTACTCGTTCATGTGGCACCACGGCCGGCCGCACCACGGGCAGTGCGAGGGCTGCACGTTCTCGATGAGCCAGGTCTCCGAGGCCACCCGGGCCTACCTCGCCGAGCGCGACGTGGCGTTCGCGGTCCTCAGCGAGGGGACGTGGGCCGAGCTGGCCGCCTACCGCGACTTCATGGGCTGGACGATGCCCTGGTACTCGGTCGAGCACGCACCGGACGAGCCCGCCGTGGCCGGCGGCGGGCAGCTGCGCTCCTTCGTCCGCGACGGCGAGGACGTCTACCTCGCGTTCGAGACCGTCGCGCGCGGGACGGAGCCGTTCGACATGGCGAACCTGCTCCTCGACCGGACACTCCTCGGGCGGCAGGAGGAGTGGGAGGACTCCCCCGCCGGTTGGCCGCAGACACCGGCCGGCGGGTGGTGGCGCCGCGACGGCCGCCCCGTGGCCCAGTGGCTGCGCACCGACGAGCCCGTCGAGCACGCGGCCGCCTGCCACTGACCCAGCACGAACGACCACCGACCGAGACCGGACCACCCACCGGGACCCGACCGCACGACCGCGAGGGACCGATCGACCGGTACGACCCGCACGAACACCAGCTGCACGACCGACGACCGCACGGGACACACCGACGACGAAGGAGCCATCGTGACCACCTCGAGCACCACCACGTCCGCGACCACCACCCACGGAACCGTCACCTCGGCCGACGGGACGACGCTCGCCTGGAGCCGCACCGGATCCGGCCCGGACCTCGTCATGGTCCACTGCGTGGCCACCTCCCGCACCGCCACGCCGCAGCCCGACCTGCCCGGCGCCCTCGCCGCACACTTCACCGTATGGACGTACGACCGCCGCGGCACGGGCGAGAGCGGCACCACCGCGCCCTACGCCGTCGAGCGCGAGTTCGAGGACCTCGCGGCGATCGTCGCGCTGGCCGAGGGTCGGCCCGTCACCGCCTACGGCTTCTCCTCGGGCGCCACCCTCCTGCTCCTGGCCGCCGAGGCCGGGGCTCCCGTGGCCCGCCTCGCCCTGCTCGAGCCGCCGCTCATGCCCGCCGACCCCGAGCACGCGGCGCGGGCCGAGGCTCAGCGCCTCATCGACGAGGACCTCGAGGCGGCGCACCGGTGGTTCAACGTCGAGGTGGTCGGGGTGCCCGCGGAGGTCCTCGCCGAGCTGCCGCCCCTGAGCAAGCAGGACCTCGAGAACACCCGCACGATCGTCCACGAGCTCACCTTCCTCCCCGGCACATCCGCGGCGCGGTTCGCCTCGATCACCACGCCCACGCTCGTCATCGCCTCGGAGGCGACGGACCCGGGCATGCTCGAGGGTGTGCGCGAGCTGGCCGACGCCGTCCCGTCCGCGACCGCCGCGGTCCTGCCCGGCGAGTGGCACGGGGTCGACGACGCGACCCTCACGGACGCGATCCACGGGTTCGTCTCTGGCGCCTGAGCGCGGCGGGGCCGGGGGCGGCGGGACACGGCTAGATTGACGGCGGAACCACGTCGACGTCGTCTCCCCCGGCCCGATCGGAGCACCCCGTGCGCCACCACGCCCACCCGTCCACGCCCACCCGATCGCGGCGCCCGCTCGCGCACCGACTGATCGCCGTCCTCGGCTCCGCCCTCCTCGGCGTCACCGCGCTCGGCCTGCCCGCGGGCGCCGCGCCGGTGCCGGACGGGGAGGAGGCCGACGACGACGCGCCCCCCGTCGTCGTGCCCGGGTCCGCCGCGACCGACACCGGCGCCGCACCGGACCAGGGCGGCACGATCGGGTCGGTCGGCAGCTCGCCGACGTTCCACCTCTCGAACTCCCCCACCGGGGCCTCGCCGCGGCAGGTGATCTTCGGGCGGACCGGGGACGAGGTGTTCATCGCCGACACGGACGGCAACGGGACGGACGAGATGATCGTCCGCCGAGGGGCCGAGTTCCACGTGTCGGGCTCCGGCGGGTCCGCCGTCACCACCCACCGGTTCGTCTACGGGCGGGCCGGGGACGAGGTCTTCTTCGGCGACTGGGACGGCGACGGGGTCGACACCCCGGCGGTGCGGCGCGGCAACACGTTCCTCGTGCGCAACGAGAACTCGGCGGGGTTCGCCACGTCGTCGTTCGACTACGGCCGGGTGGGCGACGAGGTGCACGTGGGCGACTACGACGCCGACGGGCTCGACACGATCGCCATCCGCCGCGGCATCCAGATCCACGTCCGCAACACCCTGACCAGCGGGCCCGCGAGCGTCCAGTGGCCCTACGGGCGGGCGACCGACAGCGTCCTCGTGGGCGACACGGACGGCGACGGCACCGACACCTTCCACGTGCGGCGGGGCAGCACGGTCTACGTGAGCGACTCCCACGGCGAGACCGCCGCCGACCGGACGTTCACCTTCGCCGCCGCCTACGACGTGGCGATCCTCGGTGACTGGGACGGGAACGGCACCGATACCATCGGGGCGCGCGCCGCCGACCGTTCGAGCTGGGGCCGCTGCGCCCCGCTCTCGCTCGGGCAGTCCCGGTACGACACCGGGCTCACCGATCGCGTGTCGATGGCAGTCGCGGAGAACTGGTCGACCTCGTGGGCCACGTTCACCGTGTGCGAGCGGGTCCCCGGGTCCGAGGCCTACCGGGAGCGGTGGTCGACCTCCGCCCGGATCGGCGCCAACGGCACCGCGCGGCCCGGGCAGCCGGCCGCCTGGCACACCTACCGCACGCCGACCGGCGCGTACTCCGTGACCGAGTCCTTCGGCCTCTACGACCCGGGGACGGCACTCGACCACCGGATCCTCACGCCGTACTCGCGCTGGGGCGGGACGCCCGGGCGGAACTACAACCAGTACTACGACGCGTCCTCGCCGAGCATGGCCAACACGATGCCCGACGAGAACATGTGGCGCCTCGCCCACACCCGCGGCGGCGACTACCGCCAGGGCGCGGTCATCAACTACAACCGTCCGCCGGACAGCCGGATCCGGGAGGGCATGGGGTACGCGATCTTCCTCCACGCCAACCCGGTGGCCACGGCCGGGTGCATCGCGATCCCCGAGCACCTCGTCTCGCGCTACCTGCGCGAGACGCAGCCCGGGGACACGATGCTGCTCGGCGTGCGGGACGACCTGTTCGGCTAGGCCGGGAGCGTCGTCGCCCCCGGAGCGACGGCGACGGCCACGACGGTCAGGTCGTCGTGGCGCTTCTCCCCCGGCGCGACGTCGGTGCGGGCGGTCTCGGCGGCCCGGACGGCGTCGCGGAGCCCGGTCAGGCGTCCGGCCGCGCACTCGCTGGCGAACTCCTCGAGGGTGTGCGTGCCGACCTCGAGGAAGGACCGGGTCGCGCCGTCCGAGGCCGCGACGAGGTGGCGGACCTCCGCGCGGGGCACGGTGGTGACGAGCGCGCGGTGCGCGACGTCCGGGTCGTGGCTCGCCACCCAGTAGCCGCCGGGCGTGTTGAGCAGATCGGCGGCGCGGGGCACGGGGGCCGGCGTTCCGCCCGCGGCGGCGACCCTCGCTGCCTCCTCGCGGACGGCGGCGAGGCGGTGCACGAGCTGGTCGAGCCGGTCGTCGGTGAGGTGGAGCGGGCCCTCCTCACGCACGACGACGATCGACGAGTCGCACAGGACGAGGCACTCGACATCGTCGTCCCCGATGCGCCACGCGACCACGGTCGCGCTGGGTGACCCGGACGCGAGGTCGCACGTCGTCGCATGCCGGTCGCGGACGTCGGCGAGCGCCGCCTCGAGGGAGTCGGTCATCGAGGAGTCCCCGCGCTCGAGGATCGGGCCGAACGCCTCTGCGAGCGCGTGGGAGAACCAGGCGACGGTGTGCGCGCAGCCGGCGCGGAACTCCTTCGGGAGTCCCGCCCCGTCGGCCACGACGACGACGCGCTCGCCCACCCAGGACGCGTCCTCGTTCTCGCGGTCGGGGGAGCCGGGGACGGACAGCGCACGGACGGTCGAGGCGGTCGCACCCATCGCGCCAGCGTGGCACGGACGGCGGGGCGCACGCCGTGCGACGACGGTGGTTCGGGGCGGGTCGTTCGTCGTCGTCGGGCGTGGTGTCCTCCGGCGGCGGTCCCCGGGCGCGGACCGGAGGCATGATGTCGGTCAGGAAGGGGGCCGGGACGCCGCGTCGCGGGCGACGGGAGCGAGAGTCCGAGCCCCGGGCGAGTCGACGGAGGACCTGTGCGCGACCTGTTGTTCATCACCACGACCGAGGCGCTCGCGGTGGCGGTGGCCACCGCGGGGATGTACCTCGCGATGGTTCTGCTCGTGCGGGTCCTCGGGCAGCGGGTGCTGTCGAGCATGTCGAGCTTCGACCTCGTGGCCGTCATCGCGTTCGGGTCGGTCATCGGGCGCGCCGCACTGGGCGAGGCACCCGTGCTGGCCGGGGGGATCGTCGCGCTGCTCACGCTCATCTCGATGCAGGCGCTCGTCGGCCTCGTGCGCCACCTGCGCGGCGGGAACCGGGCGCTCGTGGCGCGGCCCGTGCTGCTCATGGCCGGCTCGCAGGTGATCGACGAGCACATGCGGAAGTGCCACGTGCTGCCCGGGGAGCTGCAGTCGCGGCTCCGGCTCGCCGGGATCAGCCACTACGGGCAGGTGGCGGCGGTGACGTTCGAGCCGACCGGGACCATCAGCGTGCTCCGCCGCGGCGAGCCCGTGGACCCGCTGCTGCTCAGCGGGGTGGTCGGCGCATCGCTGGTGCCGGCCGAGCTGCTCGCCGAGCACGAGGCCGAGGCATAAGCGCCGTGGATCACGCATCGATCGAGGAGACGCTGGAGATCGCCGGGCGTCCGGAGCTGCTTGCTCAGGTCCGGGACGGCCTGGACGAGATGGCCGCCGTGGAGGCCCGGGGCAGCAGCACCGGCGCGGGGATGGCGCGCGCGCTCACGGCGCCGACGGCGTCGCCGCCGCCCGCGCGGTCGAGCTCCGCGAGCAGCAGGTCGACGGCGACCCGGGAGACGTCACCG
This sequence comes from Georgenia sp. G2120, assembly GCF_055326485.1. NCBI lineage: Bacteria > Bacillati > Actinomycetota > Actinomycetes > Allobogoriellales > Allobogoriellaceae > Georgenia > Georgenia sp. G2120. The sequence goes on along the minus strand of NZ_JBUZNL010000004.1, from coordinate 106,537 downwards.
AGGTGGAGGTCCACGGCGGTGAGCGGCGGTCGGGCAGACCGCGCCCGGATGCCGTCGTAGCGGGTGGCCACGAGGAGGTCCTCCCCCACCGTGCGCCCCGCCTCGCCCGCGGCCGCGACGGCACCACTGGCGAAGGCGTCGATCGGCACGCACAGCGCGTCGAGGTCCGGGCGCTCGCGCAGGAGCGAGCGCGCGGCCTCGTAGCCGGCCTGCTCGCCGCCCCGTTCGTCGGCGACGGCGATCGCGGGCGAAGCACCCGACGCCTCGGCACGCTCGAGGTAGAGCGAGCGAAAGACGTCCTGGGACTGGCGCCCGCTCGACCCCACGAGGAGGCCGATCGTCCGCGCCCCCCGCTCGGTCAGGTGCGCGAGCAGCAGGTCGGCGACGTCGTGGTGGCGCAGGTCCACCGAGCGGCCGGACCCGGCGCCGTCCAGGTCCTCTCCGATGGTGACGAAGGGGATGTCGCGCTGGGCGAGCTCGGTCGCGAGCGGGTCGTCGGCCGGCGGCTCGAGGAGGATCGCGCCGTCGATGTCGAGGAGGCCGAGCGCGCCGGGGTCCTCCGACGGCGGGACGAGGACGAGGCTGTACCCCCTCAGGAGGGCGTTCTCGGCGCAGCCGACGGCCAGCTCGGTGAAGAAGCCGAGCCGCGCCGGGCCGGCGGAGACCGCCGTCGGCATCGAGGACAGCAGCGCGATCGCACGGGACCGGCCGGAGCGGAGACGCTGGGCGCGGACGCTGGGCCGGTAGCCGAGCGAGGCCGCGACCTCCTTGACGCGCTCGCGGGTGCCGGCGTGCACCTGGCCGCGGTCGTTGAGCGCGTGCGAGACGGTGGTCCGCGAGACCCCGGCGACGCGAGCGACGTCGGCGATCGTCGGTCGCTTCTGGGCGGGGGAGCTGGTCACGGTGCTCGCAGGCTACCCCCGCTCAGAGGAGGACGACGATCCCGGAGACGATCGCGAACACGAGCACGATCATCCGCAGCAGCTTGCCGTCCAGACGGTGGTGCACCCAGCGACTGACGAACGCCCCGATGCCCACGAACGGCACGAGCGCGGCGCTCATCCCGAGCGTGCCGAGCTCGATCTGCCCACCGATACCGAGCACGACGAGCGAGATCACCTCTCCCACGAGGAAGCACACGGCGACCGTGGCGCGCAGGGTCGGTCCGCTCTTGTGCTGGTAGGCGAGCGCCAACGGCGGTCCGCCGACGCCGGTCGAGGTCTCGGTGACGCCGGTGATGAGGCCGACGCCGACCAGGCCGGTCCGATCGGGGTCGAACGCGGGGGCGAGGAGTGCGACGACGGCGGCGATGATCGTCGACCAGCCGATGAGGAGCATGAGCTGGTGCTCGGTCACCACGACCAGGATCCACAGCCCGGCGAACGTCCCCGCGAACCGTCCCGCGCTGATCCAGCGCACCCCGTGCCAGTCCAGGTGCTCCCGCTCGCGCCAGGCGACGTAGGCGTTGAGCGGGATCATCAGCACGAGCAGCAGCACCGGGATCAGCCGCGGCTCGACGAGGCTGATCACCGGCGCCGCCACGAGCGCGAAGCCCATCCCCGTGGAGCCCTGGACGAACGCGGCCACGAGGATCGTGACCGCGGACACGACGAACGCGGTCTCGCTCATGCGTGGGCGACCTGACCCGACGCTCGGTGGTCCGCGGAGAACGGGTGGATCTTGTGGATCGGCGCCCGCTCGACCGCGCGCTCGGCGATCTCGCGCGCCCGGTCGAGCAGCGCGTCGCCGTCGACACCGAGCGGCCGGCCGTCACGGACCCGGAGACGGCCCCCGACGACGACGGACTCGATCTGGTCGCGACCGGCCAGCCGGACGAGCTCCCACGGCAGGTCCCACGACGGGACGAGCTCGGGGACGTCGAGCGTGAGGACGAGCAGGTCGGCGTGGGCCCCGGCCGAGATCTCGCCGATCTGGCCGGCCAGCCCCACGGCGTCGGCACCGCCCGTGAGCCCGCGCTCGAGCCACGTCCAACCGCCGCCCACGGACGAGTCGCCCGAGGGGAGCCCGTGGACGAGTCGCTGCGCGGTCTCGGCCGCGTCGAGCATCCGGAACGCGTCGCCCCGGGTCCCGTCGGTGCCGAGCCCGACCCGTACGCCGAGCTCGTGCATGAGGAGCGCCGGAGCCACCGCGTTACCCTTCCACGCGCTCGCGACCGGGTTGTAGGAGATCGCTCCCCCGGAGTCGCGCAGGAGGGTGATCTCACGGGGCGTCAGCAGCGTGGTGTGCGCGGCGAGCAGCTCCGGACCGAGCGCACCGAGGTGCGCGAGGCGCTCGAGCGGACGCATCCCGGTGGCTTCCAGGGACCGCTCGACGGCGGCGAGGTGCTCGTTGAGGTGCGTCTGGAAGGTCACACCGGCCTCCCGCGCAAGGGCGGTGACACGGGTGAGCATCTCGTCGGAGGCCACCTCGGGGATCGAGACGGCGAGCGAGGGCTGGACGAGGTCGTGCCCCTCCCACTTCTGGAGGTGCTCGCCGGCGGCGGCGAGGACGTCGTCGACCTCCGCGACCCGCTCGCCGCCCACGATGTCGTTGCAGATGGTGCCGAGCACGAGGCGCACGCCGACCGCGCCGGCCGCCTCGGCGAGCCGATCGACACCGCCGTCCACCGTGGCTCTGGTCCCCGCGTCCGCGACGGTCGTGAAGCCGCCCCGGAGCGACTCCCACGCCCCCAGCCGGGTCGCGACGTCGATGGCCTCCGCGTCCAGGTGCGCCTCCATCGGCACCCAGACCCGGCGGAAGATCTCGGACGGTTCCCCGAAGACGAGGGACTTCCCGAAGGACTGGGTGAGGTGGTGGTGGGCGTCGACGAGCCCCGGCATGAGGAGCCGGCGCGGGAGGCGGACGACGGCCGCCCCCGGGTGGCGCTCCTGGACCACATCGGCCTCCCCGACCTCGGCGACGCGCCCGTCGGCGACGAGGACGCCCTGACCCGTGCGGATGCCGTCGGGCAGGAGCGTGCGCTCCGGGAGCAGAACGGTGGGCCGCTCGTGCAGGTCGGCGAGGTCGACGCGGTCGGTCACGGAGTTCCTCCATGTGAGTCGTGGTCTGCGCGGCTGGTCGTGCGCGGACGTGGGTCGTGCTCGGCGGTCGTGCGAGGGTTCGACCGCCCGGGGTCGGAGGCCTCCGCGTCAGCGTGCGTCGGCGCCTCGTCGTGGTCGGGGAGATCGGCGTGGGCACGCTCGTCCGCCTGCCCACCGCGGGCTGCGTCGTCGTCGGGCGCGTCGTCGGTGCTCGTGCCCGGTTCGTCGGCGTCGGCAGAGCGCGACCGGCCGATGTGGTTGAACAGGATGTTCACGAGCACCGCGACCAGGGCGCCCATGGCGACCCCGCTCGAGAGGATGCTCCCGAGGGTGGACTGGAGGCCGTCGTAGGCGCCGGGCACCACGATCGGGAGCAGGCCGAAGCTCAGGCCCGCGGCGACGACGAGCATGTTCCGCTGGTCGCCCAGGTCGGAGCGGCCCAGCATCTGCAGGCCGATGACGGTGAGGATCGCGAACACGACGACGCCGGTCCCGCCGACCACGGGGGCCGGGATCGCGTAGATGATCCGGGCGACCGGGGTGATCAGTCCGATGACGATGAGGATGACACCCGCCGCCGCCGTGACGAAGCGGCTCTTGACGTTGCTCACCCGCACGATGCCGATGTTCTCGCCGCTCGTCACCATGAGCGAGGTGCCGAACATGCCGGCGAAGAGCGAGACGAGCGCGTCGGCGCGGATGGTGCGCGGCGCCGCCTTGGTGATGTCGATCTTCTTGCCCACGATCTCCGCGTTGATCGCGGTCTGGCCGGTGGCCTCCGCCATCGAGGCGAGGCAGAAGATCAGCAGCGGGATCGAGGCGAGGATGTCGAACTGCGGCGTGCCGAACGGGAACAGCTCGGGCACCGTGGCGACCGGTCCCGACAGGTCGGGGACGTCCACCCGTCCGAGCAGCGCCGCGATGCCGGTCGCCGCGACCAGGCCGATCATCACCGCGAGCTGGCGCACCATGCCGCGCAGCACCCGGAAGAGCAGGACGATGAGCACGATCGTCATGACGCCGAGGCCGATGGCCATGGGGTCGCCGAACGCGTCGGAGTCGGGCTGGCCCGTGATGAGCAGCACGTTGATGCGGATGAGGTTGACGCCGACGACGACGATCATCGTGCCGATCACCAGGGACGGGAAGAACTTGATGATGCGGCTGAACACCGGTAGCACGATGAAGTAGAAGACCGCGGTGAGCAGCACCGCTCCGGACGCCGTCGCCGGGCCGTGCTCGGAGGCGATGGCGATGAACATGATCACCGGCGCGCCGCCGGGAAGCATCATGAACGGCAGCCGCACGCCGATGCCCCAGCGCCCCATCGACTGGATGATCGACCCGATCCCCGAGAAGACGAACGTGATGCTGAGCAGCTGGACGATGAGGTCCGGCTCGAGCTGGAGACTCGCTCCCACGAGGAAGACGGACGAGATGGGCGCGGCCGACATCACGAGCACGTGCTGCAGGCCGAACGGGACGTTTCTGCGGACGGGCGGGATCTCGTCGACGGGGTGCGGTCGACGTTCGTCGGTCGATGTGGTCATGCGGTTCTCCTTCGGACCGGACCTGATGGACATTCCCAAATCGATTCGGGCCTGAATCGATTTGGGAAGGGTATTGGCTCGCCGCGGCGGCGTCAACAGCCCAGGTGGCAGGGGGCGTCGCGAGTGTCGGCCGGCCGACGGGGTGCCGCCCCGACCCACCGAGGTCGTGCCCTGGCTGGCGAGGTCGTGCGTGCGAGGCACGACCTCGCCAGGCGCGGCACGTCGTCGCCACGCAGGGACGCGCTGGGGGGTGGTCGATCACCGATCGAGGCTGCCGACCCGTGCTTGACTCGTGGGCGTGACCGATGCGCCGTCAGGCCGAGCAGCGCGGCGCCACCACTCCGGGGCGCGGACCCGACGGAACGGCCGAGGCGCAATCGGGCGCCGGCGCTGGGCCACCTGGGCCGTGGTGGTGCTCCTCGCGGTGGCTCTCGTCGTCGTCGGGCCTCCGGTCGTCGAGCTCGTGCGCGAGGAGGGGCTGCCCGTCCCGGGGAGCGAGCCCGAGTGCGAGGTGGCCGGCCCGGACGGTCCGGTCGGGCTCACGCGCGACCAGGCGCGACGGGCGACGACGGCGGTCGCCGCCGACACCCGGGACGACTCGGCGGTCACGGCGCCCGACACCTCCGACGTCGACGACGCCGTGCTGCGCGTGCTGGCGGACGGCCCGCCGGAGGACGCCGGACCGAGCCTGTCCTGCCGCGGTTCCGCCGCGGACGACCTGGCTGAGGAGCAGATCACCGGCTCCGGCCTCACCCCGCGGGCGCAGGCGGTGCTCGAGCAGATGACGGTGGTGTTCGGCGATCAGGTCCTCGGCGGGTTCGCACCCGGCGGCGTGCAGCGCGCGGGCGAGTCGACGCACAACGACGGGCGGGCGGTCGACATCTTCTTCCAGCCCGTCACCGAGGAGAACCGACGTCGTGGCTGGCTGCTGGCGCACTGGCTCGTCGCCCACGAGGACACCCTCGACATCCAGTACGTGATCTTCGACGACCGGATCTGGAGCGCGCACAGCCGGAGCGGTCGGTGGCAGCCCTACGACGCGCCCGAGCCGGGCGGCGAGATCCTGCGGCACCTCGACCACGTGCACGTCGACGTCCTGCGCGGCGGGAACCCCTGACCTGGTCCGCCTCGGTCGAGCCCGCAGCGGCGGCCGTCACCGTCCGGCCGGCAGGAGCTGCTTGTTCGGGACGTCGGGCATCGTCGAGATCCGCCAGATGCCGATCGCGAGCGCGACGACGACGAGCACGCACACGATCGTGCCCACGTTGAGGCCGACCCCGAAGATCCACATGTAGGCGATCGATCCGGCGGCCAGACAGTAATAGGTCATCGGGATGATCGTCTTGCGGATCAGGTCACCCTCCCTGCCGAGCAGACCCACGGTGGCCGCCGCCGCGACGACGTTGTGCACGGCGACCATGTTGCCCGAGGCCCCGCCCACGGCCTGGGCGGCGACGACCGTCTCCGGACCGCTCGCGCCGATGTTCTCGCCCGTCGAGAACTGGAACAGGGAGAACATCATGTTCGACACGGTGTTCGAGCCGGCGGCGAAGGCACCGAGAGCGCCGATGAACGGAGCCAGGACCGGCCAGCCCTCGCCGGTCGCGTTGGCCGCGACCTCGGCCAGCGTGATCGGCATGGACTCCAGCCCCGCCTCGTTGAACTCGCTGCCGGAGTTGATGAAGATCCGCACGAGCGGGAGCGCGCAGAGCAGTGCGACCGCGGCGCCGGCGATCTGCCCGCCCGCGACCTTCCACGAGGCCGCGATCTGTCTGCCATTCATCCTGTGCAGGACGTAGGTGATGAGCACCGCCAGCAGGAACACGGCCCCGGGCGAGTACAGCAGGTCCATGTTCTGGGAGATCCCGGTGCCGAAGATGTCGTTGACCTGGATGACGGCCGGTCCGGTGAGGAAGTCGGTGATCGCCGGCACGTTGCGGGTGACGAGCAGGACCGCGGCCACGATGACGTACGGCATCCAGGCCATGGCGATCGGCATCTTCGTCTTCAGCACGGTGGCGCCGGCCTCCGGGTCGACGGTGCCGACCCACCGGTCGCTCCACCGCTCCTTGGGCGGGAAGTCCCACGTGTCCTTGGGCATGAGGAAGCCCTTCGACGACGTGAACATCACGACGACGAGTCCGACGAAGCCACCGATCATGGACGGGAACTCGGGGCCCAGCAGGTAGGCGACGGCGAGGTAGGGCAGGATCATGGCGAGCGCGGCGTAGAGGGCGAACGGCGCGACCGCCAGCCCCGCCCGGAAGCTGCGCCTCTCCCCGAAGAACCCGGTCATCAGGCAGACGAGGAACAGCGGGACGAGGACACCGACGACCGCGTGGATCGTGGCCACCTGGGTCGCCGTGTGGGCGACGAACTCCGAGCGGCTGAGTCCGAGCTCGTCCGCGCGCTCCGTGACCGCCGGGACGAAGCTCCCGTCCGTGCCCGACAGTCCGTTGCCGACCCCCACGAGCATCGGGGTGCCGACCGCGCCGAAGCTGACCGGCGTGGACTGGATGATCAGGCCCGCCATGACCGCCGCCATCGCGGGGAATCCCAGCGCGAGCAGCAGCGGCGCGACGACGGCCGCCGGCGTGCCGAAGCCGGCGGCACCCTCGATGAAGGACCCGAACAGCCAGGCGATGATGACGACCTGGACGCGCCGGTCGGCGCTGATGGTGGTGAAGCCCGAGCGTATCGACTGCAGCGCACCGCTCTTGGTGATCGTCTCGAGCAGCAGCAGCGCGCCGAACACGATCCACAGCAGGCCGATGGCGACGAGGAGGCCCTGGACGACGGACGCGCCGATCGTGGTCCACGACATCTCCCACACCGCGACGGCGATGACGACGATGACGGCGAGTCCGATCGGCATGGCGTACTTCGCCGGCCATCGCAGGCCGACGAGCAGAACACCGATGACGAGGATGGGAAGGATGGCGAACAGGGCGAGTACGACGAGGTTGTCCATCTGGACCTCCGGGCTCGGCGGCGTTGCCGATTCGTGGGATGTCGAGGGGTGGAGCTCTGTATCCAGTTGCCGGTGGTGTGAAACCTAACGCCTCGCGCCTCGCCGGGCCAGCATTTCGACCGACGAGATCGCGTCGATGCCGGCCGGCCGGCGGTGAAGGAGTCGATGCCGGCCGGCCGGCGGTGACGGATCGGTGCGCGACCTCGCGTCAGCCGCCGCAGCCGCCCGGCTTCCCGCAGGCGCAGCCGCCGGCCCGTCCGGTGGCGGCAGGGGTGCGCAGGGTCGTGGGCGTGGCGTCGACGAGTGTGCTGACGTCCTTGCCGAGCAGGGAGGCGTCGAGCACGAGGATCATGTGCGCCGTCGACATGTGCTTGCCCTGGCGGGAGAGGGCGTCGGTGATCTGCAGCAGGCAGCCCGGGTTGGAGGTCACGAGCAGCTCGGCCTCCGTCGCTGCCACGTTCGACGCCTTCTTCTCCCCCAGCTCGCGCGCCGGCTCGGGGTTGACGAGGTTGTAGATCCCCGCGGAGCCGCAGCACAGGTCGCCGTCGGCGATCTCCTTGATCGTCACGCCGGGGATGTCGCCCAGCAGCCGGCGCGGCTGGGACCGCACCTTCTGCGCGTGCGAGAGGTGGCACGCGTCGTGGTAGGCGATCGTCACCGGCAGGGGGTGCCGCGGCGCGACGGGGCCGAGCTCGACGAGGATCTCCGAGATGTCCCGGACCTTCTCCGAGAACTCCCGGGCGCGCTCGGCGTAGTCGGGGTCGTCGGCGAGCAGGTGGGCGTACTCCTTCATGGTGGAGCCGCAGCCGGCGGAGTTGACGACGACCCGCTCGACACCGGTCTCGCTGAAGGTGTCGATGAGTCTGCGCGCGTAGGTGAGGCCCTCGTCCTCCCGGCCTGCGTGCACGGACAGGGCACCGCAGCAGCCCTGGGAGGGCGGCGTGACGACGTCGCAGCCCTCCATGTTGAGCACCCGCACCGTGGCGGCGTTGACGCCGGGATAGAACTCTCGCTGGACGCAGCCGAGCAGCAGGCCCACCGTCATCCGGTGCTCGCCCTTGGCGGGCATGTGGGCGGGGATGCGCACCCGACGCCCGATCGGCGGGGCGACTGCCTCCATCGTGGCGAGGGTCGGAGAGATCCTCTCCAGGACCTTCGAGCCGCGCACGAGCCTGCTCAGCCCGCTCCGCTGGTACAGCGCGAGGGGTCCGCGGACGAACCGCAGCCGCTCCGGTCGCGGGAACAGCGCGAAGATGCCCTGCCGCAGGGCGCGCTGCGCCACGGTCCGGTGCTGCTTGCCGCGCCGCTCGACCTGCTGGCGCGTGGCCTCGATGAGCTTGTCGTACTGGACGCCCGACGGGCACGCGGTCACGCAGGCCATGCACCCGAGGCAGGCATCCATGTGCTGCACCATGGCCGGGCTCATCGGCTGGTCCTCGAGGCCCTGCTGCATGAGGTAGATGCGGCCGCGCGGGGAGTCCATCTCCTCGCCCCACAGGTCGTAGGTGGGGCAGGCCGGCAGGCAGAAACCGCAGTGCACGCAGTCGTCGATGAGCTCGCGCGAGGGCGGGTGGTGGTCGTCGAAGGCCGCGAGCCCGAGGACGTCGGTCTGCGCGTGGCCCGACCGGGCCGCCGAGTCCGTCATGTCGAGCCGGTGCATGTCCGTGCTCATCAGATCCCTCCCACGAAGCGTCCGGGTGCAAGGTTCCGGCCCGGGTCCAGGCGTTCCTTGATGCTGCGCATGAGCTCGATCCCGCCGACCGGTCCCCACACGTCGAGGCCCTCGCGGAGCGGGGCCGGCGCACGCAGGACGACGACGGTGCCCTCCCCCGGGTCGGGAGCCGCGGCACGCAGCCGGGCGACGGTTCCCGCGACGTCCGCACCGTCGATGCCGACGTCCAGCACGCCCGCCGCCGAGCCCCGGACGGCGACGCCGGTCCCGTGCGACTGCTCCGCCGCGCGGGCGGCCAGGAGCACCTCGCGCACACCGACCAGGGTCGCGGTGGCCCGCGCGCTCACCGCGCCGTCGGGCGCGCGGTCCCACCACGCGGGTTCGTCGGCGAGATGACCGCCGACCAGGTCGGCGACCTCGGCGGCGCGCGTGGCGACGCCGGCGGGCCCGCCCTCGAGGAGCACGGCGAGGGTCGCCTCGTCGCTGCCGGCCGGGCGGTCGATCTCGACCGCGGCGGGGGCGACCTGGGAACCCAGCACCGCCCGGCCGAGGTCGGCGATCTCGTCGAGCGCGCCGCTGCGCACGACGAACGCGCGGTCGTCCGGGACGGGGTGGAGGCGGAACGCCGCCCGCACGATGATCCCGAGGGTGCCGTAGGAGCCCGTCATCAGCTTGCCCAGGTCGTAGCCGGCGACGTTCTTGACGACCTTGCCGCCCGAGGACGCGACGGTCCCGTCCGCCAGGACCACCGTCGTGCCGAGCACGAGGTCGCGCAGCGCGTGGCGCAGCACCCGCCGCGGGCCGGACGCGCCCGTCGCGAGAGCGCCGCCGACCGTGGACCCGTTCTCGAACCGCTCCCGCCCGACCTCGGACACGAGCTCCTGCCCGGCGCGGGTCACCTGCGCGTGGAGGTCGCGCAGCGGCAGTCCGGCCTCGGCGACGACGACGAGGTCGCCGGCCCCGTGCTCGACGAGCCGGTCCAGCCCGGTGGTGTCGAGGAGGACGTCGACGCGCTCGGGGGGTGCCGCCCGGTCGAGCGCGGTCGCGCCGCCGCGCACGACGGTGACGAGCCCCTGGCCGCTGGCCTCCCGCACCACACGGGAGACGCCCTCGATCGACGTCGGCCGGGCGACGACGACCGCCGGGACGCCGTCGACGACATCCCCCGGGTCCGCCTCGCGCACCTCACCCTCACCGCCGAGGCTCCGGGCCAGGGCCGCGAGGTCGGGGCGGCCGGGCGGGCGCGCGGCCGCTGCACGCGTGTCCGCACCCGTCGACGACATCAGAACACCTCCGCCAGTCCGGCCTCCTGGAGCGGGTGCGCCCCCTGGTGCCTGCCGGGTCGCTCGCCGCACAGGCGCGGGGTCGGGAAGATCTTTCCGGGGTTGGAGATGTTCTCCGGGTCGAACGCGCACCGCACCGCCTGCATCGTGTCGAGGTCGGCGGCGGTGAACATCCGCGGCATGTGCTTCGCCTTGTCGGACCCGACGCCGTGCTCGCCGGTGATCGACCCGCCGCCCTCGATGCACAGGTCGAGGATCCCGCCGGCCACCTCCTCGGCGCGCTCGGCGGCACCCTCCTCGGCGTCGTCGAAGAGGACGAGCGGGTGCAGGTTGCCGTCGCCCGCGTGGAACACGTTGGCCACCCGCACGCCCTTCTCCTCGGACAGATCGGCGATCCGACGCAGCACGTCGGGCAGTGCTGTCCTCGGGATGACGCCGTCCTGGACGATGTAGTCCGGGCTGATCCGACCGACGGCAGCGAACGCAGACTTGCGGCCCTTCCAGATGAGGGCGCGCTCGGCGTCGTCCGCCGCCAGCCGCGTCTCGAACGACCCGTTCGCGTCGCAGTGGTGCAGCACCTCGGCCAGCTCTCCGGCGACGTCGGCCGACGAGCCGTCGACCTCGATGACCAGCACCGCCCCCGCGCCGTCGGGATAGCCGCAGGCGACCGCCTCCTCCGCCGCCTCGATGGCGAGCGCGTCCATCATCTCGATGGCCGCCGGGATCACGCCGGCAGCGATGATCGCCGAGGTCGCGGCCCCCGCGTCGTCGACCGACCGGAACCCCGCGAGAACGGTCTGGACCTCCTGCGGCAGCCGGGTGAGGCGCACCGTCACCTCGGTGACGATGCCGAGCGTGCCCTCCGAGCCGACGAGGGCGCCCAGCAGGTCGTAGCCCGGAGGGTCGGGGGCCTTCCCGCCGATCTCGACCCGCTCACCGCCCGGGGTGACGAGGTCGACGCCGGTGACGTGGTTGACGGTGAAGCCGTACTTCAGGCAGTGCGCGCCGCCCGAGTTCTCGGCGACGTTGCCCCCGATCGAGCAGATCGTCTGGCTCGAGGGGTCCGGCGCGAAGTAGTAGCCGTCGGGCGTCGCGGCGCGGGACAGGGCGAGGTTGATGACGCCCGGGTCGACCACCGCGCGCTGGTTCGCGGCATCGATCTCCTTGATGCTGCGCATCTGGGACATGACGACGAGGACGCCCTCCGCGTGCGGGAGCGCACCGCCCGACAGACCCGTACCCGAGCCGCGTGCGACGAACGGGACCCGGTGGGCGGCGCACACGCGGACGGCCCGTGCGACGTCGTCCGCATCGCGTGCGAGCACGACGAGACCGGGTACGGCCTTGTACTGGGCGAGGCCGTCGCACTCGTAGGTCTGAAGACGCTGCCGGTCGGTGATGATCCGATCGGCGTCGAACGTGCGGGCGAGCTCGGCCGTGACGCGGCCGAGCGGGCTGGTCGAGCTCCGGTCGGCGGGCGCGGTGGGGCCGTCCGGGGCGACGGCGGTGTCGGTGGACGTCATGGCGGCAGCCTCCTCGGTGACGTCGGCGTCGTGACGAGCGTGCTGTGGAGATGTCCACACCGAGCGTACCGGTCGGAGGTGGACGGGGCACCGACAGAGCCTCTGCCAGCGCGTCGACAAGGGCGTCGCGACGAACCCGAGCGACCAGCGCCTCCCCTACAGCGACAGCCGGGCCACGGCCTCGCCGTCGTCGTACGCGCCGGTGAGCACGAAGCCCATCCCCAGGTAGAACGGCTCGGGGCCGCCCGGGGCCTGGACCCAGCTGGTCTCCACCGCTGAGTGGCCGGCGGCGCGCAGGTCCGCGGTCCACAGCTCCAGCGCACGTCGGCCGATGCTCCGCCCCTGGTGCCGCCGGTCGACGAGGAACCGCCAGAGGTACGGATCCGGCGTTCCTGCGTTGACGGCGTCCGCCCACATGAGGAAGCCGGCCGGCTCGCCGTCGGCCTCGATGCCCCGCAGCACCGGGACCACGGGGTGGCCGGCCTCCGGCTCGGGGAAGAGCGCGTCGGTGAAGGACTGGTCGACGCTCGCGACGAAGCGGTCCTGGGTGCGGTGCGTGCGCAGCCGGCGATAGGTCCAGGCGCTCTCGTGGTCGAGCTCGACGAGGCGGACGGTTGTCGGCGGCGTGCGCGGGCGGTCGCGCCAGGCCCGGCGGTCGTCGGCGGACATCGAGTAGTAGAGGTTGTCGTCCCACGCACCTCGCCACCAGAAGGACTTCTCCGCGAAGTGGTCGAAGGTCATGCCGAGCCGCTCGAGGAGCCGGGCCGAGGCGCGGTTGTCCGGGGAGAGCTCGGCGACGAGGCGGTGGACACCGACCCGGTCGACGAGGTCGTCGACGACGGCGGACGCGGCCTCGATGCCGTACCCCCTGCCCTGGTGCGCCGTCGCGAGGGTGAACCCGATCTCGGCGATCCCGGAGTGCTCGTCGAGGCCGACGTAGAGGTCGCCGACGATCTCGCCCCCGGCCTCGATCGCGAGCTGCGTGCCGCCGCCGGGCACGACGTCGGTCCGGTCCGCGTGGGCGGCCGCGAGCCGCTCGGCCCGCTCCCTCGGGTACGGCAGCTCCCAGTCCTGGAGCGCGCTGACCTCAGGGTCGTTGCGGTAGGCCGTGAGCGTGTCGACGTCCCGCTCGGCCACCATGCGCACGGTCAGCCGGTCGGTCCGCAGAGGGTAGGGGATGGCGGTCATGCCCCGATCGTCGCCGGGCCGGACGGACGGCGCCAGCGAAATCCGGTCGTGCCGACGGCGTCGGGCACGGCAGGGAAGGTATCCGTGCCGTGGCGCCCCGCGATCACCCCTGCTTGGTCGCCCCGGCCCCGCTCTGCGGGAACATCGGCACCGCGACCTGGATCCCCTCCTGATCGAACCGGACCTTGAGGTGGGCGCGGGCGGCGCGGCCGATCGCCCACTGCGAGCCGGGCCGGGTCTTGATGATCATCCGCATCGTCACGGCGCCGTTCCCGATGGCGGTCACGCCGCTGACCTCGGGGGCGTCGAGGATCTCGGCCGCGAACTCCGGGTCCGTGGCGAACTCCTCCAACCCGCTCTCGATGACCTGCTTCGCCCGGGGCAGGTCGACCGAGTAGTCGAGCGGGATCTCGATCAGCGCGTTCGCCCAGTCCTGGTTCATGTTGGCGACCCGCCGGATCTCGCCGTTTCGCACGTACCAGACGTTGCCGTCGAGGTCGCGGATCTTCGTGATCCGCATCGTCATCTCCTCGACCGTGCCGACGGCGTCCCCGACGTCGACCACGTCACCGACGCCGATCTGGTCCTCCGACATCATGAACAGGCCGGAGATGAAGTCCTGGACCAGACTCTGCGCGCCGAAGCCGATCGCGAGACCCACCACGCCGGCGCTGGCCAGGATCGGAGCAAGATTGATCCCGAACTCGCCCAGGATCATCATGAACGCCACGCCGAAGATGACGAACGAGGCGATGCTGCGCAGCACCGAACCGATCGTCCGCGCCCGCTGCTGCTGGCGACGGACGCGAGCGGTCTCGTCGGTGCCCGGCCTGACGACCTTGCGCCTGGCGTTGGACGCGGCCCGGTCCAGCTGTTGCCGCGACTGGACGATCCGCTCGGCGAGCCGCATGATCACCCGGCCGAGGACGGCGCGCGCGATGATCGCCACCAGGAGGATGATGACGACGTTGATGAGGCTCGAGACCATCTCCCCCGAGCGCGAGGAGAACCACTCGCCGATCACGCCGGCCTGCGCGGGTATGTCTGTCACGGGTCGCCCCTTCCGGTCTCGGGCTCACGTGGCTCGGGTCTGGAGCCCGCGAGATTCCGAGATCCATCGTCGCAACGACCGGTCCCGCTCGCGATCCTCGGCCGCCGCGCACTGCTGTGAGAAATCCGGCCGTCGACCGGGAATTCCGCCGGGCCGGGGCGGAACGCGTCCGGGGCGCACGCCCCAGCCGCGACGCATTCGGCTTGGCCCGACTGCCGGGCCCGCGCACGATGGACCCATGACCACGATCCGGCCGGCACGGCCCTCCGACGCCGAGGACATGACCGAGGTGCAGAACGCGATCCATCGCGCGGGCCTCCGGGAGAGCCCGGTCGACGTCGCGTCGGTTCGCGAGCGCTACCTCGGGCTCGAGCACGTGGTCGCGTGCACCGTCGCCGAGCGGGATGGCTCGGTGGTCGGTTTCCAGTCCCTCACTCGGGCGTGGCCGGGCAACCCCTACGACGTGACCGAGGGGTGGGGGATCATCGGCACGCACATCCACCCCGACGCCGCTCGGAGCGGTCTCGGTCGCCGCCTCTTCGTCACCACCCTTGCCGCTGCCCGGGCCACCGGACTCCGGCACATCGACGCCACCATCGGCGCCGACAACCCGCCCGCCCTGTCGTACTACGCGGCCATGGGCTTCACGCCCTACCGACCGGCCGGCGACGCGATCCCGCACCGACTCGACGTCTGATGACGTCGACGCTGCCGGCCCTCGGTCACCGCCCCATGTCGACGAAGCGCGAGTAGTGCCCCTGGAAGGCCACCGTCACCGTGCCGGTCGGTCCGTTCCTCTGCTTGGCGATGATGATGTCCGCCTCGCCGGCCCGCGGGTGCTCCTTCTCGTAGGCGTCCTCGCGGTGCAGCAGCATGACGACGTCGGCGTCCTGCTCGAGCGAGCCCGACTCGCGCAGGTCGGACATCATCGGCTTCTTGTCGCCGCGCTGCTCGGGACCACGGTTGAGCTGCGCGACGGCGATGACCGGCACCTCGAGCTCCTTCGCGAGGAGCTTGAGCGCACGGGAGAACTCCGAGACCTCCTGCTGGCGCGACTCGACCCGCTTGCCCGAGCTCATCAGCTGGAGGTAGTCCACCGCGATGAGCTTGAGGTCGTGATTCTGCTTGAGCCGCCGGCACTTGGCGCGGATCTCCATGAGCGACATGTTCGGGCTGTCGTCGACGAACAACGGGGCCGACGACGAACGGCTCGCCGCGCCGGCCACCCGCTCCCACTCGTCCTGCCGCATCGAGCCCTCGCGCATGTGCTTGAGCGAGACGCCGGCCTCGGCGGACAGCAGCCGCATGGTGATCTCGGTGCGCCCCATCTCGAGGCTGAAGATCACCGACGCGTGGTTGTTGCGGATCGAGGCGTTGCGGCAGATGTCGAGCGCGAGGGTCGACTTACCGATGGCGGGCCGCGCCGCGATGATGACCATCTGGCCCGGGTGGAGGCCGTTCGTCAGGCCGTCGAGGTCGGCGAAGCCGGTGGGGACGGCGCCGTCGTCGCCCGTCTTGGACTCGATGCGCTGCAGCTCGGTGAGCGTGGGGTCCACCAGCTCGCGCAGCGGCCGGTAGTCCTCCGCGTTGCGCTGGTCGGCCACGGCGTAGACCTCGGCCTGGGCGGAGTTGACGATCTCCTCGACGTCGCCGCCGTCGGTCGCGTAGCCGAGCTGGACGATGCGGGTGCCCGCCTGGACGAGCCGGCGCAGCACGGCCTGCTCGCGCACGATCCGCGCGTAGTAGCCGGCGTTGGCCGCGGTCGGGACCGAGGAGACGAGGGTGTGGAGGTAGGGCGCCCCACCCACGCGGGTCATCTCGCCGCGCCGGGTGAGCTCGGCGGCGACCGTCACCGGGTCGGCCGGTTCGCCGCGCCCGAACAGATCGATGACGGCCTCGTACACGAGGGCGTGCGCCGGCTTGTAGAAGTCGACGCCGCGGACCTCCTCGACCACGTCCGCGATCGCGTCCTTGCTCAGCAGCATGCCGCCGAGGACGGACTGCTCGGCCGCGACGTCCTGCGGCGGGGTCCGGTCGAAGTCGGCCCGTGCTGCGCCCGGATCCTCTGCCACGCTCGCTCCTTCTCGTGCCCGGTCGAACGCCCGGCCAGGCGACGCTACGGGTCCGCTCCCCCGTCGCCAAACCCACACTGTGCACGAACCGGCCGACATCCGTGGACGGCCTGTGGACCAACACCGTGAGCCTGTGCACAGCTGTGGACAAAGGTGTGGGTATGACGGGCGCCAGGGACCCCGGGACGCACGACGACGCCGCCCCTCCCCGCACAGGGTGTGGACGGAAGAAGTCGGGCGTGTCGTGTGGACGGAGGAAGTCCGGCCAGTCGTGTGTAGGGAAGCCGGCCCGTCCGACCGCCCGCCCTGCGGGCGTGGGTCGCCCCACCCTCGGGCCCGACCTACCGTGACCCGGGTACCGACCGGCGAGCGCCCGAGGAGGAGAGATGTCCGCGGACCCGGGCTCCGGCGTCGGGCCGGAGATGACCCCGCGCGAGGTCGACCGGCAGATCCTTCGGCTCGCGGTGCCCGCGCTCGGCGCGCTGATCGCCGAACCGTTGCTCCTCATCATCGACTCCGCGATGGTCGGGCACCTCGGCACGGAGTCGCTGGCGGGGCTCGCGATCGCGCAGGCGGTCCTCACGACGATCGTCGGGGTCTGCGTGTTCCTCGCGTACGCCACGACGGCCGCGACCGCCCGGCTCGTCGGGGCCGGTCAGCGGGGCCGCGGCATCCGGGCGGGGATCGACGGGATGTGGCTCGCCGTCGGGCTCGGCGTCGTCCTCGCGGGCGTCCTGCTGCTGGGCGGCCCCTGGCTCGTCGGCGCGCTCGGCGGCAGCGGCGAGGTGGCGTCCGAGGCGGTGGCCTACCTGCGGGCGTCGGCGTTCGGGCTGCCCGGCATGCTCGTCGTGCTCGCCGCCACCGGGACGCTGCGCGGACTGCTCGACACCCGCACGCCGCTGTACGTCGCCGCCGGTGGTGCCGTGGCGAACGCCGTGCTCAACGCGATCCTCATCTACGGTGCCGGCCTCGGGATCGTCGGCTCCGGCCTCGGCACGGCGGTCGCCCAGCTCGGGATGGGCGCGGCGCTCGCGGCCGTGGTGGTCCGCGGCGCCCGACGCCACGACGTCCCGCTCGCCCCCTCCGGCCTCGGCGTCCTCGCCTCCGCGCGCGCCGGCCTCCCCCTCTTCGTCCGCACCCTCTCGCTGCGGGCCGCGATCCTCGTGACCGTCGCCGTGGCCACCGCCCTCGGCCCGGCGCGCCTCGCGGCCTACCAGGTGACGAGCTCGATCTGGTCGCTGTGCGCGTTCGCGCTCGACGCCGTCGCGATCGCCGCGCAGGCCCTCGTCGGCCAGGGGCTCGGCCGCGGCGACACCGGGGCCGTGCGCCGCCTCGTCGGCCGCTGCCTGCGCTGGGGCATCCTCGCCGGGATCGTCATCGGGATCGTCGTCGCCGCCAGCTCCCCGCTCCTCGTGCGCATCTTCTCCGCCGACCCCGACGTGCGCTCGGCGGCCGTGTGGTGCCTCGTCGTCGTCGGGGCGCTCATGGGTCTGGCCGGGCTCGTCTACATCCTCGACGGCATCCTCATGGGCGCCGGCGACGGGCCGTTCCTCGCCGTGTCCGGCATCGTCACGCTCGTCGTCTACCTGCCGGCCGCGTGGGCGGTCGCCGCGTTCGGCCCGGGCGGGACGTGGGGCCTCGTCTGGCTGTGGGTGGCCTTCGCCGGGGTGTTCATGGGCGCGCGGGCCGTCACCACCTACCTGCGCTCGCGCGGGACCCGGTGGATGGTCCTCGGGGAGGGGCGGTGACGGACGTCGCCGGGCGATCACCTGATCGCGACCGGCCCGTCGGGCACCCTGGCCGGATGACCACCGGTGGACGCACGAGGCTCGAGCGCCCCGACCTGCGCGCCGTCATCCTCGTGGCGATCGCGTCGGCCTGCGGCTTCGGCACCTTCTACGGCCTGTACACCTCGGCGCCGGTCGCGCTCGCCGGCGGGGGCGTGTCCGCCGGCACCCGCACCGCCGTCTTCATGGCCTGCGTCATCGCGGTGCAGCCCCTCGTCACGGTGCTCGGCCGGTGGATGCGCGTGCGCTCGCGCTCGGTGGGCGGCGGGCTCGCCTCGATGGCCCTCGGGTTCGCCGTGCTCCCGCTCGCCGGCGGCTGGCCGGGCCTCGTCCTCACGGGCCTCGGGTTCGGCGTGTTCGTCGTGACCAGCGCGGCCTGGGTGCGCGAGCTCGCCGACGCCCGCACCGCCGGCCGGGCCCTCGGCATCTACGGCCTCGCCTCCGCCGTCGGCGCGACGGTCGCCGCCCCCGCCGCGCTCGCCCTGGCCGACGGCGTCGGGGTCGTCGGCGTCGCGGCCGGTGGCGCCCTGGTCACGGCGCTCGGGCTCGTCCCCGTGGCCCTCGCGCGGCGCATCGGCGAGCACGGCCGCCCCGGCCTCACCGACGCCCCCACCGACCACGTCCCCACGCTCCCCCGCTCCGGCACCGGGCCCGCCCCGGAGACCGAGGCGTCCCTCGCGGTCGGGGACGCGACGACCTACCTCTCCGACGACGAACCACCCGCCCGGGTCGCCGTCGCCGAGGATGACCGCGTCGGCTCCGACCACTCCGACGACCCCGGCAGCAGCCCGCGCTCCGTCCACGCCGACGACGACGCACACCACCGCCGGCGTGGGCCGTTCGGCGTCGTCGCCCCCACCCTGGTGATCCATTCGCTCGCCGTGATCGCCTACGGGCTCATGCTCACGTCCGCGGGCACCCTGGCGGAGGCCGGCGGCGGGACGGCGGCCGTGGTCGCCGCGTTCAGCGTCCAGGGAGCCGTGGCGGTCGGTCGGCCGGTCGCGGGGTGGCTGGCGGACCGCTGGTCGGGGGCAGGGACGCTGCTGGTCGCCGCGGTCGCGGTGGCGGGCGCGCTGGCCTGGGCGGTGGCCGACGACGACCCGGTCCGGTTCGTCGTCGCCGCCACGCTGGTGGGAGCCTTCTCGGGCGCCGTCCAGACCGCGGCGCTCACCGTGATGATGCGCCGCGCGGTCACGCCCGGTCAGGCCGAGCGCGTGAGCATGGGCTGGAACGTCACGTTCGACGTCGCGCTCGGCCTCGCGGCGGCGGCCGCCACCCGCCTCGCCCTCGTGTGACAGCACGACGCCCCCGGAACCGCGCGGGTTCCGGGGGCGTCGGACAGGTGGATCTCGTCGGGACCGGGTCTCTGTGACCGGACCCGCGAGGCCGACCGAGGATCAGGCCTCGGGCACGACCTCGACGACCAGGCTGGCCGAGACGTCCTCGTGCAGGCGGACCTGCACGCGGTGCTCGCCGAGCGACTTGATCGGCGCCGGGATCTCGATCTTGCGGCGGTCGAGCTGCGGCCCGCCGCCGGCCACGACGGCCTCGGCGATGTCGACGCTCGACACAGCACCGAACAGACGACCGGCCTCGCCGGCGCGGACGCTGACGGTGACCGGGCCCGACTGGAGGCGGTCGCGCGTGGCCTGCGCCTCCTCGACGGTGGCGATCGCACGCGTGCGGCGCGCGGACGTCATCTGGTCGACCTGCTTCTGGCCGCCCTTGGTCCAGCGGGTCGCGAGACCGCGCGGGACGAGGTAGTTGCGGGCGTACCCGTCCTTGACCTCGACGACGTCGCCCGCGGCACCGAGACCGGTGACCTCGTGGGTGAGGATCAGCTTTGCCATCTCGATCCCCTTCCTCAGCGACCGGCGCCGGTGTACGGCAGCAGGGCCATCTCGCGGGCGTTCTTCACGGCCTTCGCGATGAGGCGCTGCTCCTGGACGGACACGCCGGTGACGCGGCGCGAGCGGATCTTTCCGCGGTCGGAGATGAACTTCCGCAGGGTCGCGGTGTCCTTGTAGTCGATCTTTCCGACCTTGACAGCCTTGAGCGGGCTGACCTTCTTCTTCGGCTTGCGAAGTACGGGCTTCGCCATGGGGTTCTCCTCGTGGATCAGTACCGGCCCTCACGCGCATCTCTCGCGCGCGAGCGCCCTTCGTGGAATGTGTGTGTCCGCCGCACCCGCGGCGGTCCGCCGATCAGCTCGGCGGGTGATCGATCAGAACGGCGGGTCGTTCGGGAACGCCGTGCCGCCGCCCTGGGTCGCCCAGGGGTCCTCGGGGCTGCCGCCGGCGGGGCCGTTGTAGCCACCGCCCTGGCCGCCCTGGTTGCCGCCGCCGTAGCCGCCGCCGCCCTGGTTGCCGCCGCCGTAGCCGCCGCCCCCCTGGTTGCCGCCGCCACCGAAGCCGCCGCCCTGGTTGCCGCCGAAGCCGCCTCCGCCGCCACCGCGCTGCGTGCGGGTGACCTTTGCGGTCGCGTACCGCAGCGAGGGTGCGACCTCGTCGGCCTGCATCTCGACGACCGTCCGCTTCTCGCCCTGCTGGGTCTCGTAGGACCGCTGCGTGAGCCGGCCCTGGACCATGACGCGCATGCCCTTGGTCAGCGACTCCGCCACGTTCTCCGCGGCGTCACGCCAGACGGAGCAGCGCATGAACAGCGTGTCGCCGTCCTTCCACTCGTTCGACTGGCGGTCGAACGTGCGGGGGGTCGACGCGACGGTGAAGTTCGCGACCGCAGCCCCCGACGGGGTGAACCGCAGCTCGGGGTCGGCGGTGAGGTTGCCGACCACGGTGATGATGGTGTCGCCTGCCATGAGAGCTCCTGACGGTGGCTGTCGGTACGGGGGCTGTCGGTCGGATCAGTTGGCGTCGGGGCGCAGGAGCTTCGTGCGCAGGACGGCCTCGTTGAGGCCGAGCTGGCGGTCGAGCTCCTTGGCGACCTCGGGCGTGGTCGTCATGTCGACGACCGCGTAGATGCCCTCGGTGCGCTTGTCGATCTCGTAGGCGAGCCGGCGCTTGCCCCAGATGTCGATCGTGTCCACGGTGCCACCACCGGTCGTGACGACCGACAGCAGCTTGTCGAGCGACGGGGCGACGGTGCGCTCGTCGACCTCCGGCTCGAGGATGATCATCAGTTCGTACTGCCGCATGGGTATCCCCACCTCCTTCGGACTGGGCGGTCACGGTCTCTCCGTGACAGGAGGGTCATGCGTGTCCCCGGTACGTACCGGGGCCGACCGTCAACGGTACCCGCTCCGGGCACCCCGTGGAGAGGCAGGTCTGGTGCCGCCCGTCACCTCCGACGGCGGCACTCACCCCGGGAGCATCACCGCCCGACGGCGGCACTCACCCCGGGCACGCGGGTCACCCCGCGTCCGGCGTCCTCAGCCGCCGCCGCCCGCGCCTGGGTCGCGTCCGTTGCCGTTCCCGCCGCCGCCGTTACCGCCACCGTTGCCGCCGCCGTTCCCGCCGCCGTTGCCGGGCGGGGTCGAGGGCGGCGTCGTCGGCTCGGGTGTCGGCTCGGGCGTCGGCTCCGGCGGCGGCTCGGTCGTCGGCTCCTCGGTGGTGGGCTCCTCCGTCGTCGGCTCCTCGGTGGTCTCCTCCTCGGTGGTCTCCTCCTCGGTGGTGGTCTCCTCCTCGGTCGTCGACTCCTCCTCGGTGGTGGTCTCCTCCTCCGTGGTGGGGACCTCCGTCGGGGCGGGCGCCTGCGTCGGCGTCTGGTTGCTCCATCCCTGCGAACCGGGCAGGTCGTCCGGGTCGGGCCGCTCGGGCAGGTCGACGACGGGCATGCCCTCGGTGGCCACCATCATGTAGTCGCGCCAGATCTGGGCGGGGAAGGTCCCGCCGGCCACGAGGTCGACGCCGCCGAAGCCGGTCAGCTCCTCCTCGGTGCCGTCCTCGCCGACCTGGTACATGCTCACCACGGTCGTCAGCTGGGGGACCCAGCCGGCGAACCACGCCGACCGGTAGGCGTTGGACGATCCGGTCTTGCCGGCCGCGGGCCGCCCGATCTCGCCGGCCGTCGCGCCGGTGCCGCCGGGCTCGAGGACGGACTCCATCGCGTAGGTGGCCTCGTCGATGACGGCCTCCTCGAAGGCGCGCACGCCCTCGTCGCCGCCGGTGTAGATCCGGTTGTCGTCCCGGTCGAGGACCTCCTCGACGATGTACGGCTCGTGCCGCACGCCGCGCGCGGCGAACGTGTTGTAGGCGCGGGCGGAGTCGAGCGTCGTCGGGGACGCGGGGCCCAGCACGTTGGACACGGTCGGCACGAGGCCGGGCGTCTCCTCCGACCAGCCGGCGCGGGTCGCCACGTCGACCATGGTCTCCGGTCCGACCTGCTGGTTGACGAGTGCGTAGGTCGTGTTGACGGACTGCGCGGTCGCCTCGCGCAGGGTGATGTAGCCGCGGTCGTGCCAGTCGTAGTTGTTGACCGGGACGTCGTAGCCCTCGACCTCCATCGGCGAGTAGGACGGGAACCGCTCGTCCATGGACACGCCGGCCTCGATCGCGGCCACGAGGGTGAAGGGTTTCGCCGTCGAGCCGGCCTGGGCGCGGTCCTGCGTGGCCGAGTTCCGCGCGTCGGTGACGAAGTCCGGACCGCCGTAGAGGGCGACGATCGCGCCGGACTCCGGGCGCATCGACACGAGTCCCACGTGGTTGTTCTCGGGCCGGTCCTCCGGGAGGTTCCCCACGGCGTCGATCGCGGCCTGCTGGCTGCGCTGGTCGATGGTGGTGACGATGTCGTAGCCACCGGTGTCGATCTCGTCGAGGGTGAGGTCGCCCTGGGCCACGAGCTCGTCGCGCACCATCGCGAGGAGGTACCCGTTGGGTCCGGCGTAGGTCTCGTTCGCCTCGGGCTCGACGACCTCGGGGAACTCGGCGGCCGCGTGCTCCTCGGCGGTGATCCACCCGTCCTCGAGCATGAGGTCGAGGACGCGCTCGAACCGCTGCTCGGCCCGCTCCGGGTCGTTCGCCGGGTCCCACGCGGACGGGCTGGGGATGATCCCGGCGAGCATCGCCGACTCGCTGATCGTCATCTCCGAGGCGCCGTGCCCGAAGTACGCCATCGAGGCCTCCTGCACGCCGTACGTGCCGCGGCCGAAGTAGATGGTGTTCATGTAGTTCTGCAGGATCTCGTCCTTGGACTGCTCCTGGTCGATCCGCAGGGCGAGGATCGTCTCCTCGAACTTGCCGATGTAGGACGTCGTGGTCCCCGTGTAGTAGCGCTCGACGTACTGCTGCGTGAGGGAGGAGCCACCTTGCCGCGCCTCGCCCTGGATGTTGTTCCACAGGGCGCGCGCGATGCCGCGCCAGTCGACTCCGGGGTTCTCGTAGAACCGGCGGTCCTCGGACGCGATGATCGCCTCGGTCACGTGGTCCGGGACGTCGTCGAGGGAGACCGAGCTGCGGTCGTACTCGGCGAAGCGGCCCATGACGGTCTCGCCGTCGGCGTAGTAGACGGTCGTGCCCTCCGCGAGGGCGAAGTCGTCCGGGGCGGGGACGTCGATCGAGGCGTAGGCGGCGACGAACAGGCCGGCGGCACCGGCGAGCCCGGCGATGAAGAGGCCGACCAGCCAGAACAGGATGCGTCGCCACACCGGCACGCGACCCTTGTCCTCGGGGGCCCGGCGTGCGGTGCCCGTGGTGTCCTTCGACATCCGCGCCAACCTTTCGTCGTGACGTGAGCTCAACAGTATGGAGCTCGTCCCCGTCCCCGCGCGCGAGGCTGTGCGCGATCACACGGGCCGACGACGACGATCGCGCGGGTCCTCACCCGCCACCCGCGTGCCACGGGGCGCCCGGCCGCGCCGTGCGCGGCGCCACACCCGATCGGCCGGAATGCGGTCGATCGCGGCGCCGGGGCCCGGTTACCGTCGTCGGAGGCAACAGGGGTGGAGGTCCCGTCGTGGTCAAGGTGGCAGTCGTCGGGGTGGGCAACTGCGCCTCCTCCCTCGTCCAGGGCGTGCGGTACTACGCAGACGCCGATCCCCGCGGCACGGTGCCCGGCCTCATGCACGTCGAGCTCGGCGGCATCCACGTCCGGGACGTCGAGATCGTCGCGGCCTTCGACGTCGACTCCCGCAAGGTCGGCGCCGACCTCGCCGAGGCGATCGGTGCGTCCGAGAACAACACCCTCCGCCTCGCCGACGTCCCGCCGACGGGGGTCGAGGTCCTGCGCGGCCCCACCCTCGACGGACTGGGGCGGTACTACCGGGAGACGATCAAGGAGTCCGACGCCGCGGCCGTCGACGTCGCCGCCGAGCTCCGCAGGGCCGGCGCCGAGGTCGTCGTCTGCTACCTGCCCGTCGGCTCGGAGGAGGCGGCCCGGCACTATGCGCAGGCCGCGATCGACGCCGGCTGCGCGCTCGTCAACGCCCTGCCCGTCTTCCTCGCCTCGGACCCCGAGTGGGCGCAGAAGTTCACGGACGCCGGCCTGCCGATCGTCGGCGACGACGTGAAGTCCCAGGTGGGCGCCACGATCACGCACCGGGTGCTCGCCCGGCTGCTCGAGGAGCGGGGGATCCGGCTCGACCGCACGTTCCAGCTCAACGTGGGCGGGAACATGGACTTCCGCAACATGCTCGAGCGCGAGCGGCTCGAGTCCAAGCGCCTCTCGAAGACCCGGGCGGTGACGTCGAACATCGCCGGTCACCTGCCGGCGCGGGACATCCACATCGGCCCCTCGGACCACGTGGCCTGGCTCGACGACCGCAAGTGGGCGTACGTCCGGCTCGAGGGCCGCGGGTTCGGGGACGCCCCGATGTCCCTGGAGTACAAGCTCGAGGTGTGGGACTCGCCGAACTCGGCCGGCATCGTCATCGACGCGCTCCGGCTGGCGAAGCTCGGCCTCGACCGCGGGATCGGCGGCCCGCTGCTGGCGGCGAGCGCCTACCTCATGAAGTCGCCGCCCGAGCAGCGGGAGGACACAGCCGCCCGGGCCGACGTCGAGGCGTTCATCCGCGGCGAGATCGAGCGCTAGCCGGCCGAGCCGGCGCCCGGCCGGCCGGCCCGCAGCACCACCTTCCGCAGCTCGACCGCGACGAGCACGAGCGCCGCCATCCCGGTGCAGGCCGCCCAGTGGGCAAGGTCCATCGACGCGGTGCCGAACGCCGTCTGGAGGAACGGGACCTCGACGACGAGGACCTGGAGGACGACCACGAGGACGATCGAGCCCCACAGCCACGGGTTGACGAACATCCGGTGGAACGCCGAGCTCGTCGCCGAGCGCGAGTTCAGCGCGTTGAACAGCTGGGCGAGCACGAGCGTGGTGAACCCGGCCGTCCGGGCGACCTCGACGCTGTCGGAGCCCTCGATGAGCCCGCCGGGCAGGAACATGTCGATCGTCGTCAGCATGACCACGGCCATGACGGCGCCGACGAAGAGGATCCCCGCCCACATCCCGCGGTCGAGGATGCGGTCGTCGGGCCGGCGCGGGGGGCGCGCCATCGGGTCGTCGATCTCGGGGTCCATGCCCAGGGCGAGCGCCGGGGCGGAGTCGGTGACGAGGTTGATCCACAGGATCTGGGTGGCCAGGAGCGGCACCACGGTCCCGCCGGAGTCGTCGGTGAGGCCGATGACGCCGGCGAGGACCACCCCGAGGAACACGGTGAGGACCTCGCCGAGGTTGGACGAGAGCAGGAACCGCAGGAACTTGCGGATGTTGTCGAAGATGACGCGGCCCTGACGGATCGCGGCGACGATCGTGGCGAAGTTGTCGTCGGCGAGGATCATCGTCGACGCCTCCTTCGTCACCTCCGTCCCGGTGATCCCCATGGCGACCCCGATGTCCGCCGACTTCAGCGCCGGGGCGTCGTTGACGCCGTCGCCGGTCATCGAGACCACGTGCCCGCGCGCCTGGAGGGCGTCGACGATGCGCAGCTTGTGCTCGGGCGCGACCCGGGCGAACACGCGGGTCTCCTCGACGATCGCACCGAGCGCCTCGTCGTCCATCCGCGCGAGCTCGGCTCCGGTGACCGCCTCCGCGCCCGGCTCGGCGATCCCGAGGTCGGCGGCGATGCGGCTCGCGGTGGCGGGGTGGTCGCCGGTGATCATCGTGACCCGGACGCCGGCGCGGTGGGCCTCCCGCACCGCGACGGCGGCCTCGGGACGGGGTGGGTCGATGATGCCGACGACGCCGAGGTAGACGAGGTCGTGCTCGGCGTCGTCGTCGATCGCGTCCGTGCCGTCGGCCAGGTCCGCACCCTCGGCCCGGTAGGCCACGCCGAGGGTGCGCAGGGCCTGCGCGGAGAGGGACTCGACGTCGGCGAGCGCGTCGGCCCGTCTCTTCTCGTCGAGGAGGAGGACCTGGTCCCCGACCTGGACGTGCGTGCAGTCGGCGAGCAGGACGTCGGGTCCGCCCTTGCTCATGAGGACGCGCCGGCCGTCCTCGTCGACCTCGAGGGCGGACATCTTCTTCCGCTCGGAGGTGAACGGGACCTCGGCGGCGCGGGTGAACCGGCTCGCCTCGTCGGTCACGCCGGGGAACTTGCGCGCGGCCACGAGGAACGCGGCCTCGGTGGGGTCGCCCTGGATCTGCCACTCGCCGCCGGTCTCGGCGAGCTGGGCGTTGTTCGCGAGCGAGCCGGCGCTGAGCAGGAGCCGCGCCTCGTGCTCGGCCGCGGTGGAGGCGACGTCGAGGACGGCCTCGCCCTCGGGCCGGTAGCCGACCCCGGTGATCTCGATCGTCCCCGAGGCGGTGACGACCTGCTCGATCGTCATCTCGTTCTTCGTCAGGGTGCCCGTCTTGTCGGAGCAGATGACGGTCGCGGAGCCGAGGGTCTCGACCGAGTGCAGCTCCTTGACGACCGCCTTCCGGGACGCCATCCGCTGCACGCCGATGGCGAGGACGAGGGAGAGGATCGCGGGCAGCCCCTCCGGGACCGCGGCGACGGCGAGGGAGACGCCGAGGAGCAGGGTGCCGACGAGGTCGTCGGAGGTCTCGATCCCGTTGACGAGGAGCATCGCCGCCATGACGACGACCGCGATGACGACGACGATGATCCCCAGCGTCCGCGAGACGCCCGCGATCTCCTGCTCGAGCGGGGTCGGCTCGGACTCGGTGCGGTCGAGCATGTCCGCGATGGCGCCCATCTCGGTGCCCATGCCGGTGGCGGTGACGACCGCGCGGCCCACCCCCTGCGCCACGGCGGTGCCCTTGTGGACCATCGACGTGCGGTCGCCGATCTGGCCGGGCTCCGCGAGCGCCGCCGCGGACTTCTCGACCGCCTCGGACTCCCCGGTGAGCGAGGCCTCCTGGATGCGCAGCGCGGTGGCCGTCAGCACCCGGGCGTCCGCGCCGACCTGGTCGCCCTCGGCGAGGACCAGGACGTCCCCGCGGACGAGCTCGGCGGAGGGGACGTCGACGAGGCGCCCCTCGCGCAGCACGGTCGAGGTCGCGGCGGTCATGCGGCCGAGCGCGGCCACGGCTTCGGCCGCCCGCGCCTCCTGGCTGTAGCCGATGACCGCGTTGAGGACGACCACGGCCGCGATGACGATCGCGTCGACCGGCGCGCCCGAGGCACCGTCCGCGATCCACGCGACCAGCGAGATCCCGATCGCCACGAGCAGGAGGTAGATGAGCGGGTCCTGCAGCTGGGCGAGCAGCGTGCGCCACCAGGGCGTGGGCGGTGTGCCGCGCAGCTCGTTCGGCCCCTCGGCCTCGAGGCGGGAGGCCGCCTCGGCGTCGCTCAGGCCGGTCTCGAGGTCGACGCCGAGGAGGTCGGCGATCTCGGCCGGCTCACGGACGGACGGGTCCGTGATCGCGGGGCGAGCGGCGGTTCCGGGCGGCGCGGTGATCCCGGGACGCGCAGCACCCTCGGGTCGATCGGTAGCGAGAAGGGGGTCGGGGGATGCGGGGTCCGCCATGCCCCCATCGTCCTCCTCCGGGACCGGTTCCGGGCGTCCCGCTGCCGTTTGTCCGGTTTCACCCGCGGCGACGCCCGAGGTCGGCACGGGGCGGGCGGTCGCCGCCGCACACGCACGCCCGACGGCGACACCCCGTGCTCAGCCCTGCGGCGAGCCCTCGGACTCGGGCTGCTCGCGCCACCAGGCCAGGAGCGCGGCCTCGGCGTCCTCGGTCGCCATCGGCCCCTGATCCATCCGCAGCGCGAGGAGGTGCTGGTAGGCGCGGCCCACGAGCGGGCCCGGCGTGATCCCGAGGATCTCCATGATCCGCGAGCCGTCGAGGTCGGGCCGGATCGCGGCGAGCTCCTCCTCCTCGGCGAGCACCTCGATCCGCCGCTCGAGGTCGTCGTAGGCCGCCGAGAGGCGGGCGGCCTTGCGGCGGTTGCGCGTCGTGGAGTCGGCGCGGGTGAGGCGGTGGAGGCGCTGGAGGAGCGGGCCGGCGTCGGTGACGTACCGGCGCACGGCCGAGTCCGTCCACGCCCCGTCGCCGTAGCCGTGGAACCGCAGGTGGAGCTCGACGAGCCGGGAGACGTCCTTCGTCGTCTGCTTGTCGAAGGTCAGCGCGCGCATCCGCTTCGACGTCAGCTTGGCGCCGACGAGCTCGTGGTGGTGGAAGCTGACGCCCCCGCCGGGCTCGAAGCGGCGGGTGGCGGGTTTTCCGACGTCGTGCATGACCGCCGCGAGGCGCAGGACGAGGTCCGGACCCGGGACGGGGCCCTCCGGCCCGGTCTCGAGCGCGATCGCCTGGTCGAGGACGGTGAGGGTGTGCTCGTAGACGTCCTTGTGGCGGCCGTGCTCGTCGACGGTCTCGCGCAGGAGGGCGAGCTCGGGCAGGACGACCTCGGCCACGCCGGTGTCGACGAGCAGGCGGAGCCCGGACCGCGGGTGGCCGCCGACCAGGAGGCGCTCGAGCTCGGCGCGCACCCGCTCCGCGGAGACGATCTCGAGGCGGGCGGCCATCGCCGTCATCGCCGCGCGCACGTCGTCGGCCACCTCGAAGCCCAGCTGCGAGACGAACCGGGCGGCACGCATGATCCGCAGCGGGTCGTCGTCGAAGGACTGCTCGGCCGTGACGGGCGTGCGCAGGAGGCCGCGGGCGAGGTCGCCCAGGCCGTCGTGCGGGTCGACGAGCGCGAGGTCGGGCAGCCGCACCGCCATGGCGTTGACGGTGAAGTCGCGGCGGGACAGGTCCCCCTCGAGGGTGTCCCCGAACGCGACGACGGGCTTGCGCGACCCCACCTCGTACTCGTCCGTGCGGTAGGTGGTGACCTCGACCTCGAGGCCGTCCCGCGCGCCGCCGATCGTGCCGAACTCGCGCCCCATGTCCCACGTGCGGGCGCCCCAGGCGCGCAGGAGGGACTCGGTGACCTCGGGGGTCGCGGACGTGGTGAGGTCGATGTCCTTCGGCGGCACCTCGAGGAACGCGTCCCGGACCGGGCCGCCGACGAGCGCGATCTCCTCGCCCGCGTCGACGAACCGCGCGGCGAGGTCGAGCACGGGTCGCGGCAGGTCGGCGAGCACCTTCATGGCGCGCACCTGGAGGGCGAGGTCGTCAGGGAGGTCGTCCGGCACCGACCAAGGGTGCCACGGCCGCCACCTCGGGCCGCAGCGGTCCTGGTCACCCGGGCCGCCCTCCCGCCGACCGGGGCACCGCCTCCCGACCGTTCCCGCCCCTGCCGACCGGCCCGCCCTCCTTCTGACCGGCGCGGGAGTCTCTTACAGTGGACGGTATGCCTGCCGCTCCGATACCCCAGCCTCGGGCCCCCCGCCCGTTGCGGGTGCGGACCCCGGGCTCCCGCTCCTCCCGCCTGCCCGTGGTCGACGAGACCTCGGCCGGGGGGATCATCGTCAAGGTCGCCGACGGCGTCGCGTACGTCGCCGTCATCGCCCGTCGCAACCGGGGCGGCCGCCTCGAGTGGTGCCTGCCCAAGGGGCACCTCGAGGGCGTCGAGACC
This sequence comes from Georgenia sp. G2120, assembly GCF_055326485.1. Classification (NCBI taxonomy): domain Bacteria; kingdom Bacillati; phylum Actinomycetota; class Actinomycetes; order Allobogoriellales; family Allobogoriellaceae; genus Georgenia; species Georgenia sp. G2120. The sequence continues at coordinate 76,536 of NZ_JBUZNL010000004.1, read as the reverse complement.
GCCGAGCAGGCCGCGGTCCGGGAGATCGCCGAGGAGACCGGCATCGACGGCCGGGTCCTGCGGCACCTGGGGACGATCGACTACTGGTTCGCCGGCACCGACCGCCGCGTCCACAAGGTGGTGCACCACTACCTCCTCGAGGCCACCGGCGGCACGCTGACCATCGAGAACGACCCGGACCAGGAGGCGGAGCAGGTGGCGTGGGTGCGGCTGGACAAGGTCTCGGCCCGCCTGGCCTACCCCAACGAGCGGCGCGTGGTCGCCACGGCGCGGGACGTGCTGGCCGGCCGGGCATGACCCTGGACGCCCCGCGGGGCCGGGCCGCGGGGGCAGCCCTCGTCGCGGCGCTCGCGGCGACCCTCCTGTGCTCCCTCGCGCTCACGGCACCCGTCGCGGCGGACGCCGCCCGGTCGGCAGGTGCCCCCGGGTCCGCCGACTCCGGACGGCACGCGGGCGCCGCGGCGGACGATCCACGGAACGCCAGGACCGCCCGGACCGCTCCCGGCGACCCGGCGGACCCCGCCCCGCCGCTCGGTCTCGACGACGTCTCGCCCGCCGCGCTCGACCCCGGCGAGGACCTCACCGTCACCGTCACGCTCACCCCCACCTCCGACGTCGACGACGGCGTGCTCACGCTCGCCCTCGACCGGTCGATCCCCATCTCCCGGTCCGTGCTCGCGGCCTGGCAGTCGGGCGAGGACCCGTCGGGCCACCCGGCTGTCGAGACCGTCGAGCTCGACGAGCCGCTGGCCGCCGGCGAGAGCCGCACGGTCGAGCTCGAGGTCCCCGCCGACGACCTCGGCCTGGTCGAGGGCGTCCACGAGTGGGGTCCCCGCGGGCTCGAGGTGGTCCTCACGGACGCCGGCGAGGTCGTCGAGGTCCTGCGCACCGCCGTCGTCTGGGGTGCTCCGGCCGGGTCGCTCGAGCCGCTGCCCGTGGGGCTCCTCGTCCCGGCGACGTCGGGAACCGTCGGCGGCGACTCCCTCGTGCCCGGGCTCGGTCCCGATCCCGCGGCGAGCGACACTGCTCCGGCGACGCCCCCGCCGGACGACGACGAGTCGGCGTCGGCGGAGTCGCCCTCGGGCGAGGCGCCGTCGTCGAACGAGGTGCCACCCGCGGAGTCGCCGAGCGACGCCGCCGGCACCGGGACCACGACCGACACCGACGCACCCCCCGCCGGACGGGGCGTGCTCGCCCTCGCGGACGCGATCGCGGGCACCGGGGCCACCCTGGCGCTGGACCCCGTGCTCCTCGACGGCACGGGCACCGCCGCCGGCACCGCGCTGCCAGAGCTCGCCGAGGACGACCGCCTGCTCGCGCTGCCCGCCGGCGACGCGGACCTCGCCGCGCTCGCGCACCTCGACCGGCCCGACCTCGCCCAGCGACTGACGAGCGACGGGGTCGACCGCATCGGGGTCCTCACCGGCCACGTGGTGCCCTCCCTCGCGTGGCCCGCGACCGAGGAGGTCGACACGGAGACCGTCGAGCTCGCCCACGACGCCTCGGCGGGCGTCACCGTGCTGCCCGGCCCCGTCCTCACGCCCGCGTCGGACCTCACGTACACCGTGTCCGGCCGGGCGGACGTCGAGCTCGGCGGCGCCCGCGCCCTCCCCGCGCCGGCGCTCGTCACCGAGGAGCGGGCGAGCGCTCTGCTCGAGGGCACCGTGCTGCCCTGGTCCACCGGCGACGAGACCTCCCTGTCCGACGTCCAGGCCCGCCAGCTCCTCCTCGCCGACCTCGCCGTCGTGTTCCGCGAGCGGCCCAGCGACCCGCGCCCGCTCCTCCTGGCCTACGACCGCACCACCGCTCCCGAGGCGGCGGCGGTCGGGGACGTCGCGCACGCGCTCGCGGACGCGCCGTGGGTCGAGCTCACCTCCCTCGCCGAGCTCCGGCTGGCCCCCGCCGCGTCGACCGACCCGCTCTCGCTCCCCGACCGGGTGGTCGGGGCGGGCGAGCTGGGAAGCGCCGAGCTCGAGCGCGCGGAGGCGACCGAGCGTCTGGCCGCCGCGGTCGCCACGATGACGGACCCGCCCCACCCCGTGACCGCGAGCGCCGCGCTCGCCGTGCGCACCGCCGTCTCGGCCGGGTGGCGCGACGACCCGACGAGCCGGGAGACGCTGGTCGGCGGCTGGTTCGACACGCTGACCACGGCCACCCACGCCGTCCGCGCGACCCCCACCTCCCCCATCAACCTCATCGCGTCGACCGCCGACCTGCCGGTGCGGGTGGTCAACGACGGCGAGACCGACGCGCGGGTGACCGTCGTCGTCGACCCCGACGACCCGCGGCTCGAGGCGCCCGAGGGCGTCGAGATCGTCGTCCCCGCCGGCGGTCAGGAGACCGCCCTCGTGCCGGTCTCCGCGATCGGGTCCGGCGACCTGCCGGTCCAGGTCAGGCTCGTCACCCCCGACGGGGACCAGATCGGCGACGCCGCGACGATCGTCGTGCGGGTCCGCGCGGGCTGGGAGGGCACCGGCGTGCGGATCGCGGGGCTCGTGCTCGCGCTGCTCGTCGTCGTCGGGCTCGTGCGGCGCATCCGCCGAGGTGTCCGTGTCCCGACCGGGGACGCCACCCCCGTCATCGCCGGGGACCCCGGCGCGCCGACGGTGCACGTCACCGGGGAACAGCCGGCCGTCACGGACGATGTCCCCCGCGTCGGGACCGACGCGGACGGGAGCACGGGCGAGAACGCGGACGTGCCCGACGACGAGGACCACGGGAGCGGGAGGACCGGGCGATGAACGGGAGGCGAGGACTCGCGGGGTCGTCGGTGACGATGTTCGCCGGCACGCTCGTCTCCCGCGTGCTCGGGCTCGTCAAGGGCCCGGTGCTGCTCGTCGCGGTCCTCGGGGCGAACACGGGTGCGTCCAACGCATTCGACGTGGCCAACCGCCTGCCGAACCTCATCTACCTCCTCGTGGCCGGTGGCGTGCTCAACGCGGTCCTCGTGCCCCAGATCGTCCGGGCGATGACCAAGGACGAGGACGGCGGCGACGACTACGTCTCCCGGCTGCTCACCGCGATCACGCTGGGGCTCGCCGGGCTCACCGTGGTGCTCACGCTCGCGGCGCCGCTGCTCGTGCGGCTGTTCGCGTTCGGCATGGAGGACCCCTGGTACTCGCTCTCGGTGACGTTCGCGTACTGGTGCATCCCCCAGCTGTTCTTCTACGGGATGTACACGCTGCTGGGGCAGGTGCTCAACGCGCGCGGGATCTTCGGCCCGTACACGTGGGCGCCGGTCCTCAACAACGTCGTCGCGATCATCGGGCTCGTGGTGTTCCTCGGCCTGCACGGGTCGGTCGCCGACCTCACCGCCGAGGGTGCCCAGGCATGGACGCAGGACCGGACGATCCTGCTCGCGGGCGTGGCGACCGCCGGCGTGGCCGCCCAGGCACTCGTGCTCCTGTGGCCGCTGCGGAGCGCGGGCGTCAGGCTGCGGCCGCGGTTCGGGTTCCGCGGCCGCGGGCTCGGCTCCGCCACCTCGACGGCCATGTGGGTGTTCGCCGCCCTCCTCGTCGGGCAGCTCGCCACGCTCGCGATCTCCAACGTGGCGGCCGCGGCGTCGGCGGCGGGCGACTACGCGATCGACGTGGCCGGCAACGCCGCCTACACGAACTCCTACTTCCTCTACTCGCTTCCCACCTCGCTGGTCGTCGTCTCCCTCATCACCGCGCTGTTCACCCGGATGTCGACGTCTGCGGCGCACCAGGACCTGGGCGCCGTGCGCGCCGACCTCTCGCTCGGCCTGCGGGTGGTCGGCCTGTTCACCGTGTTCTGCTCGGGCGGCCTCATGGTGCTCGCGCTGCCGCTCGTCCGGGTCATCACGCCCGCGGCCGCTTTCGCCGAGGTCGAGTCGATCGCGATGGTGCTCGTGGCCATGCTGCTCGGCCTCGTGGGCGTGGGCGCGTTCACCGTGATCCAGCGCGTGTACTACGCGTTCGAGGACGCGCGCCGGCTGTTCTTCCTCCAGCTGCCGCTCACCGCCGTCGTGGTCGTGGGCGCGTTCGCCTCCCTGCTGCTGCCCCCGCGCTGGGTGCTCGTCGGCGCCTGCGTGGCGATGGCCGTCTCCAACGTGTTCGGCGCCGCGCTGTCGTTCCTCGGCCTGCGGCCCCGGCTCGGCCACACCGACGGAGGCCGCGTGGTCCGCGCCCACGTGCGGATCACGATCGCCGCGGCCGGGCCGGTGCTGCTCGGCTGGGGCCTGCTCACCCTCCTCGGCACCGACGAGGCCGACCTCGACCTGCCCGGCGCGTTCCTGCGGGTCGTGCTCGTCGGCGTCCTCATGGTGCTCGGCTACTTCGTGGCGCTGCGCACCCTGCACGTCGACGAGCTCGAGGTCGTCGCGCGGCCGCTGGGGAACATGGTGGCGGGGATCGCCCGCCGCCTGCCCGGGCCCCTGCGCACGGGCGTCATGTGGGTCGCGGCGGTGCTCAACCCCGGGCTGCGGGGCGGCCGTGCGGGCGGACCTGCGGGCGGGACCGGTGCTGGTGAGCCCGGCGCGGGTGTGTCCGGCCCGGGAGCGCCTGGTGCCGGCGGTCCTGGCGCGGGCGCGGCCGAGGCCGACGTCCTCGACCACCGGATGCGCGGTGCCGGGACCGGCTCAGGGTCGACGTGGGGCCCGGACCCCCGCTCCGACGACGAGCGGCCGCTGTGGGCACGGTCCGCCGCCGACGCCTCCCGCCAGGCCGACGACGCGGTCGACGCCTCCCGCGACCTGCCCTGGGCCCCGCACATCGAGTCCGCGTGGGAGCCGGTCTGGAACCCGGGGCGGCGTCGTCGCCCCGAGGCTGCCGATCAGGGCCCCGAGACCCCGGGAGCCGGCGCGCCCGACGTCGGCGGACCAGGGACCGGCACACCCGGCGCGGTCGCACCGGGAACGGGGTACGGGTCCGCCGCACCTCGAGATGCCGTACCGGGCGCCGGCGCACCGGTGGGCGGATCGTCGTCGTCGGGCACCTCGTCGCCGACCGACCGGCCGCGCACCCGCCCGGACGAGATGTCCTCCCGACCTACTCCGTCCGCGCCCGCGGCGACGAGCGCCGCCACCGGCGCGTCCCCGACGATGCCCCGACGCGAGCGCGCGGACCGGCGTGAGCGGCCGGGGCGCCACGTACCTCCCTCGCCGACCGAGGCCGAGCTGGACCCGCTCACGCACCTCGACGCGCTCGACGGCGCGCCGGACGAGACCGTCGTCCGCCCGGTCCGTCCCGCGGGTGAGCACTCGCAGGGACGAACGCCCCACGACCCGCGCCGCGCACGCCGCGCGCGTCCCACCGACGGCGACGGCAGCGGGCGTGGGCACGGCGGAGCCGGGTCGGGCGGCCACGCGGGAGGACCCGGGAGCCCGACGCCGCCACCCCCACCACCCGCCGATCCCGAGCCGGAGCGGGGGCCTGACGAGCCGCCGTCGAGGCGCTCCGACCCACCGAGCCGGTGAGGCGACCGGAAGGCTGGACCTCCGGCAACTAGACTCGCGCAGGACCACGCACCGGCGCACCGCCCGCCACGATCGAGGGGGAGACCTGGACACGAACCAGGGCACCGCACCCGGCCCGCTGCTCGCGGGGCGGTACGCGCTCGGTCACGCCCTCGAGCCCGCCTCGCCCGGCGCCACCCGGTACGCGGCGCAGGACACCGTGCTCGACCGGCCCGTCGAGGTCCTGCTCCTCGACCCGGCGCAGCCGGCCACCGAGGAGGTGCTCGACGCCGCGCGCCGCGCCTCGCTGGTCGAGGACGAGCGCCTGCGACGGATCTACGAGGTGGCCACGAGCGAGGGGCGGGCGTTCGTCGTCGGCGAGCCCGCCCGGGGTACCACGCTCGCGGACTACGCGAGCCACGGACCGGTGCCGCCCGAGCAGGCGCGCGCCATCGTGGGCGAGGCCGCCGCCGCCCTCGACTCCGCGCGTCGCCACGGCGTCCGGCACCTCGCCCTCGACGCGCGGTCGGTCCGCGTGACCGACGACGGCGAGGTGATGGTCACCGGAACCGGTGTCGCGAACGCGCTCGGCGAGAACCTCGTCCTCACCCCGGCCCGCGCCTCCCGGAAGGATGCCGGGGACCTCGTCGGGCTCCTCTACCTCGCGCTCACCGGACGTCCCGTCGGCACCGACGACGGCTCGGCCCCGCCCCCGCCGGCCACGCTCGTCGACCGGGTCCCGCCCGACCTCGACGACCTGTGCGTGCGCACCTTCGACGAGGGCGCTGGTCCGTCGAGCGCCGGCGACCTCTTCCACACCCTCGCCCCGTGGGGCGACATCGACCCGCCACCGCGGTCCGTGCGCCGCTCGTCCGCGACTTCGTCCGCCGGCGCGGGCGCTGCTCCCCCGCCGCCTCCGCCCGCCGGGGGGACGACGCCGGAGCGCAGCTCGCGCGCGTCCGCCGCGGGCGCTGGTGCGGGCGCTGCAGGTATGGGTGCTGCCGGCGCTGCGGGTGCTGCCGCGACCGGTGCCGCGGGCGGAACGTCCGGCTCGGCCTCCGGCCCTGGGGCGACACCCGCGCCCCCTCCGCCTCCGCCCGCGGACGCCTCCACCGAGGAGATCTCCGCCGTCGACGACGACCGGCCCGAGGCCCCTGCCTCCGCCCCCGCGGAGCAGCGCCCGTCCTCGACGCTCGGCGGCCGCCTGCGCCGCCGCCCGGGACCGCCGTCGATCCCGCCGAGCGACGGGTCCGCGGGTTCCGCGCCTGCGGGCGCCGCTGCGGGCTCCGGTTCCACCGCGGGCTCTGCTGCCTCCGCCGGTGCCGCCGGTCTCGGTGCGGCGGCGGCCGGAACGCTCGCCGCCGGTGCGGCCGCTGCTCAGAACCGGTCCGGCACCACCGACTCCCACGACCGCGCCCAGGGCGGGCGCTCGGGCGGTCCGACCGAGGGATCTGCCTCGGGGGCCGGTGCGCCGCGCGACCCGCACAGCGCACCGGCCGGTCCGCAGGACCCGTCGAACCGTTCGCAGGACCCGACGTCCCGGCCCACGGACGGGACGTCGCGTGGACGCCGCGGCCCCACCCCGTACGGCACGCCGCCCGGTGGCACGTCGGGCACCGCCGCAGGTGCGACCGGGGCCCCCGACGGCTCCGCGCCGCACGGCCGACCCGGGCAGGACGGCGCGCCCGACCCGCTCGAGGGCATCGTCCCCACCACCACCGCGGCACGGTTCGACGCGCTCACCCGGCGGGTCGTCGGCGGCGCACGTCCGCCGGTCCGGCATGCACGGGTCGCCACGGCCCACCTGCCACTGCCCGATCCCGACGCACCGGGGAGCGCCCCCGAGCAGGGCGACGGGCGCCGTGCCGGCCGCGACCGACGTGCGGGGGCGGCTGGTGCAGCCGGCGCAGGCGCCGGCGCTGCCGGAGCGGGTGCGGGTCCCGCGTCCGCGCACGGCGCGGCCGGTGCGCCCCCTCCCCCACCCGGGGAGCACCCGGGCGCGACGACCGGCACCGTCCAGCGTGCGGGCGCCACCCACGGGGACGAGCACGCGCCCGGCACCGGCCGCGGGTCCGGCCACCCCGCGGCTGCGGGAACCGCAGCCGGCCCGGGCGCTGCCGGCGCCGGACCGTCCATCGGGGCCAAGGCCTCCGCCGCCGCGGCAGCGGCTGCGGCCGGGATCGGCGGTGCCTCCGCCTCGTTCGGCCGCTCGGTGGGCCGCGCGCGCAGCTCGATCCAGGAGCGGCTCTCGAACCCCGGCCGCCTCGAGGACGACGAGGCGGGCGAGCAGCCGCTGGACGTCCCCTACGGCACGTCCGGCTCCGACGAGCTCCCTGCCGTCGACGAGCGGACCCGCGAGGTCCCCGTCTCCGCCGCGGGCCGCTCCGGACGATCCGCGCGGGGCGGGGCGGCCGCGTACCGGCCCGACGACGGTGCCGACGCGCGCGACGACGGTTCGCTCATGGACGACCGGGTGGCTGGTCGCGAGGTCGGCCGCGGGACCATCGACCCGATGCCGTGGGTCGTCGTGCTCTTCCTCGTCGTCGTCGTGCTCGGCGCCTGGTGGGCGACCCGGACCCTGATGACGCCCACCTCCGCGGTCGAGCTCCCGAGCGAGACCCCGCCCGTCGTCACACCCGACCCGGTCGAGGAGAGCCCGTCGGAGGCGCCGACCGCCGGGGCCGACTCCGACCTGCCGGCCCCGGTCCTCTCGCGCACCGAGCTCGTCGACCCGGAGGGCGGCGGCACGGACAACGCGGACACGGCACCCCTGGCGGCGGACGGTGACATCGACACCTACTGGCGGTCGCTGTCCTACCAGTCCCCCACCTACGGGGTGAAGTCCGGCACCGGGCTGCTCGTCTGGCTCGAGGACATCAGCGCGGTCAGCGGCCTGACGATCGACACCTTCGCCGACGGCGAGGGCGGTCACGTCGAGATCCGCGTCTCCGACCCCGCCACCCCCGGGGAGGGCGCGCTGCTGGCCGAGGGACCGCTCGAGGCCGGGGAGACGACGTTCACGTGGGACACGCCCGCGCAGACCGCCCACCTCATCGTCTGGATCACCGAGCTCCCGACCGCCGGGACCGACGGGGCCAACCGGGCGGAGATCGCCGAGATCACCGTCCAGTAGCGGGGCGAGCACCACCGGCGGCCGCGCGCGGGAACATCGCGAGCGGCTCCGCTGTTGCCCCGCGCAGGAGCACACGACACATCCGAGGAGAGTCATGACCGAGACCAGCGCCGCCGACAAGATCCACGACGTCGTGGTGGTGGGCTCCGGCCCCGCCGGCTGGACGGCCGCGATCTACGCCGCCCGCGCGGACCTCGCCCCCCTCGTCATCGCCGGCCAGATCGACGCCGGTGGCGCGCTCATGACGACCACCGAGGTGGAGAACTTCCCCGGCTTCCCCGAGGGCGTGATGGGGCCCGACCTCATGACGAAGATGCAGGAGCAGGCCGAGCGGTTCGGCGCCGAGGTCCTGTACGAGGACGTCGTCGAGACCGACCTGACGGGCGACGTCAAGGTCCTCACGACCGACGACGGCACCTACCGTGCGCGGTCCGTCATCCTCGCGCTCGGCAGCGCCTACAAGCACATCGGCCTCGAGAAGGAGGAGACGTTCTCCGGTCGGGGCGTCTCCTACTGCGCCACGTGCGACGGGTTCTTCTTCAAGGAGCAGCACATCGCCGTCGTCGGGGGCGGCGACTCCGCGGCCACCGAGGCACTCTTCCTCACGAAGTTCGCCGACAAGGTGACGATGATCCACCGCCGCGACGAGCTGCGCGCCTCGAAGGTGATGGCAGACCGCGTGCTCGCCCACCCGAAGATCCAGATGGCCTGGAACTCCGAGGTCGCCGAGATCAACGGTGACCAGCGGCTCGAGTCGCTCACGCTGCGCGACACGACGAGCGGCGAGGAGCGTGACCTCCCCGTCACCGGCATGTTCGTCGCCATCGGGCACCTCCCCCGCACGGGCGTCGTCGCCGGCCAGGTCGGGCTCGACACCGACGGCTACATCGTCGTCGACCACCCGACGACGGCGACCAACCTGCCGGGCGTCTTCGCGTGCGGCGACGCGGTCGACCACACCTACCGCCAGGCGATCACCGCCGCCGGTACCGGCTGCTCGGCTGCCCTCGACGCCGAGCGCTACCTCGGCGACCTCGCCCACGGGACCGTGTCCCCGGGCGCTCCCGAGGTCGAGTCCGCCACCGTCGAGGACGCGGAGCCGGCCGCCCGCGCCGTCGGCTCGGCCACGCCCGTCGCCGGCTGAGCGCGTGCACGTCACCCCGGTCGACGCCGAGGGCCTGGAGAGTGCCCTCGCGTCGGACGGCCTCGTCGTCGTCGACTTCTGGGCCGAGTGGTGCGGCCCGTGCCGGCTGATGACCCCGGTCCTCGAGGAGGTCGCCGGCGCGCGACCGGGCGTCCGCGTCGTCTCCGTCGACACCGCCGAGCACCCCGAGATCGCCGAACGCTGGGGCGTGCGCACGATCCCGACCTACCACCTGCGCCGGGCCGGCGAGGGCGTGGGCGTCCTCGTCGGCGCGCAGACCAAGCCGGCGCTGCTGTCCACGATCGACGACGCCCTCACCCCCTGACCCCGACCTCGTCGAGATTGCGGTTCGTCGTCGTCGAGATTGCGGTTCGTGCAAGCGGGGTTGCTATTCGTCGTCGGCGAGATCGACCCCCGTGTGGTCGAGAGTACGGCTGAGGGCTGCCCTTCGTCGTCGGCTCCCGTCCCGCTGCTCCGTCGCCCCCCGCCGACCGACCCGTCGAGCACCCGCACGTGAGCCGTCCCGGGCCGCCGGGGCAGGCGGTGGCACACTGGCACCTCCGCGCACAAGCGCACCGAGCCACGAGGAGCAGGCGATGAGCACCACGGACAGCCAGGACGGCCAGGTCGAGCAGCAGGAGCAGCGCGCGGCTGCCGCCGCTGCTGCGGCCGCCGGCACCCGGCTCGACCCGTGGCGCTCGAGCTACGCGGGTCGCGCCCACCACCTGCGCGCGTCCGAGGTCCGGTCGCTCTTCGCCGTCGCGAACCGGCCCGAGGTGGTCTCCCTCGCCGGGGGCATGCCGAACATCGCCGACCTCCCGCTGGGGAACCTGGGCGACATGATCGGCCGGATCGTCGCCGAGTCCGGTACCCGTGCGCTGCAGTACGGCGGCGGGCAGGGCGAGGAGGAGCTGCGCGAGCAGATCGTCGAGGTCATGCGGTACTCCGCGATGCACGCGCACCCGGACGACGTCGTCGTCACCACCGGGTCGCAGCAGGCGCTCGACCTCGTCACCGGGATCTTCATCGACCCGGGCGACGTCATCGTGGCCGAGGCGCCGAGCTACGTCGGCGCGCTCGGCGTGTTCCGGAGCTACCAGGCCGACGTCGTCCACGTGCCGATGGACGACGACGGCCTGATCCCCGAGGAGCTCGAGCGGATCCTGGGCGAGCTCAAGGCCGCCGGCCGCACCGTCAAGCTCCTCTACACGGTGCCGAACTTCCACAACCCGGCCGGCGTCACGCTCACCCTCGAGCGGCGCCCCCGCATCGTCGAGATCGCGCGCCGACACGGCGTCCTCATCATGGAGGACGACCCGTACGGGCTGCTCGGCTTCGACTCCGACCCGCTGCCCGCCCTCAAGTCCTACGACGAGGACGCCGTCGTCTACCTCGGCTCCTTCTCCAAGACGTTCGCACCCGGCCTGCGGGTCGGATGGGCGTACGCCCCGCTCGCCGTGCGCGAGAAGCTCGTGCTCGCCGCGGAGTCCGCGATCCTCTCGCCGTCGGTCATCAACGAGATGATCGTGACGCGATACCTCCAGGAGTTCGACTGGTACGGGCAGGTCAAGTCGTTCCGCGAGATGTACCGCGAGCGGCGCGACGCGATGCTCGGCGCGCTCGGAGAGCACCTGCCGCACCTGTCCTGGACCGTCCCGACCGGCGGTTTCTACACGTGGCTCACCCTCCCCCGCGGACTCGACGCCAAGGCGATGCTGCCCCGCGCGGTTACCAACCGGGTCGCCTACACCTCCGGTACGGCGTTCTTCGCGGACGGCACCGGCCAGGACCACATCCGACTGTCCTACTGCTTCCCGACGCCAGAACGCATCCGGGAGGGAGTCCGTCGCCTCGCGGACGTGGTCCGCGCGGAGAGCGACCTCGTCGAGATGTTCGGGACGGCGGACGACATCCCCACCCCCGGTGAGCGCACGATCGACGTCCCGGGCGCCGACGCCAGCTGACCCAACGCCCGGGCCGGCCCGGGCATCCCACGACAGCCCACAGCGACGACGGTCGAAGGACCGCACGGAGACGAGGAGCAGGAGATGGACGACGCGGCCGCCGCACCGGCGCCCGGAGGTGCAGGAAACCCCGAGGAGCTGACCGTCGCCGTGGTGAGCGGGGGGCTCACCCACGAGCGTGACGTCTCGATCCGGTCGGGACGGCGTGTGGGCGGTGCCCTGCGGTCGGCCGGCGCACGCGTCGAGATCCTCGACCTCGACGGCGCCCTGCTCGAGCGGCTCGCGGCCCTCGATCCCGACGTCGTGTGGCCCGTGGTCCACGGCGCCGAGGGTGAGGACGGCTCGCTCCAGGACCTCCTGGGCGTGCTCGGCCTGCCGTTCGTCGGCTCGAGTGCCGCCGGGGCCCGCCTCGCGTCAGACAAGCCGGTGTCGAAGGCGGTCCTCGAGCACGCCGGGGTCGCCACGCCGTCGTACGTGGCACTGCCCCAGTCGCTGTTCCGAGAGGTCGGTCCGCGCCGAGTGCTCGACGCCGTGGTCGGCCGCCTCGGGATGCCGCTCGTCGTCAAACCGGCGGCCGGTGGCTCTGCCCTGGGGGTCACCCTCGTCGAGGACCGGGCTCAGCTGCCGGGCGCGATGGTGGCCTGCTTCGCCTACGGCCCTGACGCGCTCATCGAGCGTGCGGTCGACGGGACCGAGGTCGCCGTCTCGGTGGTCGACCTCGGGGACGGGCCTGTCGCCCTGCCGCCCGTCGAGATCGCGACATCGGACGGCCCCTACGACTTCGACGCCCGGTACAACCCCGGCCGCGCCGAGTTCTTCGTCCCTGCCCGGCTCTCCGCCGACGTGGCGGCCGAGGTTGCCCGGACCGCGACGACCGTGCACACCGCCCTGGGGCTGCGTGACCTCTCCCGGATCGACATGATCGTCGACCACGACGGGCGCCCCTGGGTCATCGACATCAACGTCGCCCCCGGCATGACGGAGACCTCGCTGTTCCCCCAGGCGGCGTCCAAGGGCCCGACGACGGCGGAAGAGCTCTACCTGGCACTGGCCCGCCGCGCCGTGGAGCGCGGAGCGAACGGCTGACGCAAGGCTCTACCGGCGGCCACGGCGACAGAATGTCGCCAGCCATCCCCCTGACCTGGTTCGACGTCGAGTTCTGACGTTTGAGCGCGGGCAGAGCTGTCTGCCCGCGGTCCAGCACGGAGGACTAGTCCGAGTCGACCTGCTCGCCCGGCGCCAGCGTCGCGAGGATGCGGTCGAGATCCTCCACCGAGGCGAAGTCGACCGTGATCCGACCCTTGCGCTGACCCATCGAGACCTTGACGCGGGTGTCGAGCCGGTCGGACAGCCGGCCGGCGAGACGGTCGAGCTGCTCCGAGTGGGCAGCAGGCGCCCGACGCCGACGCAGCTCGGGTCTCGTCGGCCCCTCGCCCATCGCGACAGCCTCCTCCGTCGCACGCACCGACAGCCCCTCGGCCACGATCCGCTGCGCCAGCCGTTCCATGGCGGCACCGTCCTCGAGACCGAGCAGAGCCCGGGCGTGACCGGCCGACAGGACGCCCGCTGCAACCCTCCGCTGCACGAGCGCGGGCAGCTTGAGGAGCCGCAGCGTGTTGGAGATCTGCGGCCGGGACCGGGCGATCCGCCGGGCGAGCTCGTCGTGCGTGCCGCCGAAGTCGTCGAGCAGCTGCTGGTACGCCGCGGCCTCCTCCAGAGGGTTGAGCTGGGCGCGGTGCAGGTTCTCGAGGAGCGCGTCGCGCAGCAGGTCGGTGTCGTCCGTGGAGCGGATGACCGCGGGGATGTCGGTCAGGCCCGCCTGCATCGATGCGCGCAGGCGCCGCTCGCCCATGACGAGCTCGTACCGGACGTCGTCGCTCCGCCGCGGGTCCTGGGTCGCGATCGGACGGACGACCACCGGTTGCAGCACGCCCAGCTCACGGATGGATGCGGCGAGCTCGTCGAGGTCGTCCTCGTCGAAGACCTGCCGAGGCTGGCGGGCGTTGGGGACGATCGAGGAGACGGGCACCTCGGCGTAGGTCGCCCCGGGTACCGGGCGGAGGCCATCGTCGTCGACCGCCACCGAGGCGTCCTCCGACCGGCGCACTGCGGTGGCACCAGCATCCGGATAGGTGCGGTCACCGTCCGAGCTCGGGGTGCCGATCGCTCCGGTCGACGTCCCCGCGTCGTCAGGTATCGCGGTCCTGCCGGAGCGGGACTGCTCGAGCTCCGCCGGCGTCGCTGCTGCGTCGACCGTCGTGCTCGTGCGCATGGAACCCGCCGTCGCCTTGTCCGGAGCGGCGGTCACCGGCGACTCGGCGGATACCGACTCGTCGGGCGCTGCACCAGGCATCGTCTCGAGCGCGTCAGCCGGGCCCGTGACCTGCTGTTTCGTCTCAGCCTGCGCCGTTCCAGGTCCATCGAAGAAGATGTCCGCCGGTCGTGCCGCACGGGTACCTGCGGGCGGTCCGGTGGGGATGAGCGCGCCGATTCCGCGGCCCAGGCCGCGTCGCTTCTCCGCCATGCCCTACTCCTTCGGTGCAGCGCCGCGTACGGCGATCTCGAGCGCGGCCTCACGGTAGGTGAGGGCTCCCGACGACGTCGGGTCGTACGTGATGATGGTCTGCCCGAAACTCGGCGCCTCGGAGATTCGCACGGAGCGCGGGACGGCCGTCGTGAGGACCTGGTCCGGGAAGTGCGTCCGGACCTCGTGCTCGACCTCCCGCGAGAGGTTGGTGCGCTTGTCGTACATCGTCAACAGGATCGTCGAGACGACGAGGTCAGGATTGAGGTGCTCGGTGATGAGGCCGATGCTACGGACGAGCTGCGTCAGTCCCTCGAGCGCGTAGTACTCGCACTGGATCGGGATGAGAACTTCGCGAGCCGCGACGAAGGCGTTGATCGTCAGCAGCCCGAGGCTCGGGGGACAGTCGACAAGAATGTAGTCGATGTTCTCCTGACCTGCGTCTTTGCGATGCTGAACGTAGGCGTCGAGCGCATCGGCAAGCCGACGCTCGCGGTTGTCCTCGGAGACCAGCTCGATCTCGGCACCCGACAGGTCGATCGTCGACGGCACGACCTCGACGCCCGGCAGCAACGGTGCCGGCACCACGACGTCGGCGATGGTCAGCTCCCCCATGAGGACGTCGTACAGCGACTGCGTCCCGGGGTCGTGCCCGGCGCCGAGCGCCGTCGAGGCGTTTCCCTGGGGGTCGTTGTCGACGACGAGAACCCGCAGGCCGCCCTCGGCCAACGCAGCAGCCAGATTCACGGCGCTTGTGGTCTTTCCCACACCGCCCTTCTGATTGGCTACCGTTATGGTCCGCATTTGTGTGGGCTCTGGCATGTCCTTGCCGAACAGGCGCCGTCGGCGCTCCGCCTGCTGAGCGAGCTCCTGTGCGAGCGGCGTCGTTTCGTCGGCATCGAACGTGGTGTGCGAGAGAGCGTCGTCCTGGTCGTCCTCCGGCACGGCCGCAAGTCCGTGGACGTCGTCCTGAGCGGCGTCGGTCGTACGATCTGCCATGCGTCCTGTCTCCAGACCCTGAGGTGTAAGGCTGTCCGAGTCTATGCCGGTTCTGGCGATAACTGATGTCCGTCCACAGCCTGTCCCGTGGCTTGCCACTCACGGAGGAGCAGCTCCATGGGGTGGTGTTCCACGTGGAACACCACCCCCGTGTAGTCGTCATCGTGCACAGAGGTGGTGACGGCACTGTTGTCACCCACCAATCTGTCCGTTCGCCGGGCACCCGTCTTGGCACGCATCGCCGTAGCTGTGCGCACGAGGATGTAGGACGTTCGGTGGTGGGGCACTTGATGCGCGCAATCGGTCGACAACATGAGCGCACCGACCACATATGGTGAGTGCACCTCTGCAGCCAGGCGTCGCGTTCCGCTGGCTACTAGTCGCGGCTTTGTGCTCGCCGGCTGTTTCACGTGAATCCTTCCGGCCGAGGGCACCTATCGGCCGCCACCAGAGTGTTGTTCACCGTCGTATGGACACATCCGTCGCCCCCGCCTGTACCTCGAGCTAGTGCAGCATGAACCATCTGTCGTTGCGTAGCCGCCGACCAAGCTCCGAGGTTGCACAACGACACTGTGCGTACTTGGTTCACGTGAAACGCGACGGGACGGGACGCATGCTCAGGTCTTCGCCGCCTCGAACATCCAGCAACGATGCGATATATCGGCCACGCCAGAAGCAGGGTGCCGGCCTCTTGCGGCGTTCACTCGGGGACCACCTGGCTCGCCCGTTCGGAGTTCTACTCTCAGTGCTCGAGCACCGCTCCAATGGATTGATCCCGTTTCACGTGAAACCGTGCTGTCGTGCCTACATCGACCAACCGCGTCGTGCCTGGTTCCACCGTCCGTCGCGAGGCAGCGCCTCGAGCACCGTGAGCACTCATGGTCAGGTGCCAGCACGAGCACTACTTCTGTCGTGCCACCACCGAGTCATCGACGCGGTCACCGGACGTTCGACAGCGCATCTGCAGCTTGATTCGCTTCAGAGTTTGGGCGACACCGGTTTCACGTGAAACTCGAGATCGCCACTTGACCGCTCGGGCCCAGCACTGAACCAGGCGGCTTAGCGGAGCCACGCCTCATCGACGGACTCCTGGAAGACACATGGCCTCCGACCTATGGGCCAGGATTGCTGGCGACCCGGGGAGCTCAACAGCAGAAGCAGCGCACGTGCCTGCCGGCAAAGGATGCCCACAGGGATCCGGGCCGAGACCGGGGGACCGCCGCACCACCCTCTTGAGAACCAGTACCCGGCACCGACGCACCCCCACGATCCGCACGCAGCGCGCCTCGGCGCCGGCCACCCGGCGCACCTGTGGCATGCACACCACCATGGGTCGACATTGCGGAGTGCAGAGCCGAGACAACTCAACCGCGATCTCTCGGGACGCCCCCCAACCTGGAGGCGGCTCCGTGGCCAGCAGCACTCCCAGAAGGCAGCCTCGCGGCACCACTCAACTGGCCGAGCGCAAAACTCATGCAGTCACACAAACCATGCATAGGCATCGATCCACCGAGATCGACGAGGCCAACCGCGCGGCCCGTCCGCGCGTTCCGGGGACGCAAGATAGTCAACGCTTGTTGACAACTACCACGGTCGTGCTCTCGCCGCCCGGGACCGGAGTCACCGACTCGACGGTCGTGCTCGCGGCACCAAGCTTGCGCAGGACCTTCCGCGCCTTCTCCACCTCGATGCTCGCCCGCTCACCCTTGAGCGCGACCAGACGCCCGCCACCTGCCACCAGCGGCATCGTCCATCGGGAGAGCCTGTCGAGAGCCGCGACTGCACGCGCCGTCACCACCGACGCCTTGAGGACCCCGTGCATCTCCTCCGCACGAGCCCGATGAATCTCGACGTTGTCGAGACCGAGCTCATCGACCACGTCGTGCAGCCAGTCGACCCGCCGCTCCATCGGCTCCACGAGGTGGACCGCTGCGTCCGGTCGCAACATCGCCACGACCACACCGGGGAACCCCGCACCTGAGCCCACGTCGACGACCGAGTCGTCCTCGGACACGAACTGAGCAACGGCGGCGGAGTTGACGATGTGCCGACTCCACAGGCGCGGTAGTTCCCGCGGGCCGATGAGACCTCTGAGCTCACCTTCCTCGGCGAGCATCTGGGCGAAGTGCTGGGCGGGTGCCCAGGCAAGATCGAACAGCTCGGCGACCCCGGCGCCCGGGACCTCAACCGCACTCTCGGCAGCCTCGAGGTCGACGTCAGACGACACCGGATCACCGTCCTCAGCCGCACTCGCGACACCGGAAGGGACAGCAGCCGGTGAACCGGCGCCGGCCGTCTGAGCCGCACTCTCGACACCTTCGGGTCCGTCACCCGCAGGGGCGCCGGCGAGGGAGCGGTCGGGCTGCTCGTCGTCGTGACGCACGGGATCAGGCAGGTCGGATGACCACGTGCCGGCGCGGCTCCACGCCCTCGGAGTCCGACACGAGCCCGGCGGCGGAGACCGCGTCGTGCACGATCTTCCGCTCGAACGGGTTCATCGGCTCGAGGGCCACGTCCTCCTTGCTCGTACGGACCCGCTCGATCGCCTCCTCCGCCAGCGCGGTCAGCGACACCCGTCGACCCTCCCGGTAACCGGCGATGTCGACCATGATCCGCGACCGGTCACCCAGCTTCGCCTGCACGGCGAGCCGGGTGAGCTCCTGGACGGCATCGAGCACGTGGCCGTCGTCGCCGACCAGGCGCGAGAGGTAGCGGTCGCCGTCCTCCTCGGACACGATCGAGACGGCCGCGCGGCCGTGGTCGACCTCGATGTCGATGTCGCCGTCGAGGTCGGCGATGTCGAGGAGCTCCTCGAGGTAGTCCGCCGCGACGTCCCCCTCCTCCTCGAGCCGGCTCACCCGAGAGGACCGGGTGGGCTCTGCGTCCTTCGCGTCGTCGGCCGTCTGCCCGTCGTCGGCCGTCTCCTTCGTCGGGGCCGCCGTCGCCTGCTCATCCGGCGTCGTCGTCTCCTGCGTGGTACCGGCGTCGTCGCCGGCAGCGGTCTCCTCGGTGGTGAGGTCGTCGTTCACGATGTGCTCCTTCGTCCGACGCCCTCGGGGGCGCCTGCCATGTGGTGGGGCCTCGCCCGGGTGTCCAACCCCGGTCCGGGCCGGTGGTGTCAGTTCTTCTTCGCGCCGCCGGAGGACGAGCCGCCCTCGCGCTTGCGCCGCTTCTCGGCCGCGAGCCTGCGCTCGGCCTGCCTGCGCTCGTACCGCTTCTGCGCGCGCTCGGCGGCGGTCAGACCATCCTTGCCGCGGACCTCGAACTCGCCGTCGTCGCCGGCCTCATCGGCGGAGCCTGCCGCGTCGTCGGCGGCCGTCGCGCCCGCCACCTCGGTCCCACGCTTGGGCTGCGGCTTGCGCTGACCGGCAGACGCGCTCCGCTTGAGGGTCGGGATCTCCTCCTCGAGCGGGGGAAGTCCCTTGCGCGCACGCTTGGCGTTCTTCTTCTCCACCATCGCCTTGTAGGCGTCGGAGCCCGGGGTCGGCTGCCGCTTGATCGTGTAGAACTGCTGGCCCATCGACCACAGGTTCGAGATGAACCAGTAGATGAGGACACCGATCGGGAAGTTGACGCCGGTGACGGCGAAGACGACCGGGAGGATGTACAGCAGGATCTGCTGCTGCCGGAACATCGGGCTCTCGAGCGCCGCCGGCGGCATGTTCTTCATCGTCAGCTGACGCTGCGTGAAGAAGGTCGACAGCGACATCGCGATGATGAGGACGACCGTGACGACCCGGACCGACGTGAGGTCGGCGTCGAGGTTCGCCGCGCTGTCGCCGAACGTCTGCATGAAGGTCGACGAGATCGGTGCGCCGAAGAGCAGGGAGTTCTCGGCCTCGCGGGCGAGGTCCTGGGTCAGCGGGCCGATGGCGTCGGAGGTGCCGGCCGCGATGTTGTCGAGCGAGTTGAGCACCGAGAACAGACCGAAGAAGATCGGCATCTGCAGCAGGAGCGGCAGACAGGAGGCGAACGGGGACGTGCCGGCGTCCTTGTAGAGCGCCTGCATCTCCTCCTGGAAGCGCTGCCGGGAGGCCGGGTCCTTCTTGTTCTTGTACTTGTCCTGGAGCTTCTTCAGCTCCGGCTGCACGAGCTGCATCGCCCGCGAGGCACGGATCTGCCGGAAGAAGAGCGGGATGATGAGGATCCGGACCACGACCGTGAGGCCGACGATCGAGATGATCCAGGCCCAGCCGGACCCCTCGGGGAACCCGACGGCGACGGCGCCGTCGTGGATCAGCACCATCACCCAGGCAACGGCCCACCTGATCGGCGCGAGAATGGCATCCATCAGCCCGGTGACTCCCTATAGGTCCTGCGGCGTGCCGTCGCACGCCCCTCGATCTGTCCCCCCGAGGGTAGACGCACCGGGAGGTCCGGGCGTCGTCGGGTGCCCGGGGCCACCCGTGCCCGCCTGGTGAGGCTGCTCACCCGGCTCGTCCGGGTCGGGCAGCGGGACACGCCTGCCGACCCAGGCTCCGCGCTCGGGCACGTGGTCGACCCCGCCCCGTGACCAGGGGTTGCACCGCAGCACCCGCCACACGGCGAGGAGCAAACCCTTGCCCGCACCATGCGTCCGCAGGGCCCCGACGGCGAACGCCGAGCACGAGGGGTAGTAGCGGCACGTCGGCGGGAACCAGGGGGAGACGATCAGCTGGTAGCCACGGACCGCCTTGAGGAGCAGCCACGTGATCGGCCCGACCCGGCCGCGCTCCAAGCGGCTGCCCCCTCGGTCGTCACCCTCGGCGTGCTGGTCCCCGCCGACCACGCGCCGGCGATCGTCGTCGGCCCGCCGCTGTGCACCGCCTCCCGGAGATCGCTCCCGGCCCGGGCCCTCCTCAGGCATGCCCCGGTGCCACGGCGTCGGTGGTCCGCGTCCGCTCGATCTTCCGGGCGGTGCCGCGCAGCGCCCGCTCGAGGTCGACCGAGAGCTCGGCGGAGGTCGCCCCGGCGGCGCGCGGCAGGGCGCGGACGACGACCCGCGTGCCCGGCTCGAGGCCGGCGACCCGGTCAGCCATCAGGTGCCGCAGGCGCCGCTTGACCTCCGTGCGGACCACAGCCCCGCCGACCCCCTTGGAGACGACGAAGCCGACGAGGACGGGGTCCTCGTCGGCGGTCGGTCGCCTGTGGACGACGAGTCGGTCGCTGCCGGCCCGCACGCCCTTCCGGACGGTCGCGGTGAAGTCGGCCGCGCGGCGCATCCGGTGGTGCGCCGGAAGCACGACTCAGGCGGAGAGCTTCGCGCGGCCCTTGGAACGGCGCGCGGAAAGGATGGCGCGGCCGGCGCGGGTGCGCATCCGCAGACGGAAGCCGTGCACCTTGGACCGGCGACGGTTGTTCGGCTGGAAAGTCCGCTTGCTCACGGCTGGTACCCCTGACGTGTCTCGACGTGCTGGCTGGCCCTGGAGGATCCGACCCCCGCGCTCGAGCCCTGACGGGCGCGCGCACGGGCCCGACCTCGGGCCCAGGTTTGAGTGGTGTCCACACGAGTGGACGCCCCAGGCTACGGGCGGCGGCCGCACCCGGTCAACGGCGTGCGGGCGTGACCTGTGGAACGTCGTCGTCCACGGATTGCCCCCCGCCCGCCGGCGCCCGGCTCCGGGATCGGCACGGTGCCGCGCCTCGTGCGCCCCGACCGGATGCGCACAACTGTGGAGAACTATGTGGATGTGGCCGTTCCGTGACACAGTAAGGGACCCGTCCGGCACCGGTCGGGCGACTGGTGCGCAAGGAGTGGTGTGGGCGTGGCGGAATCCATCGCCGAGGCATGGCAGCTCGCCGTCTCGCGTCTCTCGGACAGCGGCGACATCCGCCCGGCGCAGCTCGCCTTCGTCCGTCAGGCCCGGGCCCTGGGGATCATCGACGACACGCTGCTGCTCGCCGTCGGCTCGGACCTCGCCAAGGACTACCTCGAGATGCAGGCGCGCGAGCAGATCATCGCCGCGATGTCTCAGATCCACGGCAGCACGGTCCGGATCGCGGTCACTGTCGACCCCTCCCTGCTCGACGAGCCCACGCCGCCGCGGCCCACCGTCACCGAGCTCCCTGTCCCGCCGAGCGCCGCCACCCCGCCGCGGCCGGTCCCGCCCGCCGACCGGGGGAACGAGCAGCGCCCCACCCCGGACCGGTCCTCCCAGAGCCGGGGCATCTCGCACGCCGAGGACAACGGCGAGCAGGCCTCGCGGCTCAACCCCAAGTTCACGTTCGAGACCTTCGTGTCGGGTTCGTCGAACCGGTTCGCCCATGCGGCGGCGACGGCCGTCGCCGAGTCGCCGGCGAAGGCCTACAACCCGCTGTTCATCTACGGCGGGTCGGGGCTGGGCAAGACGCACCTGCTGCACTCGATCGGCCACTACGCCCGCAACCTCTACCCCGGGATCCGGGTGCGCTACGTGAACTCCGAGGAGTTCACGAACGACTTCATCAACTCGATCCGGGACGACAAGGCCGAGTCGTTCCAGCGGCGCTACCGCAACGTCGACGTCCTCCTCATCGACGACATCCAGTTCCTCGGCGGCAAGGAGCAGACGGTCGAGGAGTTCTTCCACACCTTCAACACGCTGCACAACGACTCCAAGCAGGTGGTCATCACCTCGGACGTCCCGCCCAAGCAGCTCAACGGGTTCGAGCAGCGGCTGGTCTCGCGCTTCGAGTGGGGGCTGCTCACGGACGTCCAGCCGCCCGACCTCGAGACGCGCATCGCGATCCTGCGCAAGAAGGCGGAGAACGACGGCCTCAACGCCGCGCCCGAGGTGCTCGAGTACATCGCGTCCCGGATCTCCACCAACATCCGCGAGCTCGAGGGCGCCCTCATCCGCGTGACCGCGTTCGCCAACCTCAACGGGCAGGACGTCGACCGGCCGCTCGCCGAGATGGTCCTCAAGGACATCATCACGGACCCCGCGAGCGAGGAGATCACGCCGAGCCTCATCATGGCGCAGACAGCGGACTACTTCTCGATCTCGCTCGAGGCGCTCACCTCCGCCGACCGCTCCCGTGTCCTCGTCACCGCGCGGCAGATCGCGATGTACCTGTGCCGCGAGCTCACCCAGCTCTCGCTGCCCAAGATCGGGCAGCTGTTCGGCGGGCGCGACCACACGACGGTCATGCACGCCAACCGCAAGATCAAGGACCTCATGGCGGAGAAGCGCCAGATCTACAACCAGGTCTCCGAGCTCACCGCCCGTATCAAGAACCGCGCCCGCGAGGGGTGACCTCGGCCGCGGCGGCGAGAACCACACCACCGGTCGACCGTGTGGACGACCCTGTGGGTCGGCGTGGACGAGCGGGCCCCCATCCGTGCACGAGCTGGGGACGACGGCGCCGCCCCGGTGGACGGACGAATGACATCCACGGACCGTGTCATTCGTCCACGCCGCCGTCCGCAGCGTCGTCCACATGAATGACAAGCCCCTGACCTGGCACGACGACGACGATCCCCAGGTTCCACAGGTGCGATGACGATGACGAACCCTAGATCTCGGACTTTGTCGTTCATCCGCACAAGCCGACGATCCCCCCTCGGACCGACATCGACCGTCCCCGTCCCCAGCCGCCCCCGCCACCGACCGCAAGGAGCTCCCGAGCACGTAAGGTGTGCGGTGCGCCGCACCCTCGCCGATGGAGAGCGCACCAGTCTTGAGAGAAAGTGATCCACCGTGAAGTTCAGGGTTGACCGCGACGTCCTGGCCGAGGCCGTGTCCTGGACGGCACGCTCGCTGCCGGCACGTCCCCCCGTCCCCGTCCTCGCCGGTGTCCGCATCGAGGCGGCCGACGGACAGCTGACGCTCGCCACCTTCGACTACGAGATCTCCGCGCGCTCCGTGGTCGAGGCCGAGGTCGAGACCGCCGGGACGGTCCTCGTGGTGGGGCGCCTCCTCGCCGACATCTGCCGCTCGTTGCCGGCCAGGCCGGTGGACGTCGAGGTCGACGGGACGCGCGTCACGCTCACCTGCGGCGCCTCGCGGTTCACCCTGACGTCCATGCCGGTCGAGGAGTACCCGGCGCTGCCGGCGATGCCGGACACGGCGGGCACGATCGACGCCGACGTGCTGGCCGAGGCCGTGGCCCAGGTGACGACCGCCGCCTCCCGCGACGAGACGCTGCCGCTGCTCACGGGCGTCCGCGTCGAGATCGAGGGCGACACGATCACGCTGCTCGCCACCGACCGGTACCGGCTCGCGATGCGCGAGCTGCCCTGGCACCCCGCCGGGGACGAACCAGTCTCGGCCGTCGCGCTCGTCCGCGCCCGCACGCTCTCCGACGTCGCGAAGTCGCTCACCTCCGCGGGGGCTGTCGAGGTCGACCTCGACACCTCCGGCGCCGGCTCGCTCATCGGCTTCGAGGCCGGCGGCCGCCGCACGACCTCGCTGCTCGTGGACGGCGACTACCCGCCGGTGCGCCGCCTCTTCCCCGACGAGACGCCGACCCACGCGGTCGTCGACGCGGCCGAGCTCATCGCCGCGGCCAAGCGCGTGAGCCTCGTGGCCGAGCGCAACACCCCGATCCGCCTGTCGTTCACCGAGGGGCAGGTCGTCCTCGAGGCCGGTCAGGGGGACGACGCGCAGGCGTCGGAGGCCCTCGAGGCCACCCTCGTCGGCGAGCCGATCACCACCGCGTTCAACCCGGTCTACCTGCTCGACGGGCTCGGCGCGCTCACGCGCCCGCTCGCCCGGCTGTCCTTCACCCACCCCTCCAAGCCGGCGACCCTCACGGGACAGGACGAGGCCGACGGCGAGGACTCCGGAGAGTTCCGCTACCTCCTCATGCCCATCCGCTTCGCCGGCTGATCGGCCGGTCAGACGAAGGAGTTCGCATGCACCTCGGGATGATCGGTCTGGGCCGCATGGGCGGCAACATGGCCGAGCGGCTGCGAGCCGCGGGACTGACCCTCACGGGCTACGACCGCGACCCGGAGGTGTCCGACGTCGCCACCCTGGCCGAGCTGGTCGAGGCCCTGCCCGCCCCGCGGAACCTGTGGGTGATGGTCCCGGCCGGCGACCCGACGCGCGGCACCCTCGCCGAGCTCGCCGAGCTCCTGGACGAGGGCGACCTCGTGGTCGAGGGCGGCAACTCGCACTTCGAGGAGGACCAGGCGAACGCCGCCCGGCTCGCGGAGAACGGCATCCACTACGTCGACACCGGGGTCTCCGGCGGCGTCTGGGGCAAGGAGGTCGGCTACGGGCTCATGGTCGGCGGCTCGCCCGAGGACGTCGAGCGGCTCATGCCGGTCTTCGACGCGCTGCGCCCCGAGGGTCCCCGCGAGGAGGGCTTCGTCCACGCCGGCCCGGTCGGCGCCGGCCACTTCACCAAGATGGTCCACAACGGCATCGAGTACGGCCTCATGCAGGCCTACGCCGAGGGCTACGAGCTCATGCACGCCCGCGACGACCTCGTCGACGACCCGGGCGCGGTCCTCAACGCCTGGCGCCGGGGCACGGTCGTGCGGTCCTGGCTCCTCGACCTCATGGTGCTCGCGCTCGACGGCGACCCGGACCTCGACGACATCCGCGGCTACGTCGAGGACTCCGGCGAGGGCCGGTGGACGATCGACGCCGCCATCGACGCCGCGGTCCCGGTCCCCGCGATCTCGGCCTCGCTGTTCGCCCGCTTCACCTCCCGCCAGGAGGACTCGCCCGCGATGCGCATGGTCGCGGCGATGCGCAACCAGTTCGGCGCGCACGCCACCAAGCCGGCGCAGGACCCCGCCGGAGAACCGCCGGTGGGGCCCGCCACGAGCTAGGTGCGGGTCACCGACCTCGCGCTGAGCGACTTCCGCTCCTACCGCGAGCTCGTGCTGGCCCTCGAGCCGGGAGTCACGGCGTTCGTCGGACCCAACGGGCAGGGCAAGACGAACATCGTCGAGGCCGTCGGCTACCTCGCCACCTTCAGCTCCCACCGGGTGGCGGCGGACACGGCGCTCGTCCGCCGAGGGACGCCCGGCGCCGTCGTGCGGGCGAAGGTGCGTGACGACGACCGGGACACCCTCCTCGAGGTGGAGATCATCGCCGGCCGGGCCAACCGCGCGCGGCTCGACCGGCACCCCGCCCGCCCGCGGGACCTGCTCGGGCACCTGCGGCTCGTCGTGTTCGCGCCCGAGGACCTCGAGCTCGTCCGCGGCGACCCCTCGGGGCGGCGGCGGTACCTCGACGACCTCCTCGTCCAGCTGCGCCCGCGACTGTCCGAGGTGCGTCAGCGCTACGACCGGGTCCTGCGTCAACGCGTCGCGCTGCTCAAGTCCGCCGGGGCCGCCGCCCGTGCGGGTCGCAGCGTCGACCTGTCCACGCTGGACGTGTGGGACGCCCAGCTCGCCGAGGCCGGTGCCGAGATCGTCGCCGCGCGCGCGGACCTCGTCGCGCGCCTGCGTCCCCACGTCGCCGAGGCCTACGAGCAGGTCTCCGGCGGGCAGGGGGAGGCGCGGATCGACGGGCGGACCTCGCTGGTGGGCGCCGAGGGCGGGCCCGACCCGGACGCGGCCCTCCTCGCCGGGGTCACGGGGCCGGACACCGTCGACGACGACGCCGCCCGCGCGGCTCGCGACCGCGCGGCCGAGCTCGAGGCCGCGCTCATGGACCCGGCCGCCGTCGCCGAGCGGATGCTCGCCGCCCTGGGGGAGGCCCGCCCGCGGGAGGTCGAGCGGGGCGTGTGCCTCGTCGGCCCGCACCGCGACGACCTCGCCCTCGCCCTCGGTCCGCTGCCGGCGCGCGGGTACGCGAGCCACGGCGAGTCCTGGTCGTACGCCCTCGCGCTGCGGCTGGCCGCCTGGCGGGTCCTGCGCGACGCCGCGGCCGAGACCGGCGGGGGCGACCCGGTACTCGTCCTCGACGACGTCTTCGCCGAGCTCGACTCCCGCCGGCGCAGCAGGCTCGCCGGCATGGTCGCCGAGGCCGAGCAGGTGCTGCTGACCGCCGCCGTCGACGAGGACGTTCCCGAGGAGCTCGCCGGCACCCGGGTCGACGTCGCCGACGGGACCGCCACCGTGCGGGGTGCGGCATGAGCGCCGACGGGCCGACCACGGGCGACGACGTCGACGCGGCGGACGTCCTGCCTGCCTCGCCCGACGCGCTCGCGCACGCCGTGCTCGCGCGTGCGCGGGCCGCAGCATGGGACAAGGGGCTGCGCACGACGCCCGCCCCTCGTCGTCGTGGGGGATGGGTGCGCGGAGGGCAGGACGACACGGACGACACCGACGACGGGACGGCGCCGCAGGAGAGCGGGTCCGGCCGGCCGTGGCGCCCGGGGCCCGGACTCGGGTGGGCCGGCTCAGGATCCTCGCCGTCCCGCCGGGACCCCCAGCTCCTCGGCAGCATCGGGGCGCAGCTCGTGCGACGTCGGGGCTGGGGACGCGAGCTCTCCCTCGCGACCGTCGTCACCAGGTGGCGGGAGATCGTCGGTGAGCAGGTCGCGGACCACTGCGAGGTCGAGACCTTCGCCGAGGGGGAGCTCGTCCTGCGCACGTCGTCGACCGCGTGGGCTACCCAGGTGCGGCTCCTGCTCCCGCAGCTCGAGCGGCGGATCGAGGAGGAGGCCGGCGCCGGGACGGTCACGTCGATCACCGTGCTCGGACCGGGCGGGCCGAGCTGGAAGCACGGCCGGTTCGCCGTGCGCGGGGGGCGGGGGCCACGCGACACGTACGGCTGACCCTCGCTCGCCGGCAGTGGCGTGCGACAGCGTGGATGCGGCTGCGAGCAGTGGCGGGGCCGCGGGGCCGCGGGGCTCGCGGCGCGGTGGCGCGCGGTCCCGACGATCCCCCCGGGGCGGCGTGGGACATAACAGCCCACAGCCTGTGGACACAGCCTGTGGATGATTGGGTGGTGAGCGCTGTCCGCGGTAGAATCTCCTGACCGGTCCGGCGTCGTCCGGGGCAGCGCGCCCCGGGGTCGGACACGAGGCGACCGAGGGGGCGGGCACCCGTCCCCGTGTCGTTCGAGAGCCGAGGAGAACCGTCGACCGTGGCAGCAGAGAGCAGCGCATCGTCCCCCGAGACCCCTGCCGACGGGACGGCCGCAGCTGCACCGGGCTCCCCGTCGACCCCCGGCCAGGACCCGGCCGGCTCCGCGCGTCCCCAAGGGCAGTACGGCGCCGAGAACATCCAGGTGCTCGAGGGGCTCGAGGCCGTCCGCAAGCGGCCCGGCATGTACATCGGGTCGACCGGCCCCCGGGGGCTCCACCACCTCGTGTACGAGGTCGTCGACAACTCGGTGGACGAGGCCCTCGCCGGCTACGCGGGCGAGATCTCGGTGACCCTGGGCGGCGACGGCTCGGTGACCGTGGTGGACGACGGCCGCGGCATCCCGATCGACCTCCACCCGACCGAGGGCAAGCCCGCCGTCGAGGTCGTGCTCACCGTCCTGCACGCCGGCGGCAAGTTCGGCGGCGGCGGGTACGCGGTCTCCGGCGGCCTGCACGGCGTCGGAGTCTCGGTGGTCAACGCGCTGTCCCACCGCCTCGAGGTCGAGGTCCGCCGCGAGGGGCACGTCTGGCGGATGTCGTTCGTCGACGGTGTGCCGACCGGCCCGCTGGAGAAGGGCGAGGAGACCACCGCGACCGGGACGACCGTCCGGTACTGGCCCAACGCCCACATCTTCGAGACGGTCGACCACGACTACGAGACGCTGCGCTCACGCCTGCAGCAGTACGCGTTCCTCAACAAGGGCCTCACCCTCTCGCTGACCGACGAGCGGCCCGAGGCGGTCGACTCCGGCGACGAGGTGACCGGGGACGAGGAGGGCACGTCGGACGACCCGGTGCCCGGCTTCCGCACCGTGACCTACCGCTACGACGACGGGCTCGTCGACTACGTCAAGCACCTCAACGCGGCCAAGCGGGTCGAGGTCGTGCACCCCGAGGTCGTCGCGTTCGAGTCCGAGGACACGGACAAGAAGATCTCCCTCGAGCTCGCCATGCAGTGGACCGGCGGCTACAGCGAGTCCGTCCACACGTACGCGAACACGATCAACACGACCGAGGGCGGCACCCACGAGGAGGGCTTCCGCTCGGCGATGACCTCGGTCATCAACAAGTACGCCCGCGACAAGGGCCTGCTCAAGGAGAAGGACGACAACCTCACGGGCGACGACGTCCGCGAGGGCCTCACCGCCGTCATCTCGGTCAAGCTCGGCGAGCCGCAGTTCGAGGGGCAGACGAAGACCAAGCTGGGCAACACCGAGGCCCGGACCTACGTCCAGACCCAGGTGTACTCCCAGGTCGCCGACTGGCTCGACCAGCACCCGAACGAGGGGCGCGACGTCATCCGCAAGGCGCAGTCGGCCGCCGCCGCGCGCCTCGCCGCCCGCAAGGCCCGCGAGGCCACGCGCCGCAAGACCGTGCTCGAGTCGGCGTCCATGCCGGGCAAGCTCAAGGACTGCTCGAGCAAGGACCCGCGCGAGTGCGAGATCTTCATCGTCGAGGGTGACTCGGCCGGCGGCTCCGCCGTGGGCGGCCGCGACCCGCGGATCCAGGCGATCATGCCGATCCGCGGCAAGATCCTCAACGTCGAGAAGGCGCGCCTCGACCGGGCACTCGGCTCGGAGACGATCCGCAACCTCATCACCGCCTTCGGCGTGGGTGTCGGCGAGGAGTTCGACATCGAGAAGCTGAGGTACCACAAGATCGTCCTCATGGCCGATGCCGACGTCGACGGCCAGCACATCGCCACGCTGCTGCTCACGCTGGTGTTCCGCTACATGCGACCCCTGCTCGAGGGCGGCCACATCTACCTCGCGCAGCCGCCGCTCTTCCGCATCAAGTGGACGAACTCGCCCCACGAGTACGTGTACTCGGACAAGGAGCGGGACGCCGTGGTGGCCGACGGCCTGGCGAACGGCAAGCGGCTGCCGAAGGAGAAGGACGGACCGATCCAGCGCTACAAGGGTCTGGGCGAGATGAACGACTCCGAGCTGTGGGACACCACGATGAACCCGGACACGCGCACCCTCAAGCAGATCACCCTCGGCGAGGCCGCGGCCGCGGACGAGATCTTCGCGATCCTCATGGGGGAGGACGTCGAGCAGCGCCGCGGGTTCATCCAGCGCAATGCGCACGACGTCCGGTTCCTCGACATCTGACCCCGCGGTCCCCGTCCGCCCCAGCCGGGCCGGGACCCCGAGCCGCGCACCGCCGTCGCGGCCCCCACCCTCTGGCACACCAGCCGACCGAAGGACACCAGTGAGCGAGACACCCGAGCAGACCGGCGTGACGCAGGTCGACCTGCAGGACGAGATGCAGAGGTCGTACCTCGACTACGCCATGAGCGTCATCGTGGGACGCGCGCTGCCCGACGTGCGTGACGGCCTCAAGCCCGTGCACCGCCGGGTCATCTACGCGATGTACAACGGCGGCTACCGCCCCGAGTCGGCGTTCTCGAAGTCGACCCGCGTGGTCGGCGACGTCATGGGGACGTTCCACCCGCACGGCGACGGCGCCATCTACGACACGCTCGTGCGCCTCGTCCAGCACTGGACGATGCGGTACCCGCTCGCCGCCGGGCAGGGCAACTTCGGCTCGCCCGGCGACCAGGGCGCCGCCGCCCACCGGTACACCGAGGTCCGGATGGCCCCGCTGGCGTTGGAGATGGTCCGGGACATCACCTCCGGAACCGTCGACTTCCAGGCGAACTACGACGGCCGCGACTCCGAGCCGGTCGTCCTGCCGGCGCGCTTCCCCAACCTGCTCGTCAACGGCTCCGAGGGCATCGCGGTCGGCATGGCCACCCGCATCCCGCCGCACAACATGCGGGAGGTGGCGGCCGGCGTCCAGTGGTACCTGGAGAACCCGGAGGCGTCCAAGGAGCAGCTCCTCGGCGAGCTCATGCAGCGCATCAAGGGCCCGGACTTCCCGACCGGCGCCACGATCCTCGGCACGCGCGGCATCGAGGAGGCGTACCGCACCGGACGCGGCTCGATCGTTCAGCGCGCGGTCGTCGAGGTCGAGGAGATCGACGGGCGTACGTGCCTCGTCGCCACCGAGCTGCCGTACCAGGTCAACCCCGACCGGCTGCTGGAGAAGATCGCCGAGTCGGTGAGCGACGGCCGTGCCCCCGGCATCGCCGACGTCCGGGACGAGACCTCCTCGCGGACCGGCACGCGTCTCGTCGTCGTCCTCAAGCGGGACGCCGTCGCGAAGGTCGTGCTCAACAACCTCTACAAGCACACCCAGCTGCAGACGAACTTCCCGGCGAACATGCTCGCCCTCGTCGACGGTGTCCCGCGCACGCTCTCCCTCGACGGGTTCGTGCGCCACTGGGTGACCCACCAGCTCGAGGTCGTTCGTCGTCGTGCGGAGTTCGAGCTCGGCGAGGCGCAGAAGAGGATGCACATCCTCACCGGCTACCTCAAGGCGCTCGACGCTCTCGACGAGGTCATCGCGCTCATCCGCCGCTCGCCCACGGCGGACGACGCGCGCACGGGCCTGATGGACCTGCTCGAGATCGACACCGACCAGGCGGACGCGATCCTCGCCCTCCAGCTGCGCCGGCTCGCCGCGCTCGAGCGGCAGAAGATCCTCGACGAGCACGCCGCGCTCGCCGCGAAGATCGAGGACCTCGAGGACATCATCGCCAGGCCCGAGCGGCAGCGGACGATCGTGTCCGAGGAGCTCGCGACCATCGTCGAGCGCTACGGCGACGAGCGACGCACGACCATCCTCCCGTTCGACGGCGAGATGACGGTCGAGGACCTCATCCCGCGCGAGGACGTCGTCGTGACGATCACCCGCGGCGGGTACGTCAAGCGCACACGCACGGACTCCTACCGGGCGCAGCGGCGCGGCGGCAAGGGCATCCGCGGGACGCAGCTGCGGGAGGACGACGTCGTCGAGCACTTCGGCGTCACGTCCACCCACAACTGGCAGCTGTTCTTCACGACGCTCGGCCGCGTCTACCGCGCCAAGGGCTACGAGCTGCCCGAGGGCGGGCGCGACTCCAAGGGCCAGCACGTGGCCAACCTCCTGGCGTTCCAGCCGGGCGAGTCGATCGCGTCCGTGGTCGACATCGCCGACTACCAGGCCGCGGACTACCTCGTCCTCGCCACCGAGCGGGGCCTGGTCAAGAAGACCCGGCTGTCCGACTACGAGTCGGCCCGCCAGGGCGGCCTCATCGCCATCAACCTGCGCGAGAACGGCGACGGCGAGCCCGACCGCGTGATCGCCGCACGGCTCGTCGACGAGGGCGACGACGTCCTGCTCGTGTCGAAGAAGGGCCAGTCCCTGCGCTTCACGGCCACCGACGACGCCCTGCGCGCCACCGGCCGCGCCACGTCCGGCGTCACCGGCATGAAGTTCCGGGACGGCGACCACCTGCTGTCGATGGACGTCGTCCACCCCGGCGACCAGGTCTTCGTCGTCACCGAGGGCGGCTTCGCCAAGCGCACCGAGGTCGAGGAGTACCGGGTGCAGGGCCGTGGCGGCCTCGGCATCAAGGTCGCCAACCTCGTCGAGGCGCGCGGCGACCTCGTCGCCACCCTCACGGTCACCGACGACGACGAGGTCCTCGTCATCATGGCCGGCGGCAAGATCGTGCGCTCGCGGGTCGACGAGGTCCGCCTCACCGGCCGCAACACCCAGGGCGTCTCGTTCGCCCGGGTCGACGACGGGGACCGCATCATCGCCGTGGCGAAGAACGCCGAGCGCGAGGTCGCCGAGGAGGTCGAGCGCATCGAGGCGGACGCGGAGACCGATGCCGAGTCCGGCGAGACTGCCGATGCCGGCGACAGCCGCGACTCCGGCGAGAACGGGGCCACCCCGTCCCCGGCAGCGGACGACGAGCGGGTAGCGTCTGGCGAGCAGGTGCCGGGGGTCGGCACCGACGACGACGGAGGTGACGCGTGAGCGAGGCATCGACCCGCGACGGAGGTCGGTCGCACACCGCACCGCCGCCGCCCGGTGACGAGCGGTCGCAGCGGTCCTCCTCCGGAGCGCCGGCCCGTTCCTCCGGCTCCGGTCGTGCGCCTTCCTCGAGCTCGCGGCCGAGCGGCAGGTTCGCCGGGGCGCGCACCGCGCGGCTCACGCTCGCCCGCATCGACCCCTGGTCCGCCATGCGGCTGTCCTTCCTGCTGTCGATCGCGGCGGGCATCATGCTCGTCGTCGCGGTCGCCACGGTGTGGTTCGTGCTCGACCGGATGTACGTCTTCTCGGAGATCGAGGAGCTCCTCGCCACGATCGGGTCGGCGAGCTTCCTCGAGCTCATGCAGCTCCTCGAGTTCGACCGCGTGATGTCGCTCGCCGCGATCATCGCCGTGCTCGACGTCCTCCTGCTCACCGTGCTCGGCGCGCTCGCCGCGTTCCTCTACAACCTCGTGGCGGCCCTGGTCGGCGGCCTCTCGGTCACCTTCACGGACGACTGACCCGGCTCCTTCGTCGAGACTGCGGTTGGTGCGCGCCGAGACTGCGGTTGGGCCCCAACCGCACTCTCGACATCAGACGGGTCGAGAATGCGGGGTAGCGACCGAACCGCACGCCCGACATCAGACGGGTCGAGAGTGCGAGGTAGCGGCTCACCCGGACGTTCGGCACGGAGCGGCAGTGCGGGAACTCACGACCGGTGGGGCCCGATCGGGTTGGGGACCACCGCGCACGTGGGCTAAACTCGCACGTCGGCGCGCCACGTACGCGCCTCGCTCGCACCACGCGGGCACGGGCCTGTAGCTCAGTCGGTTAGAGCGCTTCCCTGATAAGGAAGAGGTCGATGGTTCGAGTCCATTCAGGCCCACTCTCCTCACCCTCGTCGCACCGGAGGACCACCATGAAGAAGGTTCTGATCGTCCTGGCCGCCGCGGTGGCCGGATACGCCGTCTGGATCAAGGTGCAGCAGGACCGCGAGGAGCGGGCCATCTGGGCCGAGGTCACGGACGAGCCCAATCCGGCCGACGCCCCGGGCGTCACCCTGCCGACGCAGCCGACCGAGGGCTGACCCGCTTCACGCCGCCGAGTCCTCCTCGGCGGCGGCGCCGGCCGCTAGGGTCGTCGCACGGCACGACCGCCAGGTCGGCCGGCCGGGTCACCGGCATCGAGGGGCCATGGCGCAATTGGTAGCGCACCTGCTTTGCAAGCAGGGGGTTCGGGGTTCGAGTCCCCGTGGCTCCACCAGCACATCGGCACGACGGCGGTCGGACCACGAGGTCCGGCCGTTTCGCCGTTCCGGGGCAGCTGCCGGGTGGTCGGTGCACGCCCGAGAGGGAGGGATGCCACGATGCACGGGTGACGATCGTGCTGGTCGAGGGCGAGAGCGATGCCGTCGCCGTCCGCACCCTCGCCCGGCGCCTGGGGATGACCGAGCCGGAGGTGCTGCCCGTCGGCGGTTCCAAGGGCGCGAGGCGGGCGGCCGGCCGGCACATCGGAGCTCGGCTGCTCGGCCTCGTCGACGCCCCCGAGCGCCGCGACTTCGAGCGCGTCATCGACCGCGTCTTCGTCTGCGACCCCGATCTCGAGTCCGAGCTCATCCGCGCGCTCGGGGTCTCCGGAGTCGAGGCCGTCATCGACGCTCAGGGTGAGCTCGGCTCCTTCCGCCGGCTCCAGCGACAGCCGCAGCAGCGCGGCCGTTCGCAGGCGCACCAGCTCGTGCGGTTCCTCGCCGGCCGGAGCGGCAACAAGGTGCGCTACGCGGCGCTCCTGGCCGAGGCTGTCGCGCTCGACGCCGTCCCGCCGCCGATCGACGCCCTCCTCGCCGCCGTCCGCGACACCGATGGGCGCGGGACCACAGGTGCCGGGGAGCACGCCGAGGGCCTGACCCGGTGACGTCGGACGACATCGTCCACAGGCTCCGCGCGGCGGGTTCGGTCTTCGCGGAGGACGAGGCGGCGCTCCTTCGGCGATCCACGCACGACGACGACACCCTCGAGTCGCTCGTGCGCCGCCGCCTCGGGGGCGAGCCGCTCGAGCACGTCGTCGGCCGGGTCGAGCTTGCCGGCCTCGAGCTGTCGGTGGGACCGGGCGTCTTCGTCCCCCGGCAGCGCACGCGGGCGCTCCTCAACCGCACTCTCGACACGGTGCGGGCGGCGCAAGCGGTGGGTGAGGCGTCCGCTCGGGGCCGGCGCCCGCGCGCGTCGTCGCAGTCGGTGGTGGTCGTCGAGGCGTTCTGCGGCGTCGCACCCGTAGCGACGGCGATCGTGCGGGCGTTCCCGGACGCGGAGATCCACGCGATCGACCGCTCCCCGGCGGCGCTCCGGCACGCACGGACGAACCTCGGTGCCGGTCGCGGCGTCCATCGGGGGGACGTCCTCGTGGGCCTCCCGCAGTACGTGCGCGGACGCGTGGATGTCATCGCGGCCGTTCCGCCCTATGTTCCCGACGGCCGCCTCGACCTCCTCCCGCACGAGGCCCGGGACCATGAGCCGCACGCCGCCCTGCTCGGCGGCGCGGACGGGTTGGACCTCGCCCGTGCTCTCGTCGAGCAGGCACCGTGCTTCCTCGCCGCGGACGGACTGCTCCTCCTCGAGCTCCACCGCTCCCAGGTTGCGGCCGCGGCGACGCATGCCCGGGCGAACGGGCTGGTCGTCGTCGGGCAGGGTTCGACGATCGACACGGACGACGTCGCGGAGAACGACGACGCCGGGTCGGCCCCGCGTCCCGTCGCCACCGGCACCTTCCCGGACGACGACGACCAGCCCGACGACGAGCCCGACGACGAGCCCGACGACGAGCCCGACGACGCCGACCTCCAGACCGTCGTCCTCGAGCTGCACCTGGGCTGACGGTGTCGACGTCCGGCGTCCCTGCCCCGCCCGTCACCGTGCGGGCGCGGCTACCGGTGCGGCCACCCCGCCAGCGCACGGTCGATCGCGGTGCGCGTGCGCGCCGGCACCCGCTCGACCATCTCGACGACCGGCCCGGCGTCGGCGCGCCCTCGACCCGCGGGGAACCTCCACGTCCCGACCGCGACCCCGTCCACGAGGATGGTCGGGCGGAAGACCCCGTTGCGGCCCGGCACGATCGCGTCGAGCATCGCCGCGCTCGCGACGAGGGAGCGGTCCTGGTAACCGAGGATCCACTCGTCGAAGGCGGGGGCGAGGTCGACCCGCGGGGCGCCACGACCGGACGACTCCTCCTCACGACCGGACGCCCGTTCGTCGCGCCCGAGCGCGCCCTCGATCATCCACGCCACCGTCCCGTCGACCTCCACCTCGACGACGTCCTCAGCCTCGGCCGCTGCCCGCCGGACCTGGGTCTTCGGCAGCTTGAGCCACCACGCGAGGTCGGCCTCGGCGACCGGCCCGCGGGCGGCCACGTACCCCCGCAGCACCTGGGCGAGCGCCTGCTCGGGGTCCGCCGCCGAGGTCGGGGAGGACGCCGTGAGCAGCTGCTCGGACCCGCCGTCGACGAACGAGCCCCAGTGGACGTCCCCGTCGATCGCGAGGTGCGCGATGAGGTGGTAGCCGCGGCCGGCGTCGGTGGGGATGCCGGCGTCCGTCCACAGCTCGAGCACCTCGGCGCGGGTCCGGGGCCGCTCGGCCAGCGCCGCACCGAGGACCTCCCTTGCGCGTGCGACCACCGCGTCGTCGAGGCCCAGCTCGCCCCGACGCCGAGCGTCCTGACGCTGGATCCGTTCGGCCGTGAGCGAGAGGAGCGTGGCCAGGTGCGCGGGCGTGGTGGCGAAGAGGGTGCCGCGCATCGGCCAGGACCGCACGATCTCGCCGGCGTCGAAGGCGGCGCGCACGTCGTCGAGCGTGGTCCCGGGGCGGGAGCGGATAGCGACGGCACGGAGCACGCCCGCGAGGTCCTGCCCCTGGAGGGCCACGGCGCGGTCGACGACCTCGGTCGGGGACAGGTCGGAACCGGCGAGCAGGTGGGCGTCGAGCCGGGCGCGCCGGGCCTGGTCCGGGCTGAGGCGAGGCGTCATGCCCGGCACGGTAGCGGGCGCGACCCACGGTGACGGACGGGGGTGATCAGCCGGATCGCTCGTCGCCGTTGTCGTCGTCGCCGTGACCGTTGCCGTTGCCGTTGCCGTTGCCGTTGCCGTTGCCGGTGCCGTCGGTCGCGTCCCGCCGACCGCGCAGCTCCTGGTCCTCCGCCCGCACCTGCTCGATGAGCTCGCGCACCTTCTCGATGCTGCTCCAGGTCGGCGCGTCGTCACCGGCGGCCGCGCCCTCGCGTCCTGTGGCTGCGGCAGCGGCCGGGTCCATCAGCCGGTGGAGACCGACGCGCAGGAGCGCGGGATCGACCTCCACGCCACCGAGCGAGAGGACCGCGGTGCCCTGGTCGAGAGCCGTGAGCAGCAAGGAGACCTCCTCGGCCGTCAGGTCCTCGCCGACCGGTCGGCGGTCGGCCACGTAGCCGGAGTAGGTCCGCACGAGGACGCCGATCCGTTCGCCGATCGCCTCGCGCATCGCCGGGTCCCGGGCGGTCGCGCCGATGAACTCGAGCGTGGCGAGCCCGAACGCCTGCGCCGCCTCCGCCGGGGTCGGCTCGTCGGGATCGTGCTCCTCGACCCCGTCGTACGGGGAGGGCGGGTCCTCGAGCCCGTGGCGACCGGGGTACGTCATCGGGTCCCACCCGGCGTCGTCGGCGAACGCGATGTTGTGGTCCATGACGGCGAGGAACAGCTCCGCCTTGCCGGCGAAGTTGGAGTAGACCGCGCCCTTGGAGTAGCCGGCGTCGGCCGCGATCTTCTCGAGGCTGGCGCCGTGGTAGCCGTCGCTCGTGAAGTTCGCGAGGGCCGAGAGGACGAGGTGCCGGCGCGTGTCCTCGCGCTGCTCGGCCCGGGTGCGTCGTCCCGGTGTCGCCGTCTCGTCGTTCGCCATCCCCTCAACCTAGTTGACGTACCGACAGTACGTGGATACTGTCAGTATCGACATACCGTGAGTATGTCGACGCGGCCCGACGGAAGGAGAGCCATGGGCGACGCCGTGCTCGAGATCGAGAACCTCACGAGACGCTTCGGGGAGGTGGTGGCGAACGACGGGATCGACCTGCGGGTCCGGCCCGGCGAGGTGGTCGGCCTGCTCGGCCACAACGGGGCCGGGAAGACGACGCTCGTCTCCCAGGTCGTCGGCCTCCTGCGGCCCGACGCCGGAAGGATCACCGTCTCCGGCGTGGACGCGATCGCCCACCCCGCCGTCGCGCGCCGCGCCGTCGCCCTCCAGGGCCAGTCGCAGGCGCCCCTCGACGGACTGAGCCCGCGCTCGGCCATCGAGATCGCCGGGCGCCTCCGAGGGATGAGCCCGCGGCACGCCCGCGCCGCCGCCGACGCCCTCGCCGACGAGCTCGACCTCCACGAGTGGTACACGCGGCGCACCGCCACCGACGGGACCGGGCTGTCCGGCGGCGTCCGCCGGCTCACCGCGTTCGCGATGGCCGCCGTCGCGCCGGTGCCGCTGCTCGTCCTTGACGAGCCGACCAACGACGTCGACGCGTCCCGCCGACGCCGCCTGTGGGACACGGTCCGCCGCATCGGCGACGAGGGCGCCGGGGTCCTGCTCGTCACGCACAACGTGACCGAGGCCGAGCGCGTCGTCGACGAGCTCGTAATCCTCGACCGCGGCCGAGTCGTCGCCGCCGGCTCGCCCGCCCGCATCCGGGGCGGCGAGGACTCCGGGCTGCGTCTCGAGCTCGCCCTCGTGCCGGAGGGCACGGATCCGTCCGACGGCGACGTCCCGGTCACCTTCACGCGCCACGTCCGGGTGGGGCGGCGCGTCCTCCTGACGATCGGGGCGCACGACGCCGAGCGGGCGGTCGCCTGGGCCACCGCCCTGCGCGCCGACGGCCTGATCGACGGCTACACGCTCGCGCCCGTCACCCTCGAGGACGCCTACCTCGGGCTGACCTCGGCGAATCACGACGACGCGGCCGAAGAACGGCCCGGCGCCCTCGCCACGACCGGCTCGGAGGCCGACCATGACTGACACCGCGCTCGCCCCCCGCACGTCCGGCGGCCCGGCGGCGATCCCGCCGCGCGCCGGAACCGGCACGATCCTCGGCACCCTCCTGCGGTGGACGCTCGCGCAGACCGGCCCGATGCTGCCGCTCATCATCGTGGTCCAGGCCCTTCTTGCCGCGGGCATCATCATCGGCTTCGGACTGCTCATCCCCGACGTCGACGGTGGTGAGGCGGCCTTCCTCTCGACGGGTGCCCCCACGGTCCTCCTGCTCACGGTGGGGCTCGTCGTCGTCCCGCAGGGAGTGGCGCAGGCGAAGGCGAACGGGACGTTCACCTACCAGCGGGCGCTCCCGGTGCCGCGCGCCCTCGTCCTCCTCGCCGACCTCCTCGTCTGGCTGCTCGTCGCGCTGCCGGGCGTGGCCGTCGCCGTGATCGTCGCCCAGCTCCGGTTCGACCTCGACCTCGCGATCGACTGGCCCGTGCTCGTGCTGGCGTCGGTGCTCACCGCGCTGACGGCCACGGCCGTCGGGTACGGGATCGCGGTGGTGCTCCCGCCGATGCTCGCGCAGGTGATCAGCCAGGTGCTTGTCTTCTTCGTCCTGCTGTTCTCGCCGATCACGTTCCCCGCCGACCGGCTGCCCGGCTGGTTCCAGGACGTGCACGCATGGCTCCCGGTCCAGCCGGCCGGGGATCTCGTCCGGGCCGGCCTGCTGTCGGAGAGCTACGACGCGAGCGGCCGCGACGTGCTCGTCCTCGCGGTGTGGTGCGTGCTCGGGTTGGCGGAGACGCTCCGGGCGCTCGTGCGGCGGG
This sequence comes from Georgenia sp. G2120, assembly GCF_055326485.1. Lineage (NCBI taxonomy): Bacteria > Bacillati > Actinomycetota > Actinomycetes > Allobogoriellales > Allobogoriellaceae > Georgenia > Georgenia sp. G2120. Next base: position 37,739 of record NZ_JBUZNL010000004.1, on the reverse strand, counting down.
ACTGACCGCGGGAGAAGGACCGATGCGGGCACCGCCGCCGGCCGGGCTGACCGGTGGTGCCGACCGGAACGGGTGCGGTCACCTCCCCGGGCGAGGGACGGGTCAGTGCTGGTTGTACTCCGAGTCCCGCACGAGGGCGCCCCACTCGGTCTCGGCGCCGACCTCGGGGCCGTCGGTCACCGCGATGTGGCTCATGAACGTGTGGCGGCCGGCGCCGTGCCAGTGCCACAGCCCGCCGTGGAAGCGGACGACGTCCCCCTCCCGGAAGACCTGCACCTGGCCCTGCGCGACCTGCACGAGGCACAGGCCCTCGGTGATGTAGATCGTCTGACCCACCGGGTGCATGTGCCAGGCCGTGCGGGCGCCCGGGGCGAAGCGCACCACCGCCGAGTGCACCTTCGACGGCGTGTCCCCGGTCGTGATCGGCGTCAGCCACACGTCACCCGTGAACCGGTCCTCCGGGCCGCGGACCGCAGCGGCGTTCGAGCGGATGTCCATGATCGTTCCTCTCCTCGGCGCCGCGGGCCGCCGGTGGCGACGCCCGACCGTCGCACCCAGGCTAGCGACGCCGGGTCCTGTTCGGGAGAGGGGCGTGGGAGAGGCTTGTCGGTGGTCGGGATGTGCCGGACGAGGGGTTCGTCGTGGGGAATGTGCGCCCGAAGGGCTGGCGCTCCTGCGGCCGCGGTCGCCACACTTCTTCTGGCAGCGGCGCCCGCGGCTGACCGCCCCGATCGACGGAGATCCGAGATGCTCTCGACCATCGCCACCTACATCGCCTTCCAGGGCCAGACCCGCGAGGCCTTCGAGCACTACCGCGACCTGTTCGGCGGTGAGCTCGAGATCGTCACGTACGGCGACATGCCGATGCCCGGTGTGGACATGCCCGCCGACGCCGTCGCTCACGCCATGCTCGCCACGCCGGCAGGGGTGCTGGCCGGCTCGGACGCCGTCGACGACGGCGAGTACCCCCTGCGCGGCTCTGCCTACTCGTTCCTTCTCACCTTCGACTCGGTCGAGGAGGCGCAGCGGGTCGGCGTCGCCATGCTCGAGGCGGGCGGGAGCGTCCAGATGCCGTTCGAGGAGGCCCCGTGGGGCGACCACTACGGGCAGATGTTCGACCGGTACGGGGTGATGTGGGCGTTCAACGTCGCGGGGACGCCGCCGGCCTGACCGAGGCGCGGGGTCGGCCGAGGCGCGGAGCCGGCCGTCAGCCGCGCGTGGGGCCGATCCCGAGCGGTGGCTTGCGGTCGTGCACCGTGAGGTAGCGGATCCCCTCCGCGCCGGCCGCCACACCGCGGACCGTGCCGCGCGGGAGGTGGACGACGTCGCCGGGAGCGAGCGGGGGTTCGTCGTCGTCGGCCGTGAGAAGTGTGCCGGTGCCGGCGACGACGTGCCAGAGGACGTCGAGCGCCGGACCCTCGTGGGGCTCGATCCGCCCGCCCGGTGGCAGCTGCACGACGTTGGCGTCGAGCCCGCGGTCCGGGCCGGTGAGGTTCCAGAGGGCGCCCGTCGCCCGCCGATCGCCGACCGCGGGGGTGAGTGACGTCGTCGACGTGACGACCCGTGGACGCCTCGATCCGCCTGCCGACATGCCTCGAGAGTATCCGGCGGCGTCATTAGGCTGGCCGGATGACGTACGTGATCGCACAGCCGTGCATCGACGTCCTCGACCGGGCGTGCGTCGACGAGTGCCCGGTGGACTGCATCTACGAGGGCGACCGGATGCTGTACATCCAGCCCGACGAGTGCGTCGACTGCGGGGCCTGCGAGCCCGTCTGCCCCGTCCTTGCCATCTACTACGAGGACGACCTGCCCGAGACCCTGCGGCCGTACCTCGTGGAGAACGCCGGCTTCTTCGACGACACTCTGCCCGGCCGGGACGAGCCCATCGGGTCGCCGGGCGGCGCCCAGCGCCTCGGCCGCCTCGGCGTGGACACCGAGCTCGTCGCGGGCGCCCCGCCGGGAGCGGGCGCACGCGGGCAGTGACTGGACGACACGGGACCGACACCAGGGAGACCACATGGACCGCATCGACCTTGCCGCGCTGACCGAGAAGCACCTCGCCCTCGCCGGTGAGGCCCGGGCCCGTCGGTCCTCGACCGCGCTGGTGGGGGACAAGGACTCCCGCCTCCGGCAGCACCTCATGGTGCTCCTCGCCGGGACCGAGCTGGCCGAGCACGAGAGCCCCGGTGAGGCGACGCTCCAGGTCCTGCGCGGACGGGTGATCCTGCACGCCGGAGACGACGAGGTCGAGCTCGCTGCCGGCGACCTCGCCGAGATCCCGCCCGAGCGGCACGGCGTCCGCGCCCTCGAGGACTCGGCGTGCGTGCTGACGGTCGCCCGCAACCGGGACTGACGGCAGCGGCCGTCGGCCCGGGCGCAGGTGGGGACCTCGGCCCGTGCGAGGCGGAGTGCCACCGCCTACGGTGTCAGCACCGGAGGTGATCGACGATGAGGACGAACCCCAGACTGCTCGCCGTGGCGGCCGCCGCGCTCCTCGCGCTCGGCGCGTGCAGCGAGGACCCGACCGAGGAACCGGACGAGCCGACGACGACCCAGGCGCCCGACGACCCGTCGGGGGGGCCCGGCGAGGAGTTGCCGAGCGGGGAGTCACCGACCGCGGAGAGCCCGACCGGCGAGGCACCGTCGGAGGGGACCGGAGGCACGCCGTCGGACGGAGCGGCCGGCCCGGACCAGGACCCCGACGTCGCAGCCGCGATCAACGAGCTCGCCGCGGACACCGGCAGCGCCGACGCCGACATCGAGGTGGTCTCCCTCGAGGAGGTCACCTGGTCGGACGGGTCGATCGGCTGCCCGACCCCGGGCCAGGCCTACACGCAGGCGCTCGTCGAGGGGCGGCTGCTCGTCCTGACCGCTGACGGCGAGGAGTTCCGGTTCCACGGGGAGGGTGACGGGCCGCTGGCCTACTGCGCCGACCCGATCGACCCGGCCGAGACCGGCGACGCCGTCCAGTAGGGCGCGGCAGCGGTCCACGGGGGAGTGTCGCGCGGACCCTCAGGCCAGCATGTCGCGCACCATCGGGGCGACCGTCGTGCCGTAGAGCTCGATGCTGCGCATGATCTTCTCGTGCGGGAGCCGGCCCGTGCTCACCTTGAGGTCGAACCGCTCGGCGCCGAGCGCGCGCACACCCTCGGCGATCTTCCGCGCGACCGTCTCGGGCGAGCCCACCGCCATCGCGCCGTGCTCGGCCTCGTGCTCGAACGAGGCGCGCGAGGGCCGGCTCCAGCCGCGCTCGCGACCGATCCGCTCGACCTGCTCGACGTAGTGCGGGTAGATCTCCTCCTTTGCCTGATCGTCGCTCTCGGCCACGTGCCCGTAGGAGTGGTAGCCCACCGGCCGCGGCTCGCGCTCCATCTGCTCCAGCGCCCGGCGGTAGAGGTCCGCGAACGGGGCGAAGCGGGGGACCGGCCCGCCGATGATGGCGAGCATGAGGGGCAGATCGTGGTGGGCGGCCCGGACCACCGACTGCGGGCTGCCGCCCACGGCCACCCAGGCCCGCAGCGGCCCGTGCTCGACCGGCGGGTAGACGGTGACCTGGTCGAGGTTCTGGACGTGCGTCCCGCGCCAGGTCACCGGCTGGGCCGTGCGCAGCCGGGAGAACACCTCGAGCTTCTCCTCGAACAGCGCCTCGTAGTCCTCCATGCGGAACCCGAACAGGGGGAACGACTCGGTGAACGAGCCCCGGCCGAGCACCACCTCGGCGCGGCCGGAGCTGATCGCGTCGAGCGTGGAGTACCGCTCGTACACGCGGACCGGGTCGTCCGAGCTGAGCACCGTGACGGCGGACGCCAGGCGGATCCGCTCGGTGCGCGCCGCGATCGCGGCCAGGACCATCTCGGGGGAGGACACCGCGAAGTCGTCCCGGTGGTGCTCCCCGACACCGATCGCGTCGAGCCCGACCTGGTCGGCGAGGACACCCTCCTCCACGACGTTGCGGACCGTCTGGGCATGGCTGAGGAGCTCGCCGTCCGCCCCCATGGTGACGTCGCCGAAGGTGTCGATCCCGAGCTCGAGTGCCATGACAGCGCCAACCCGCGGCGCACCAGGGCTATTCCGGCGCGGAATAGCGCGCCGGGCGGGCGACGTTCCCCCGGCATGACCTTTCCCGTCGGCGGCAGCACCACGACCATCGGCATCGTCGGCGCCGGCCGGCTCGGCACCGCGATCGGCCGGCTCGTCGCCGACGCCGGCTACCGTCTCCTCGTCACCGACCGCCCCGACGCCGCACACCTCGAGCTCGTGGTGGGCAGCGTGCTGCCGGAGGCGCAGCTGGTGGGTCTCGACGAGATTGCCGAGCGGGCCGACGTGGTCGTCCTCGCCGTGCCCATGGCGGCCGCGCGCGGCCTCGACATCGAGGCGTTCCGGGGTGTCGTCGTCGACGCGACCAACGTCTGGTACGACACGGACGCGACGACGGCGCACGAGGTGGGCACGACCGCGACCCTCGCCGCCACGCACCCCCGCGCGAGGATCGTCAAGACCTTCAACCACGCGGCCTACGCGGACCTGCTCGCGGACGCCCGACCGGTGGGCGCCCCCGGGCGCCGGGCCTTCGCGGTGGCCGGCGACGACGTCGATGCGGTGCGCGTGGCCGCCGAGGTCGTCGACCGCGCGGGATTCGATCCGCTACCGGTCCCCGCGTCGGACGCCCACCTGCTCGAGCCGTCCGGCCCCGTGTTCGGCCGCCGGCTCGAGCGCGCCGACCTCGAGGCCGTCCTCGCCGGGGCGCGCGCCGCCTGAACCGCCGCGGGGAGCGACCCGTGTCCCGGCACGACGACGGGGGCCGACCTCGTGGTCGGCCCCCGTCGTCGGTGGGTCAGGAGCGGGTGGTGCCCGTGGTCGGGTCCACCGTGTCGTTGTAGACCGGGGTGTCCTCGGTCGTCACGCCGGTGCCCGCGGCCTGGACCGGAAGGTCGGCAGCCGTGGCGTCGTCCGCGGCGTCAGCCGCGTCGCTCACCTCGCCGGTCTCCGAGGAGCCGCGGTCGGTGAGGTTGGCGGCCTTGTCCTTGACGGCGCCGGCGGCCGACGAGGCGGCGTCCTTCGCCTTGCCCGCGAGGCCCGCGGCCTTGTCACCGAGCGAGCCCGAGGAGTCGGTGGGGCTCGAGACGGTCGTGTCGTCCCAGTACTCCTCGGCCCACGGGTCGTCCACCGGCTGCGTGCGACGCCACACGAGGTAGCCCGCACCGGCGACGGCCGTGCCCACGAGGACCCAGCCGAGCGCCTTGCCGGCGCCGCCCTTCTTCTTGTCGGCGGGCTTCTCCAGCGACGAGCGGGCAGCCTTCGAGGCCTCCTTCGCGCGGTCGGCGATCGGGGCGTCGGACCGGGCGGCCTCGGCGGCCGACTGGGCCGCCTTCTGGACGCGGGGGACGTAGTCGTCCTTCACCTTGTCCCGCGCGGTCGCGGCCGAGGTGCGGGCCTGCTCGATCGTGGGAGCAGCGGCGGTCCGGGCGTCCTCGAAGGCCTTCTGGACCTTGGGGGTCGCCCAGTCGACGCCCTCCTGCGCGAGCTCGGCGGCGCGTGCCCCCGTGATCTTCGCCTGCTCGGAGAGTGCCGTGCCGAGCTCGGCGAGCTTCGCGCCGACGTCGGCCTGCTCGGGCTCCGTCGTCGTGGACGTGCGCTTGGTCTTGCGCGACATGTGCGTATCTCCATTCGTAGCGGTCGTGCGGTCGGGACCCGACCTGCGCGTCGTTCGCGGCGGGCCTGGATCCGCCCCACCCCCATAGTTCCGTATCAGGACCGGTGCTGCCAGTAGACCAGGTGAGTCAGGACACGGACCTGGACAACAGGTGGCTCCCCGGAGGGGTGTCGCCACGCCCCCGACCCACCGGGGCAGTCGTGTGCGCGGGCCCCCGACCGTGCGAGGATCGACCCATGGACGCCATCCTCCACACCAATCACGGCGACGTGTCGATCCGACTCTTCCCGAACCACGCCCCCAAGACGGTCAGCAACTTCGTCGAGCTCGCGCGCGGGACCAAGGAGTTCACCGACGCGGAGACCGGCGAGAAGGTCACCCGGCCGTTCTACGACGGCCTCACGTTCCACCGGATCATCCCCAACTTCATGATCCAGGGCGGCTGCCCCGAGGGCACCGGCACCGGTGGCCCGGGCTACACCTTCGACGACGAGATCCACCCCGAGCTCGGCTTCACCGAGCCCTACGTGCTCGCCATGGCCAACGCCGGCAAGCGCATGGGCCACGGCACCAACGGGTCGCAGTTCTTCATCACGACCCAGCCGACCACCTGGCTCCAGGGCAAGCACACGATCTTCGGCGCCGTGACCGACGAGGCCTCGCGCGCCGTCGTCGACGCGATCGGGGCCGTCCCGACCGGTGCCGCCGACCGCCCGGTCGAGCCGGTCGTCATCGAGTCCGTCGAGATCGTCGAGTGACCTCCGCGCCCGGGCCCGACGAGCCGCGCGACCCGCGCCGGCCGGACGGCCCGGGCGTGCACGGCGCCGACCCGTACGGCGCCGGTGCCTACGGCGCCGATCCGTACGGGAGAAGCGCCCACGGCGCCGACCCGTACGGGGGCGGCGCGAACGGCCACGCCGGGCGGGCCGACGCCCCGCCCGGCTCCCCGCACTACGCGCCAGCACCCGGGTACGGCGCCTACGTCGCACCGGGGCAGCAGCCCCCGCCGCACCCCGTGCCGGGACCCCCGCACCCCGACAACCGGCCGCAGCGCGGCGCCGCCCGGCGCTCGGCGCCCGTCGGTGTCCGCGTGCGTGGCGGGACGCCGTACCTCACCTTCGCCGTCATGGGTGTCCTCGGCGTGGTCTACCTGCTCCAGCGGGCCACCGGCCTGCAGGCCGACCTCCTCTACTGGCCGGCCGTGACCGAGCACGAGCCCTGGCGCATGCTGACGGCTGCCGTCCTCCACGGCGGGCTCGCCCACCTCGCGTTCAACATGTACGCGCTGTGGATCGCCGGACAGGCGCTCGAACCCGTCGTCGGGCGGTGGCGGCTCGCCGTCCTCATGCTCCTCAGCGCGTTCGGCGGCTCGACCGCGGTCCTCCTCCTGTCCGGCGGCCCCGGTGCGGAGGGGTGGGTCACCGGCGTCGTCGGGTTCTCCGGCGCCGTCATGGGCCTGTTCGCCGCCGTCCTCGCGATCCAGCGGAGCGTCGGCCAGGAGTCGAGCCAGCTCCTCGTGCTCCTCGTCATCAACATCGCCATCGGGTTCGTCCCCGGGTGGAACATCTCGTGGGAGGCGCACCTCGGCGGGATGGTGGTCGGGCTCGCGCTCGGCCTGACCTGGTCGACCTGGCGACGCCGGCCGACCGCCGTCGCCGTGCTCTCGTCGGCGGCGGTCGCTGCCGCACTCGTCGCGGCCTGCCTGGTCTACCTCGGCTCCGTCGGGGCCTGAGCCCCGCCGCCTCCACGCTCCCGTGCGTCCGCGTGGGCGGGGAACACCCAACTGCGACGCCGCCGTCGGACGATCGCGACTCCTCGCCGCCCCGAGCCTGCGGGCGCCCTGACGCAGTTCGACGCCGGGCCGTGCGTCGTCGTCGGGCACCGTGCTCGCCGTCCACATCTGAACTCACAGCTGTGGAACTACACGCCTGTGATTCGTCCCCAGGTGTGGGTATCCCTGTGGGAATCACACGCGTGTTGTTCGTTCGTCCCCAGCGGCGGGGTCGGGGCGAACGACACGACTGTCATTCCTCCCCACCTGTGGGTATCCCTGTGGACGGGGAGAGGGCGATCGACCGGGTGCCGGCGGGTCGGTGGCCCGGAGGAGCGGGGAGCGGGTGCCGGCGTCAGCGCCAGCGCAGCGTCATGAGGAACCCGATCATCGCGATGCCGAAGCCGATCGCGAGGTTCCAGTTGCCGATCCCCGGGACCGGGTACGCGGCGGACGTGAGGTAGGTGACGAGGAGGACGACGAGGCCGACGAGCATGAGCGTGACCATCGTGGGCGCCCACCAGCCGGGGCTCGGTTCGCCCGCGGCGGCCGCCTCGAGCTCGGCCTCCTCCTGCGGGGTGCGGCTGACCGGGGAGCCGTCCTTGCGCTTGCGCTTCTTCGAGACCGGCACGTCGTCCTCCAGTGGTGTCCCGCCGTCGGGGCGGGTTGCGGAATGTCTGTGCGCGCACGCGGCGCGACCCGGACCTAGCCTAGTCTTCGAGAGCAGCGGCGACGTCGAGGAGGTGGCCCGGTGGCCGGGTTCCGCGTGCCGCCCGCGTCGCTCCGCGTGGCGGCGGTCGGCGTGCTCGCCGGCCTCGTCATCGCCGTCAATGCCCGCGACGCCGGGGAGGACCCCGCGCGCGCCGCCACCGACCTCGTCTCGCTCGCCCGCGCGCAGACCACCCGGATCGAGACGCTCGAGGGTGAGAACGAGGAGCTGCGCGAGCAGATCGAGCCCTACCTCGAGAGCCACGACGCCGAGGTCGGCGCGCCCCCGGACGAGGTGCTGGTCGCCGCCGGTGCCGCGCCCGTGAGCGGTCCCGGGGTGGAGGTCGCGCTCGACGACGCGCCGGTCCCGGAGTCCGGGATGCCCGCCGACCGCGTGGCGGACGACTACGTGGTCCACCAGCAGGACGTCGAGGGGGTCATCAACGCGCTGCGGGCCGGGGGCGCGGAGGCGCTCACCGTCCAGGGACAGCGCCTCCTGCCGACGACCACGGTGCGGTGCGTCGGGAACGTCCTCTACGTCGGGACGCGCGTCTACTCGCCGCCGTTCGTCGTCGGGGCCGTGGGTGACCCCGACGAGCTCACCGACGCCCTCGAGGAGTCCGAGGCCGTCGACATCTACCGGCAGTGGGTCGAGCTCATCGGGCTGGGCTTCACCGTCACGGTCCACGACCAGCTCGAGGCCCCGGCGTCGACGTCGGTGTCGACGAGGTACGCCGAGCCGCTCGAGACCGGCGATCCGGCCGCGTCCACCGATCCGGGCGCGTCCACCGATCCGGCCGAGTCCACCGATCCGGGCGCGGACGACGCGCGTGGCGCCGGGTCCGACGACGCCGAGTCCGGGTCGTGACGGCGCCGGCCTCGTCCACCGGGTCGGCCTCGTCCACCGGGGATGCGCCTGCGACCGCCGGGAAGGGGCGGGGGACACGGCGCGGCAGGGGGCGACGGCCGTCGCGGGTGTGGGGCGCCGTCGGCGTGCTCGGCGAGCTCCTGCTCACCGCCGGGGTCGTGCTCGGGCTGTACGTCGTGTGGCAGCTGTGGTGGACCGACCTCGAGGGGCACGCCCGTCAGGAGGAGTCCGTGGCCGCCATCGCGGGAGCGATCGGTGCCGCGGAGGACGGGGTCGGCGAGGCACGGACCGACGACGCGCCCCCGTTCGCGTCCGCCGCCCTCGAGCTTCCCGACGGGATGACCGCGCTCGGGGTCGTGCACGTCCCCGCGTGGGGGGAGGACCACGCCCTGCCGCTGATCGAGGGGGTCGGCATGGACGTCATGGACTTCGGGGCGATCGGCCACTACCCGGGCACGGCGCTGCCGGGCGAGATCGGCAACCACGCGGTTGCCGGGCACCGCCAGACCCACGGTTCCCCGCTCGGGCAGGTCGCCGACCTCGAGGTGGGGGACCCGATCGTCGTCGAGACGGCCGACACCTTCTACGTCTACCGGGTCACGGGCTCGGAGATCGTGCGGCCCTGGGACGTCGAGGTCGTCGCGCCGGTGCCCGGGGACCCGTCCGCGGAGCCGAGCGAACGGCTGATGACCCTGACCACCTGCCACCCCTTCAACTACTCGACCCACCGCTGGATCACCTACACCGAGCTCGACCACTGGGTCGACCGCGCCGACGGGATGCCCGCCGAGCTCGTCGCGCCGTCCGAGGAGGCCTGATGTACGCCGCCATCTTCCGCGCCTTGCCGGGGCCGCGCTGGCTGCGGGCCGTGCTCATGGCGGTGCTGATCCTCGCAGCCGTGGCCGCCCTCTTCCTCTGGGTCTTCCCGTGGGTAGAGTCGATGCTCCCCAGCGCCGACCTGACAGTGGAGTGACCGTGGCCCGCATCCTCGTGGTGGACAACTACGACAGCTTCGTCCACACGATCGTCGGCTACCTCCAGCACCTCGGCGCGGAGACGGACGTGCGACGCAACGACGACGCCGACCTCGACGTCGCGGGGTACGACGGCGTGCTCGTCTCGCCCGGCCCGGGCGTGCCCAAGGAGGCCGGTCGGTCCGGCGAGGTGATCGAGGCGTGCGCCGCGGCCGCGGTGCCCATGCTCGGCGTGTGCCTCGGGCACCAGGTGCTCGCCGAGCTCTACGGCGGGGTGGTCACGCACGCGCCCGAGCTCATGCACGGTCGCACCTCCGAGGTCGAGCACGACGGGACCGGGGTCCACGAGGGCCTCGACAGCCCCTTCACCGCCGCCCGCTACCACTCGCTGGCCGTGGTGCCGGAGTCGGTGCCGGACGAGCTCGTCGTCACCGCGCGCACGCCCGGCGGGGTGATCATGGGGCTCGTCCACCGCGAGCTGCCCCTGCACGGCGTGCAGTACCACCCGGAGTCCGTGATGACGCGGGGCGGGCACCGGCTGCTGGCCAACTGGCTGGAGCTGGCCGGGCAGGGCGGGGCCGTCGCAGGAGCCGCGGGGCTCGCGCCCCTCGTCCGGGCCTGAGCCGCACTCTCGACATCGGGGGCGGGTGCTGACCCGGACTCTCGAGCACGACGACGACAGGCCGCACGCTCGGTGCGTGCTCCGTCCCTCCGGGCACGAACCGCAATCTCGGCGTGCACCAACCGCAATCTCGGTGAGTACGAACCGCAATCTCGACGGGTCCCAACCGCAATCTCGACGACGGGGGTGGGGGTCAGCCCTCGTCGGTGGGGGACTCCGACGGCGGCTCCGTCGTCGTCGGCTCCTCGGTCTCCTCGGGACCGCGGGAGATCGTCACGTCGACCCGGGTGTCCTGGGGGATGAGCCCGTTGTGCGACTGGCTGATGACCTCCCCCTCGGGCACGTCGTCGGAGAACTCCTCGGTGAACTGGGAGCTGAGATCGAGGTCCCCGAGGATCGTCTCCGCCTCCTCACGGGACAGGCCCGTGAGGTCCTGGAGCTCGACGTTGCCGGACGCGAGGAAGAGGGTGACCTCCGTGTCGCGCGGCACCGACGTGTCGGCGGCGGGGTCGGTGCGCAGCGCATGGTCGGCCGCGGCCCCGGGCTCGTCGACGGTCCGCGTGTTGCCGACGCTGAGCCCGGCCTCCTGGAGGATGTTGCGCGCGTCCTCCTGGCTGAGCCCGGACACGTCGGGGATCAGCACGTCGCCGGGGCCGGCGGACAGGACGATCTCCACGGTGCTCCCGCGGGGCGTGGAGTCGCCGGGTGCCGGGGTCGAGCTGAGGAACAGGTCGGCCTCGACCTCGTCGTCGTTCTGCGGCTCGACGAACTCGGGCTGGAGCTCGACCTCCTGCAGGGCCTCGACGATCCCGGCGCGGTCGAGCCCCTCGAGGTCGGGCACCGTGACCTCCTCCGGTCCGGAGGACAGGACGATGTCGACGGCGCTGCCGGACTCGACCGAGGTCCCGGTCTCCGGGCTGGCGCTGAGGAAGAGCCCCTCCTCGACCTCGTCGGACGGCTCCGGATCGAGGAAGTTGGGGACGAGGTCCTGGTCGTCGAGCGCGGCGGTGATCCCGTCCTCGTCGAGCCCCTCGAGGTCGGGGATCTCGACCATGGTCACGGACGGTGTCGTCTCCTCGTCGCCACCGCCGTTGCCGGTGACGAGCAGGTAGGTGACGACGCCGCCCACCACGAGCAGCGCGGCCAGGAGGATCCACAGCCACGCCCAGGAGCGCTTCGGCTCGTCCTCGACGGGCTGCGGCGTGCGCCGGTAGGGCTCCGGCTCCCCGGCGGGGGCCGCGGCCACCCCGGCGGTCTTCGGGACCACGCGGGTGGGCTCGGCGGTGGCGACGGCCGCGCCCGCGCCGGCGGCGGCCCAGGCCGAGGTCGGCGGGGCGCTCACGTCGCTCCCGCGGGAGGCGGCGAGCAGGTCGCTGCGGAAGTGCGCGGCGTCGGCGTAGCGCTCGTTGCGGTCCTTGGCGAGGGCCTGCATGACGACCCGGTCGAGCGTCTCGGGGATGTCCGAGGCGATCGTCGAGGGGGTCGGCGGGATCTCCCGCACGTGCTGGTAGGCGACGGCGACGGCCGAGTCGCCCGAGAACGGCGGGCGCCCGGTGAGGAGCTCGAAGAGCAGGCAGCCCGTGGAGTAGAGGTCGGAGCGGGTGTCGACCACCTCGCCGCGCGCCTGCTCGGGGGAGAGGTACTGCGCCGTGCCCACGACGGAGTGGGGCTGCGTCATCGTGGCGGAGTTGTCCGAGAGCGCCCGGGCGATCCCGAAGTCCATCACCTTCACGTCCCCCGTGGGCGTGATCATGATGTTCCCGGGCTTGATGTCCCGGTGGACGATGCCCTCGCGGTGGCTGTACTCGAGCGCGTTGAGCACGCCGACCACGATCTCGACGGCCTCGCTGATCGGTACCGGGTCGCCGTCGCCGAGGAGCTCGCGGACCGTGTGGCCCTCGACGTACTCCATGACGATGAACGGGATGCGCCGCTCGTCGGTGCTGCCCGCGCCGACCACGTGCTCGCCGGTGTCGTAGACGGACACGATCGCGGGGTGGTTGAGCCCCGCCGAGGACTGCGCCTCGCGGCGGAACCTGGCGAGGAAGGAGGGGTCTCGCGCGAGGTCCGCGCGGAGCATCTTGATGGCCACCGTGCGCGAGAGCCGGGTGTCCCGGCCGACGTGCACCTCGGCCATCCCACCGCGCCCGATGAGGCCGCCGAGCTCGTACCGGTCCGCCAGCACGAGGGGTCCGTCGGTCCCGTGGTCACTCACGTGCGTCCTCCTTCGCGTTCTCCGCCCGGTCTCCCGCGGCGGGCGCGGTGCCGTCCACTCTACCGACGCCTCCGTCGGTCGCCCGACGAGGGCGTCGGATCTCGTTCAGCGCGTCGCGCAGCCGGCCGGCGGCGGCCGCGGCGGACGCCGGCCGGACGGCCGGGTCCTTCGCCAGCAGGTCCTGCACGACGGCGGCCAGCGGCTCGGGCGCGCCCGTCACCTCGGGCACGGGCTCGCCCACGTGGGCGAGCAGCACGTCGAGCGGTCGCTCGCCGCCGAAGGGCCGCTGACCGGTCAGCGCCTCGAAGGCGACGACCCCGACCGCGTACAGGTCGGCCGCGGGACTCGCGGTGCCGCCCCGCGCGAGCTCGGGCGCCAGGTACTCCGGGGTGCCCATCACCATGCCGGCGGACGTCATCGTCTCCTGCCCCACGGCGCGCGAGATCCCGAAGTCGGTGATCTTCACGGTGCCGCGCGTGGAGACGAGCACGTTCGCCGGCTTGACGTCCCGGTGGACGACCCCGGCGGCGTGCGCGGCCTGGAGGCCGTCGAGGACCTGGACGAGGATGCGGACGACCGAGCTCGGCGTCAGGCTGCCCTCGCGGGCGAGGATGTCCGCCAGGTCGTCGCCCACGACGAGCTCGTGGGTGAGGTAGGCGCCGCCGTCCGCCGCGCGGCCGTGGTCGAGGAGCGCGGCGATGTTGACGTGCCGCAGCCGGGCCGTGTTCTGGGACTCCTTGCGGAAGCGCTCGAGGAAGTGCGGCTGGGCGGCGAGGTCCGGCCGGAGGCACTTGATGGCCACCTGCCTCTCGAGCCGCCGGTCCCGCGCCACCCACACCTCGCCGGACCCGCCGGTGTTGAGGTGCACGGTCAGCTCGTAGCGGTCCACCACGAGGTCGCCGACCGCGAGGCGGGGCCCGGGGACGTCGCCCGGCTGCGGCGAGGGCGGGCGATGTGACTGGTCCGTCACTGGAGCACCGCCTCCATCACGGAGGCGGCGATCGGGGCCGCGATCTGCGCGCCGCCGACCCCCCAGCCCACGTTCCCGCCGTTCTCGACGATGACGGCGACCGCGACCTGGGGGTCGTCCGCCGGGGCGAAGCCGGTGTACCAGGCGTGCGGCGGCGTGTTCGCGTCGATCTCGGCGGAGCCCGTCTTGCCGGCCACGCTCACCCCGGGGATCGCGCCCGGGTTCGAGCTGCCCTGCTCGACGACGTCGATCATCATCGACGTCATCTCCTCGGCCGTGCGCTCGGAGATCGGCTCCGAGAAGACCTCCTCGTCGTGGGTGTCGACCTCCTCGAGGTCCGCCGTCAGGGTGCGCTGGACGAGGTAGGGGGTCATCAGCACGCCGTCGTTGGCGATCGCGGAGGACACCATCGCCATCTGCAGCGGGTGGGTGCGCACCGAGAACTGGCCGATCGAGGACTGGGCGAGCTCGGGCGGCGTCGCGTCCGCGGGGAAGCGGGACGGGGTCACGGGCAGCGGGACGGCGAGCTCCTGACCGAACCCGAACGCCTCCGCCTGCTCGTTGATCTCGTCCGTGCCCAGGTCGACCGCGCCGATGGCGAACGGGGTGTTGCAGCTCTGGACGAGCGCCTGGCGCAGGGTGGTGCTCCCCGACCCGTCGCCGCACGCGGCCTCGCCCGGGTTGTGCATGTAGGTCTGGGTCTGCGGCAGCTGGTACTCGGTCGGCGCCTCGACCATCGAGTCGGCCGTCAGCCCGTTCTCGACCATCGCGGCCGCCGTGACGAGCTTGAACGTGGAGCCCGGCGCGTACTGGTCGCCGCCGATCGCACGGTTGAGCAGCGGCCGGTCCGGGTCGTTCGCGAGCTCGTCGTAGGCGGTCGTCGCCTCCTCGCGGATGTGGGAGGCCAGCGGGTTCGGGTCGAACGACGGCGAGGAGTACATCGCGAGGATCGCCCCGGTGCGGGGGTCGAGCGCGACGACGGCGCCGCGCTGGTCCCCGAGACCCTCGATGGCGGCCGCCTGCGCCGCCGGGTCGATCGTCAGCTCGAGGGCACCGCCGCGGGGCTGGTTGCCCGTGACGAGCGACTGGATGCGGGCCACCAGCAGGCCCGGGTCGTTGCCGTTGAGCACCTCGTTCCCGGAGCGCTCGAGACCCGTCATCGAGGAGTGCACCACGGAGAAGTAGCCGGTCAGGTGCGCGTACGCCGGACCCTGCTCGTAGCGCCGCAGGTAGTTGTACGCGTCGTCCACGGGCTCGGACGTGACGATCGGCGTGCCGGCCACGACGATCGGCCCGCGGTCCCGGCCGAACTCGCGGTAGAACGTGCGCACGTTGCGGCCGTCGGCGTTGAGGTCGCCCGCCTGGGCGAACTGCACGGTCGTCGCCGAGACCATGAGCGCGAGGAACATCAGCGCGATGACCACGGTGAGGCGTCGGATCTGGTCGTTCATCGCCGGTCCTCCTGCTCGCGCGGGTCGCTCCCGGTGTCGTCCTCGGTCTCGTCCTCGGGGAGGAGCGTGGCGCCGGGGTCGTCGGACCGGACGTCGTCCGCGGCCGGCCCGGCGGTCGGTGCCGCGTCCGCGTCGCGGCGGGCGGCGGCCACGGTCGGTCGTTCGTCGTCGTGCCCGGGTGTCCGAGAGGCACCGGCCACCGGCCGGTAGCCCGACCGCGGCGGGTCGCCGAGCGTGTCGCCGCTCTCGTCCTCGTCCGCGGCGTCGTCCCAGGCGTCACCGGTCGCCCGCCACCCGCCCTCGGAGCCTCCGTGCCGCGCCGGGGTGCCGCCGTCCGGGCCGGCTCCGTGGGACTCCTCCTGCCCGGGTGTCGTCCAGCCGGGCTCCTCGATCGGCGGGGCCGGGGCGTCCCAGGCGGATCCCGCCGCCGCTCCGTCCGCGCCCGCGGGCCCGCCGCCGCCCGCCGCGTCGTCGGGGACGTCCCACACGGGTGGGGGTCCGCCCGCGGCGACGGCGCCCTGGGTGGCGGTCGCGTCGTGCCGGCCGGCGCCGGCGTAGGCCGGGGCGCGGGCGACGTCCGGGGAGGGCGCCGTCGGCCCGACGCCGAGCGCGGCGACCGCGGAGGGGTCGGCGACCGGCGCCGGGCGGCGGCCGGCGTCGGAGACGCGCAGCAGGAGCGCGATGATCACCCAGTTCGCCACCAAGGAGGAGCCGCCGAGGGCGAGGAACGGGGTCGTCAGTCCCGTCAGCGGGATGAGCCGGGTCACCCCGCCGACGACGACGAACACCTGCAGCGCCATCGTGAACGCGAGGCCGGCGGCGAGGAGCTTGCCGAAGCCGTCACGGACGGCGATCGAGGCGCGCATGCCGCGCTGCACGACGATGAGGTAGATGAGCAGGATGGCGATGAGGCCGGTCAGGCCGAGCTCCTCGCCGAGCGAGGCCATGATGAAGTCGGACTCGGCGTAGGGCACGAGCTGCGGGTAGCCCAGGCCCCAGCCGGAGCCCATGAGGCCGCCGGACGCGAGGCCGAACAGGCCCTGGACGAGCTGGCCGGAGCCGCCCGGGCTGCGGGAGTACACGGCCGGGTCGAGCGCGTTGAGCCAGACGTCCACGCGGGCCCCGACGTGCGGGAACAGGGTCGCGGCCAGCATCGCGCCGCCGACCGCGAGGAGGCCGCCGAGGACCACCCAGCTGATGCGCTCCGTCGCGAGGTACATGAGGGCGACAAACATGCCGAAGAACAGGACGGCCGTACCGAGGTCGCGCTGGAGGACGAGGACCGCCATGCCGACGCCCCACGCGATGAGGATCGGGCCGAGGTCCCGGGGGCGGGGCAGGTGCATCCCGAGCACCTTCGGGCCCGCGAACGCCAGGTTGTCCCGGTTGGCCACGAGGTAGCCGGCGAAGAAGATCGCGAGCGCGATCTTGGCGACCTCGGCCGGCTGGAAGCTGAGCGGGCCGACGCCGATCCAGATGCGCGCGCCGTTGATGGTGCGGCCGAGCCCGGGGACCATCGGGAGCAGGAGCAGGACGATGCCGACGATCATCGACGTGTAGGTCAGGCCCCGCAGCGCGCGGTGGTCGCGGACGAGGAGCAGCACCGCGAGGCAGAGCCCGATGCCGATGCCCGTCCACATCAGCTGCCGGTCGACCGAGGCGGAGCCCTCCGCGATGTCGATGCGGTGGATCATCGTCAGCCCGATGCCGTTGAGCAGGACCACCGACGGGAGGATGACGGGGTCCGCGTACGGGGCGCGCCAGCGCACCACGAGGTGGGCGACGAGGGCCATCCCCGCGAAGATCCCGCCGCGGACGTGGAGGTCGGTCGGGAGTGCCTCGGTCGTGTTGAGGGCGACCTGGACGTAGCCGAGCAGCACGAGCGCGACGGCGAGGGCCAGCAGGCCGAGCTCCGGCCACCGGCCCGACCGGGCGGACTGCTGATGCACGACCGCCATCAGTCGGCGCCCCTCACGTGGTGCCGGTGCCGGACTCGCTGCCGGACTCGCTCGGGGACTCGCTGGACGACTCGCTCGGCGACTCGCTGCCCGACTCGCTGGGCGACTCCTCCGGCGGCTCCTCGGGCACGACGGACTCGCGCAGGTTCTCGACGACGTCCCGGGCCCCGGCCAGCGAGCCGCGGGTGATGGGGGAGTCGAGGCGCTGCTGGGCCAGCGGCGTGAGGTCGTCGACGCGCAGGTCGGTGCGCTCGTGCAGGTCGGAGAAGCCGAGCGGACCGATGTGCTGGGGGATGCCCCGGTAGATCGCCACGTGGTCGCCCGAGGGCGCGACGAAGTACTGCTGCTGCGTCCACGTCCAGCCGGCGAACGCGCCCGCGCCGAGGAGGACGAGGCCGGCGACGACGCTGAGCAGGACGCGCGGCAGCCGGCGTCGGCGCGGGGTGTCCGGCTCGTCGCCGTCGGGCCCGAGGAGGGCGGCCGCGCGCTCGGCGGACGAGGCACCGGCACCCGTCGCCGCGGTGGTGCCGGTCCCGGTACCGTTCGTCGTCCCGGTGCCCGGTCGCTGCGTGGGGCGCTCGGCTGCGGAGCCCACGACCTGGGGGTCGGCGGACGGAAGGTGGGGGGCGTCGGCCGTGGCGAGGAAGTCGGAGACCACGCAGGTGACGTTGTCCGGCGCCCCGGCGCGCAGCGAGAGGTCGACGAGCGCCTGGGCGGCGGCTCCCGGGTCCTCGGTGTCCCGCAGGGTCTCGGCGATCGTGTCCTTCGAGACCACCCCGAACAGGCCGTCCGAGCACAGCAGCCACCGGTCACCGGGTCGGGCCTCGCGCATCGACTCGTCGAGGTCGACCTCGCCGTCGGTGTCGCCGAGCGCGCGCAGGATCATGTTGCGCTGCGGGTGGCGCTCGGCCTCCTCCAGGGTGAGGCGGCCGGTGGAGACGAGGTACTGGACGAACGTGTGGTCGGTCGTGATCTGGGTGAGCTCGCCGTCGCGCAGGAGGTAGGCGCGCGAGTCGCCGATGTGCACCATCGCGAGCTTGGTGCCCGTGCGCAGCATGGCGATGCACGTGGTGCCCAGACCGGCGAGGTCGGGGTCCGCCGTCGAACGGGCCACGAGGTCGGCGTGCGCGTCCGCCACCGCGCCACGGAGGAGGCCGAGGAGCTCGTCGGCCCCGTGCTCGTCGTCGAGCGGTGCGAGGTGGGCCACCGCGACGGAGCTCGCGATGTCGCCGCCCGCGGGCCCGCCCATGCCGTCCGCGAGGACGAGCAGATGCTCCCCGGCGTAGCCGGAGTCCTGGTTGCTCGAGCGCAGCAGCCCGACGTCGGAGCGGGCGGCGAAGCGGGTGACGATGGGCATCCGCTACCGCCTCAGCTCGATGACGGTCTGACCGATGCGCACCGGGACGCCGGCGGGCACCTGGATCGCCGTGCCGATCCGCTGGCCGGCCACGGTCGTGCCGTTCGTGGAGCCGAGGTCCTCGAGGAACCACTTGCCGTCCCGCGGGAAGAACCGGGCGTGGCGCGAGGAGGCGTAGTCGTCCTCGAGGACGAGCGTGCACGACTCGGCGCGCCCCACGAGGATCGCGGAGCGGGACAGGGGGACCGACGTGCCGGTGAGCGGCCCCTCGGTGACGATGAGCCGGGTCGGGACGTCCCGGCCGGCCGACGGCCGGCCGGGGCCACCGGCGGACCGACCGGTGCGGGAGGGCCGGCCGCGCACGGGGCGGGGCGAGACGCGGGTCCCGAAGATGTCGTTGCGCAGCACGAGCACGGCGAGCAGCACGAACAACCAGAGTCCGGCCAGGTAGCCCACGCGCAGGAGCGTGACGACGAGCTCGTTCACGCGCTCAGACCTCGTCCTCGCCGGTCCAGAACATGATCCGCGAACGACCGAGCGTGATCGTGTTGCCGTCGACCAGCGTGGCGGCGGTGATGCGGTGCCCCTCGACGAACGTGCCGTTGGTCGACCCGAGGTCGGTGGCGATGACGGCCTGCGGCGTCACGGAGATCTCGAGGTGCTTGCGGGAGACCCCGGAGTCGTCGAGCACGATGTCGGACTCCGAGCCGCGGCCGAGGACCGTGACCGGACCGGTGAGGAGATAGCGGCGTCCGTCGATGTCGAGGATCGGGTGCGCCGCGGTGGCCGTCGCGGCGGCCGCGGGCGCCACCGCGCCGCGCCGCGTGGCGGAGCGGACCTGGATGCGCCCGGTGCTCAGCGAGTCGTTGACGACGAAGTCGATGTCCACCGGGCCGACGAAGCTGTAGGACTGCGAGGTGGCGTGCTCGGTCGCGGCCGCCGTCATCTCTCCGGCCAGCGCGTCGTGCCCCCACTCCTGGACGCGCGCCAGGTCGTTCGGGGCGAGCTCGACGTGGAACTCGTTCGGGGCGACCGTGCGGTCGCGGGTCAGCGTGGCTGCCCGCTCGTCCATCTCCCGCCGCACCGCCGAGGCGATCTCGACGGGCTTGACCTCCGAGCGGAAGGCCTTGGAGAACGCCGTGGACACCACGTTCTCCACGCCCTTCTCGAAGCGGTCGAGGATGCCCATCGGTGCGGTGCTCCTTGCTGGTGGTCCGGGCCGCGCCGGGAGGGCCGGGCGGTGTACGGGCACGTTGCCTCAGGAGATGGTAACGACCCGCGGCCGCGGAACGGGACGGCGCCCCGGACAGGCCCGCCGCGATCCGGACCGGACAGGTGACGCGCGGGCGCCGACGCGGGTGCCCCCGTGGCCAGGACCGATGTCGGACATAGCGGGCGTGGGGGTGGCGGGGACCGGGCGGAGGGACCACGCTTGAGGCATGGATCTCCACGCCGGAACCGGGACCGAAGCACGAGAGACCGAGAGCTACCGACTGGACGACGCGACCGTCGAGGCCGTCGACGCCTGGTGGCGGGCGTCGAACTACCTGGCCGTCGGCCAGATCTACCTCATGCGCAACGCGTTGCTGCGGCGGCCGCTCGAGGAGGGGGACATCAAACCCCGCCTGCTCGGCCACTGGGGCACCTCGCCGGGCCAGAACTTCCTCTACGCGCACCTCAACCACCAGATCATCGAGCGGGACCTCGACGCGGTCTATCTCAGCGGCCCCGGGCACGGCGGCCCCTCGCTCGTGGCGGCCGCCTGGCTCGAGGGCACGTACTCCGAGGTCTACTCGCACGTGGGGCCGGACGAGCGCGGCGTCGACGAGCTCTTCCGCCAGTTCTCGTTCCCCGGCGGCGTCCCCAGCCACGTAGCGCCCGAGACGCCCGGGTCGATCCACGAGGGCGGCGAGCTCGGCTACGTCCTCTCCCACGCCTACGGCGCGGCCTTCGACAACCCGGGCACCATCGCCGTCGCGGTCATCGGCGACGGCGAGGCCGAGACCGGGCCCCTGGCCACCGGCTGGCACGGCAACAAGTTCCTCGACCCCACGGTCGACGGCACCGTGCTCCCGATCCTCCACCTCAACGGGTACAAGATCGCCAACCCCACGATCTTCGACCGCATGCCCGAGGGTGAGCTCGAGTCCCTGATGGTCGGGTACGGACACAAGCCGTACTTCTTCGAGGGCGGGTTCGACGACGAGGACGTCGCGCAGACGCACCGTCGCTTCGCCGCCCTGCTCGCCGAGGTGCTCGACGAGATCGCGGACATCCGGGCCCGCGCCGCCGACGGCACCCTCGAGGACCGGCCGCGGTGGCCGATGATCGTCTTCCGCACGCCGAAGGGCTGGACGGGCCCGAAGGAGATCGACGGGCAGCCCGTCGAGGGCACGTGGCGCAGCCACCAGGTGCCGATGAACCACGTGCGAGGCAACGCCGAGTACACGCGGATGCTCGAGGAGTGGATGCGCAGCTACCGGCCCGAGGAGCTGTTCGACGACGAGGGTCGCATCGTCGACGTCGTCGCGCGCAACAACCCCTCCGGAGAGCGCCGGATGAGCGCGAACCCCCACGCCAACGGCGGGACCCTCACGCGGGACCTCGACCTGCCCGACTTCCGGGACCACGCCGTCGACGTGCCCGCGCCCGGCGGGACGATGGGCGAGGCGACCCGCACGCTCGGGAGCTGGCTCGCCGGCGTGGTCGACCGCAACCGCACGAACTTCCGCGTCTTCGGCCCGGACGAGACGGCGTCGAACCGGCTGAACGCCACCGTCGACGTGGCCGGCAAGGCATGGCAGGGCGAGATCGTCGGGACCGACGTCGACCTGTCCCGCTCCGGACGCGTGATGGAGGTGCTCTCGGAGCACCAGGTGCAGGGCTGGCTCGAGGGCTACCTGCTCACCGGCCGCCACGGCGTGCTCAACAGCTACGAGGCGTTCGTCCACATCGTCGACTCGATGTTCAACCAGCACGCCAAGTGGCTGGACGCGAGCAACGACATCCCGTGGCGCGTGCCGATCCCGTCGCTCAACTACCTGCTGTCCTCGCACGTGTGGCGCCAGGACCACAACGGGTTCTCCCACCAGGACCCCGGGTTCCTCGACGTCGTGATGAACAAGACCGCCGACGTCACCCGCATCTACCTGCCGCCGGACGCCAACACCCTGCTGTCGACGTTCGACCACGTGCTGCGCAGCAAGGGGTACGTCAACGTCGTCGTGGCCGGGAAGCAGCCCAACCCCCAGTGGCTGACGATGGACGAGGCCGTGCTGCACTGCGCGCGCGGCATCGGCATCTGGGACTGGGCCGGGACCGAGGTGCGGGGCGAGAAGCCGGACGTCGTCATCGGCTGCGCCGGCGACATCCCCACGATGGAGGCCATCGCGGCCGCCGGGGTGCTCGCGGAGCATCTGCCCGACCTGCGGATCCGCGTGGTCAACGTGGTGGACCTCATGCGGCTGCAGGACGAGCGGGAGCACCCGCACGGGATGAGCCACCGGGACTTCGACGCCCTGTTCACCACCGACCGCCCGGTGATCTTCGCGTTCCACGGCTACCCGGCGCTCGTCCACCGCCTCACCTACCGGCGGACGAACCACGGCAACATCCACGTCCGTGGGTTCAAGGAGGAGGGCAGCACGACGACCCCCTTCAACATGCTGATGGTCAACGACCTCGACCGGTACCGGCTCGCCGTCGACGTCATCGACCGCGTCCCCGGCCTCGCCGAGCGTGCGGCCGGGCTGCGGCAGGAGCTGCTCGACACCCGCGAGCGGGCGAAGCAGTATGCGCGCACGCACGGCGAGGACCTCCCCGAGGTCGCGGAGTGGAGGTTCACGGACAGCAGGGGCCAGGAGGTGCGGCTCGGGTCGACCGACGACACGGGCGGCGACAACGCCTGACCCACCCGCCCTCGTCGAGACTGCGGTTGGTGCCCGTCGAGATTGCGGTTGGGAGCCCGCCTCCGTGTCGAGAGTGCGGCTCAGGTCGAGCTCATCGAGATTGAGGTTCGTCGTCGGGAGGTCGCGGTCCACGGTCGAGAGTGCGGCTGACGCCCCGCGCACGGGGCTGAACCGGCGCGGACCTGCGCAACCGGTGTGCGGGATCACGCCCGTGGACGCCCGGATGCCCGGGCGTCCACGGGAACCGGGGTGATAGTCTCCTCTACGCTGTTTGCCGCAGTCGAGCGGCTCGCGCGAGTGGCGGAATTGGCAGACGCGCACGGTTCAGGTCCGTGTGCCCGAAAGGGCGTGGGGGTTCAAGTCCCCCTTCGCGCACAGTGTGATGTCCCAGGACATCGTGAGCGGCTGAACCCCCGGTAACGGGGGTTCAGCCGTTTTCCGTCCTGCCGACGGCCCCGGGGGCCGCCGCCTCTACGCTCACCACATGACGGACAGCCACGACGCCCCCGACGACGCCGTCGAGCTCGCCCACCAGCTCCTCGACCTCGCGCGTCGGGGCGAGACCGAGCGCCTCACCGCCTACGTCGACGCCGGCGCCCCGGTCGACCTCGCAGGGGCGGACGGCAACACGCTCCTCATGCTCGCGGCCTACCACGGGCACGCGGACCTCGTCGGGGCGCTCGCCGAGCGCGGCGCCGACGTCGACCGGCTCAACTCCCGCTCCCAGTCCCCGCTCGCCGGCGCGATCTTCAAGGGGGAGGCCGACGTCGTCACCACCCTGCTCGAGGCAGGGGCCGATCCCGACGCCGGGCAGCCCTCGGCGCGGGGCACCGCCGAGTACTTCGGCCGCACGGACCTCCTTCCGCCCGTCTGACGCCCACTGCTCGGAGTGGACTGCCGACGCCGACGCGCGCCCGTACCGTGGCGCCATGTCCTGGAACACCACGATCGCCGTCGTCGAGGGTGCTCAGCCGGCCGAGCTCGAACGGGCCGGCCTTCAGCCCCGGGAGGGCAGCGTCCTCGCCGACTTCGCCCTCGGCGGCCCCCCGGACGACGTCGGCCACCCGGGCGCCGTGATCGCCGGTTCCGTGCCCGGCGGAACGGTGGTGCTCGGCGACCTGATGGACGTGCTCGAGCTGGCTCCCACCCTCGCGCCGGCACTCGGCCGCACTGTCCGGCTCGCGGTGTTCGGCGGGACCTCGGACAGTTACCTGTGGCAGGTGATCACGCCGGAGGGGCCGGTCCGCGAGCTGCGCTCGCAGTCGGGGGAGACCGACGCCGACGACGGCCAGCCCGACCCCGCGGAGGCAGCCTCCGGTCTCGGGGTGCTCTCCGAGGACACCCTCATCGCGCTCCTCGAACGGACGACGGGCGTCACCTTCGACGACGCCCTCCTCGAGACTCCGACGACGCCGTACGTCCGCTTCGGACCGGACACCGCACCGTCGGGCCCGTCCGCGGCGCCGGGCCTGACCGCGTCCGCGCCCCGCCGCCGCAGCCTCCTCGACCGGATCCTTGGCCGCGGCTGACGTCATCCCGTCCGACGAACAGCCGCCCGACGTCGGCTGAGGACCGCCCCGACGCCGCTGCTTCGGTGGCTACCGGTAGCCGTCCTCCTCCTCCGCCATGACCTGCATCGCCTCGAGCGCCGCGTTCTCCTCGACGATCTCGGCCGCACCCGCGGCCCGGGCGTCCGCGATCTCGGCCTCGTCGTCCCGTCCGAGGGCACGCAGGGCGTCGGCGAGCCCGATGGCGAGGCTCTGCTCGACGTCGGCGTAGTCCTCATCGCCCTCCCCGACGAGGTCGAGCCCCTCCACGTAGGTGTCGACGGCCTCCTCGTGGCGCCCCTGGGTGTCCAGCGCCGAGGCCAGTCCGTCGAGCGCCCGGGCGAGGAGGTCGGTGGCCTCCTCGTCGGCGCGGAGCCGCTCGAGCACGGACCGGTAGATGCGTTCGGCCTCGACAGGGCGCCCCGTGCTCTCGTGGAGCTCCCCGATGTCGTCGACCACCATGAACTCCTCCCACAGCAGCTCCGGGTCGCCGCTCAACAGATCCCGGGCCTCCTCGAGCCGGGGCAGCGCGGCCTCGGGGTCGTCGAGCCCGGCGAGCGTCCGGCCGATCTGCTGGATGACGTGGGCGCGTTCGTTGATCGTCGTCGGGCCGTCGTCCCAGGCGGCGAGCGCGCGCCGGTAGGCGGGCAGCGCGGCGCGGGGAGAATCGGTGGCGCGGTGGAGGTCCCCGAGCAGGCGCCAGGCCCGGCCCAGCTCCTTGGCCGGGCCGCCCGCCGCCTTGAACGCCGCGATGGCGCGGGCGACCGACCCGCGCGCCTCGTCGAGGTCGCCGTCCCTGTGGTGGAACCGGGCGAGCGCCAGCCACGCCGTGCCTTCCGCGGCGCCCGCGTCCTCCGTGTCCGCCCGTGCGGCCGCGAGGTTGGCCTCGTGCTCGGCGAGCTGGACGTCCCGGGGGAGTGCCATCAGGCGGAGGAGCTCTTGGAGCTCCTCGTTCTCCTTCCGGAGCACCTCGCTCTTGCGCCGCAGCGCGTCTGAGTCATCCTCCGCGGCGATCGCGGCGCGTGCGTGATCGTCGTCGGTGGTCGATGGATCCTCGTGCACGTCGCCTCCGGCTGTCGGTCGAGCGGTCTCGTCGGTCGAGCGGTCAGGTCAGGCGGGTCACCCACGCGTGTGAGCGCAGCCCGCCGGCGGGCCCGCTGCCCCGCCCGTCTCCCATCGTGGTCCCCGGGCGGCCGGCGGACAACGCGGATCCCCAGGGTGGAACACTCGGCCCGTGTCCACACCCCCCGAGCACCCGGACTCCGCCCGCGCGGCCGAGCCGGACGCAGCCGTCACGCGCACCGACGTCGCCGTCGTCGGCCTCGGAGCCTGGGGCTCGCAGGCGCTGTGGCGGCTCGCGGAGCGGGGTGTCGACGTCGTCGGGGTCGAGCAGTTCGACGTCGGGCACGCCCTCGGCTCGACCCACGGCACCACCCGCCTGTTCCGCGAGCTGTGCCTGGAGCACCCCTGCCTCACTCCGGTGGCCGGCCGCGCCCGCGAGCTGTGGCGCGAGCTCGAGAACGTGACCGGGACCGAGCTCCTGCGGCTCACGGGAGGCGTCATGGCGGGACCGCCGGACGGTCGCGTCGTCACCGGCGTCGCGTCCGCCGCCGACGCCGCCGGCCACCGTGTCGAGCAACTCGGTGCCGTCGAGGCCAGGGACCGGTTCCGCGTCCTGCGCCAGCTGCCCGACCACCACGTCGCGCTCCTCGACCCGGCCGCCGGCCTCGCGCGCCCGGAGGACGGGGTGCGGGCCGCGGTCGCCGCCGCCACGGCCGCCGGCGCACGAGTGGCGCGCGCCCGCGTCGACGGGATCGACGAGTCAGGGTCCGGCGTCGTCGTCCGCCTGGCAGGCGGGGGACGGATCGAGGCGAGCCAGGTGGTCGTCGCCGCCGGCGCCTGGACGTCGCGGCTGGTGGACCTCGATCTGCGCCCCCGCCGCGTCCCCATGTTCTGGTTCGACGGCCGCGACTCCGAGGACCTCGTGCCGGGCGGGATCCTCGACCTCGACCGGTTCCCGGTCATCATCCGCGAGCTCGACGACGGGCGGTGCATCTGGGGTCATGGCGCCTCACGGCCGGGGGAGCGGGGCGGGTTCTCCGTCAAGCTCGGCCTCGACGACGACGGGACCGACGGCCTCGGCTTCTCGGACGCCGACCCGGACCACCTCGACCGTTCGATCGACCTGCGCCGGGATGCCGCGGCGCTCGCCGACGCGGTCGCGACCGCCTACCCGGACGTGGACCCGACGCCGCTGTCCGGTGTCGCCTGCATGTACACGCGCTCGGCCGACGGCAACTTCCACGTCGGCCGCGTGCCCGGCCGCGACCGGGTGCTCGTCGCGGCCGGCGACTCCGGGCACGGGCACAAGCACGCTCCGGGGGTGGGGGAGCTCCTCGCCCAGGAGGCCGTGGGGGAGGGCCCGTTCGCCGACGTCGGGTTCATGCGCGTCCGTCGGTAGTCCACGACGAGGCGCGGCCACCCACCGGCACCCCACCCAAAATGTTAATGTCCGCGTATGAATGCGGACAACAAAGCATGTGGGCTCGACCCGTCCTCGGAGTTCGTCGAGCTCGCGGCCGAGGTGATGGGCCTGCTCTCGGACCCGACCCGGGTCCGCATCGTGCTCGCCCTGCGCCGGTCCGAGGAGCTGGCGGTGGGCGCGCTGGCGGAGATCGTGGGCAAGAAGCCGTCCGCGGTCTCGCAGCACCTCGCGAGGCTGCGGATGGCACGGATGGTCACCACCCGGCCCGAGGGGACGAGCGTGCTCTACCGGCTCGCGGACGAGCACGCGGTGGCCCTCGTGGTCGAGGCGGTGCGGCAGGCGGAGCACGCGGTGGCCAACGGGCAGAACCCGCCCCACCACCACACGCCGACGCCGTAACCCCGGCGCCGTCCACCGCTCGCGGATCACGAGGTCCCATGCTCACCGTTCTGAGGAACCCCACCTACGCCAAGCTGTTCGTCGCGCAGGTCGTCGCGCTGCTCGGCACGGGCCTGCTCACCGTCGCCCTGGGCCTGCTCGCCTTCGACATCGTGGGCGGCGACGCCGGGGTCGTCATGGGTGTGGCAATGACGATCAAGATGATCGCCTACGTCGCCGTCTCTCCCGTCACCACGGCGCTCGCGGCACGCCTGCCCCGCAAGCCGGTGCTCGTGGGCGCCGACCTCGTCCGCGCCGGTGTCGCGATGTCCCTGCCGTTCGTCACCGAGGCGTGGCAGATCTACGTCCTCATCTTCCTCCTCCAGTCCGCCTCGGCGACCTTCACCCCGACCTTCCAGGCCGTCATCCCCTCGGTGCTGCCGGACGAGCGTGACTACACCCGCGCCCTCTCGCTCTCGCGCCTGGCCTACGACCTGGAGTCGCTGATCAGCCCGATGCTGGCCGCCGCGCTGCTGACGGTCATCACGTACAACAACCTGTTCGTCGGCACCGTGATCGGGTTCCTCGCCTCCGCCGTCCTCGTCGTCGCCTCGCGGTTCCCGCACATCGAGCCCCCCGAGCCCGCGCGGTTCTTCGACCGCCTCACCCGCGGGGTGCGGTCGTTCTGGGCGAGACCGGAGCTGCGCGGCCTCATGGGACTCAACCTCGTCGTCGCGACGACCACGGCGATGGTCATCGTCAACACCGTCGTGCTCGTCCAGGGCGACCTGGGCCGCACGCGGTCCGACGTCGCCCTGCTGCTCGCCGCCTACGGGGGCGGGTCGATGGTCGTGGCCCTGTGGATGCCCAGGCTCCTCGACACCCTGCCCGACCGCCGGGTGATGCTCACCGGCGGCATCGCCCTGCCCATCCTGCTGGCCGCCTCGGCCGGCGTGATCGGCGCGGAGGCGGTGGCCACTCAGTGGGTCGCGCTGCTCGTCCTGTGGTTCCTGCTCGGCGCGGCGACCTCGACGATCCTCACCCCCTCGGCCCGGCTGCTGCGCCGCAACAGTCACGAGGGCAACCGGCCCGCCGTGTTCGCGGCGCAGTTCTCCCTCTCGCACGCCTGCTTCCTGGTCACCTACCCGCTCGCCGGCACCCTGGGCGCCGCCATCGGCCTGCCTGCGGTCGCGCTCGTCCTCGTGGCCGTCGGCGTCGTCGGCGCCGTCCTGGCGCTGGTCACCTGGCGGTCCGACGTCCCGGTCGCCGTCGGCCGCTGAACGCTCACCCCCGCACGGGGGAGCGGACTCCCCCGACCGGTTGATCCCCGCCGCCCCACCGTCCGCCACACTGTCGGTCATGGTGCAGTCCGCGCTCGGGTTCGTCCTCGTCGTCGCCACGGCGGTGGTCAACGCCCTGATCGTCGCCGTCGTCGCGCGCCGGCTGCTCGGCGCACCGGTGGGCTGGCCGCGCACGATCATCGTCGCGCTCATCGGCAACACCGCCGCCGCGGCGCTCCTCAACCGCGTGCTCGAGGGACTGCACATCGGCACGGACCAGCCCCTCGCCGGCGCGGCGGACCCGCTGCCGCTGACGGTCATCGTCGTGCTCGGCGCCGCCTGGGTCCTCGTCCTGGAGATCATGGTCCTCGCCGTGCTCGAGGCCGTCGTCCCGACCGGCGCGCTCCCGTCCCCGATCGCGTTCGTCCGGGGGACGCCCGCCCGGTTCCGCCGCGCGCGCCGCTACGCCGAGGTCGTCCAGATCGCGGCCCGCCACGGGCTCGTCGCATGGTTGCGCCCCCGCATGCCCAGACGGAGCGACGACGCCGCCGCCCCGCACACCACCGCCCGGGCCCTGCGGCGGGCGCTCGAGGACGCCGGCGTCACGTTCGTCAAGCTCGGCCAGATGCTGTCCACGCGGCCGGACCTCGTGCCCGCCCCCGTCGTCGCCGAGCTCTCCCGCCTGCACTCCGACGTGCCTGCGCTCTCGTGGGAGGAGGTCCGCCCGGTGGTCGACGCCTCCCTCGGGCGCCCCCTGGAGGAGGTCTTCGCCCACGTCGACACGACCCCGCTCGCCGCCGCCTCGGTCGCCCAGGTGCACACCGCCCGCCTCCACGACGGATCCGACGTGGTCCTCAAGATCCAGCGCCCGGGTGCGCGCCAGCAGGTCACCGGCGACATGGACATCGTCCTGCGGCTCGCGGACCGGCTCGACCGCACCACCTCATGGGGCCGCAGCCTCGGCCTGCGCACGCTCGCCCGCGGGTTCGCCGACTCCCTCGACGAGGAGCTCGACTACCGGGTCGAGCTCGCCAACATGCAGGCGATGGCGGCGTCGACCACCACGGACCTCGTCCACGTCCCGCGCGCCCACCCGGAGATCAGCTCGCGCACCCTGCTCGTCATGGAGCGCATCGAGGGGGCGCCGTTGTCCTCGCCGCGCGCCGACGTCGACCGGCTCCGCCTCGACGAGCGGGACGCCCTGAGCCAGGCACTCGTCGGCACGATCCTGCGCCAGGTCCTCGTCACGGGCGTCTTCCACGCCGACCTCCATCCGGGCAACGTCATGCTGCGCCCCGACGGCACCCTCGGCCTCCTCGACCTCGGATCCGTGGGGCGCCTCGACTCCGGCTCGCGCGGCTCTCTCGGTCTCGTCCTCGCCGCCGTCGAGCGCGGGGACGCGATCGCCACGACCGACGCGCTCGTCGACCTCCTCGACCGCCCGCCGGGGCTGGACGACCGGGCGCTCGAGCGGGAGGTCGGGCAGCTCCTCACCCGCCTCGCCGTGCTGGACCCCGCCGGCTCGTCGGCCGTGTTCGCCGACCTGCTGAGCATCGTGCTGCGCCACCGGTTCACCGTCCCGCCGCAGCTGGCCGGGGCGTTCCGGGCGCTCGGCTCGCTCGAGGGCACGATCGCGCTCCTGCACAGCGAGGTCGACCTCGTCTCCGCCGCCCGCGCCGAGGGCCGCACGCTCTCCCGCGAGAAGCTGGGGCCGAACGCCGTCAAGGACGCCCTGCTCGGGCAGGTCGCGTCCGTCCTCCCGATGCTCCAACGCCTGCCGCGCCGCCTCAACCGGCTGACGGAGGACCTCGAGGCCGGCCGCTTCACGATGAACACCCGCGTGCTCGGCCACGAGGACGACCGCGCCTTCGTCACCGGCATCCTCCAGCAGCTCATCGTCGCGGTCCTCGCCGCCGCGCTCGGGCTCGCCGGCGCCCTGCTCATCAGCACCCCGGGCGGCCCCGACCTGGCCGAGGGCATCCGCATCCTGCCGGTCGTCGGAGCTGCGCTCCTCCTCTTCGCGTTCACCCTCGGTGCCCGCGTCCTCGTCCAGGTCTTCCTCGGGGACCAGGACCAGGCCCGACGTCGGAGCGAACGCCGCTAGCGCCCCACCGACCTGCGCCGGGCGCGCCTCCTGCGGGAGGATGACGCATGCCGTCGTTGCCGAAGCTGCCCACGTACGCCGACCTCGACCGGGCGCTGGGCTCGACGTTCGCGCTCAAGTGGGTGATGAACGTCTGGCCGCCCATGCTGTTCTCGGGCATCCGCATCACGCACATCTCCCCGGACGCGCGCGATGTGCGCGTGCGCCTGGCGAAGAACCCGCTGACCTCGAACTACGTCGGCACCCAGTTCGGCGGCTCGCTGTACGCGATGACCGACCCGTTCTGGATGCTGCTCGTGGGCCGTGCGCTCGGTCCCGGCTACACGGTGTGGGACAAGCGCGGCGAGATCGACTACCTCCGGCCCGGGCGGACCGCGGTCGAGGCCGAGTTCCGCGTGACCGACGAGCTCCTCGAGCAGATCCGGTCGGGTGCCGCCGACGGCGCTGCGCACCTGCACTGGCTGAGCACCGACGTCGTGGCCACCGACGGCACCGTGGTCGCCCGCGTCCGCAAGCAGCTGCACGTCCGGCTCAACCCCACATCGACGCTCCGTGAGCCGGAGGAGGCGGTGGCCCGCGACGTCTGAGCCCGCGGTCGGCGACGCTTGAGCCGGCGGTCCGCGACGCCTGAGCCGGCGGCCCCGCACTACCCTGGTCGCCACCCGTGCGGACGGCGCGCCCCGCGCACGTCGAGCTGCGGCGTGAGACGGAGGAGAGCATGCGGATCGGTGTCCCCACCGAGGTCCTCGACCACGAGGGGCGGGTCGGCCTGACGCCGGCCGGCGTCCAGGAGCTCGTCGGCGACGGGCACGGTGTGGTCGTCCAGTCCGGGGCCGGCGTCCACTCGGGTCTGACCGACGACGACTACGCGGCCGCGGGTGCCACGCTCACCGACGACCCGGCCGAGGCGTGGGCCGCGGACCTCGTCGTCAAGGTCAAGGAGCCGGTCGAGGCCGAGTTCCCCTTCCTCCGCGACGGCCAGGTGCTGTTCACCTACCTCCACCTCGCGGCCGACCGGCCGCTGACGGAGCGGCTCCTCGAGTCGGGGACCACGGCCATCGCCTACGAGACCGTCCAGGACGACTCGGGCCGCCTGCCTCTGCTCGCGCCGATGTCGCAGATCGCGGGCCGGATGGCGGGCATGGTCGGGGCGAACCTCCTCGACGCGACCCGCGGCGGGACCGGCGTGCTCATGGGCGGCATCGCCGGTGTGGCCCCGGCCGAGGTGGTCGTGCTGGGGGCGGGGGTCGCCGGCGCCGGTGCGGCGACGTTCGCACTCGGGATGCACGCCTCCGTCACGGTCTTCGACAACCGCATCCCGGCGCTGCGCCGCCTCGACGACTCGTTCGGTCCCGCCGTGCGTACGCTCGCGGCGACCGGCCAGGCGATCGAGGAGGCCGTTCTGCGCGCGGACCTCGTCGTCGGGACCGTGCTCGTCCCGGGCGCCCATGCGCCCCAGCTCGTCGGCCGGGACCTCGTGGGGGAGATGCGGCCCGGTGCCGCGCTCGTCGACATCTCGATCGACCAGGGCGGCTGCTTCGAGGTCTCGCGCCCGACCACCCACTCCGCGCCCACGTTCCGGGTCGGCGAGCAGACCGTGTACGCCGTCGCGAACATGCCGGCCGCCTTCCCACGGACCTCGACCTTCGCGCTCACCTCGCTCACGCTGCCGCATGTCCGGGCGCTCGCGGGGGAGGACGGGTGGCGTGCGGCGCTCGACGCTGACCCGCACCTTGCCAAGGGGCTCAACGTCGACGCGGGCGGCGTGCGTCACGCGGGGGTGGCGGAGGCGCACGGCCTCGAGCTCGCCGGCTGACGCGGCGGCGGCCGGGCGGCGGCCACCGATCCGGGCCACCGTTCCCGGCCACCGCTCCGGGAAGCCGCCCCCGGGCGCCCGGGTCGACGCCGCCGACCTCGTCGAGTCCTCGCTGCGCCGGGCCAACCTGTGGAACGAGGTCGAGGACGGGCGCGACCGGCCCGGCCGGCTCGTCGAGTACGACACCACGGAGACGATCTTCCAGAACCCGGCCAACCAGCAGACCGTGGACTACGTCACCGGCCGCTTCGGCTGACCTCGCACCACCACGCACGACGACGAACGGCGCCGCCCCCTCGCGGGGAGCGGCGCCGTTCGCGGCGCTGCGGGCTCAGCCGCGCGCGCGGAGCGCCTCGAGCAGCGCCGGGACTACCTCGTGGAGGTCGCCGAGGACCCCGAGGTCGGCGAGCTCGAACATCGGGGAGTCCTCGTCGTCGTTGACCACGACGATCGTGCCGGAGCGCTGCATCCCGGACGTGTGCTGGACGGCGCCCGAGATGCCGAGCCCGATGTAGAACCGCGGCGCGACGACCTCGCCGGTCTGCCCGATCTGCGCGGCGAACGGCACCCAGCCCTCGTCGACCGCGGAGCGGGTGGCGCCGACGGCGGCGCCGAGCGCGTCCGCGAGCTCCTCGACGATCGGCCACTGCTCGCCGGAGCCGACCCCGAGTCCACCGGCCACGACCACGTCGGCCTCGGTGATCGCAGGTCTTCCGCCGTCCGTGACGGCCACCTCGCGGCCGATCACCGCCGCCCCCAGGGAGGTCGGCGCGGGCAGCTCGACCCGGCGGCCGGCACCCGGTCCGGATGCGGGGGCGACGAGCGAGGGGTCGACGACGACGACCGCCGTACCGCCCGTCTGGACGCAGCTGACGACCCACTGGTTCCACGCCACCGACTTCTTCGTGCTGAGGGAGCCGTCGTCCTGGCGGGTCACGGTGTCGGCGCCCCACAGCGGGGCGACCCCGAGGCGGACGGCGAGCCGACCCGCCGCCTCGCGGGCGTCCGGCGTGGCGGGGGCGAGGACCACCGTCACGTCGTCGAGCAGCTCGACCGCACCGGCGAGGGCGTCGACGAGCGGAGAGACGAGGACGTCGGCGTCGGGGGAGGGAGCCAGGGCGACGACGTCGGCACCCGCGGCGGCCGCGGCCGCGGCGAGCGCGTCGTGCTCGGCGGCGGGCGCCGAGGCCACGGCGGCCACGTCCCCGGCGTCGAGCGTCCGGGCGAGCGCGAGGAGCGCGAGGGAGTCCGGCGTGGGCGCGGCGGCGGCGGTCTCGAGCAGGACGAGGGCGGTCACTTCGCGGCTCCGATCGTTCCGGTGGAGGTGAGGAGATCGATGATCCGGACGACCGCCTCGTCGGTGTCGGTGACGAGCTCGGCGCGGGTGCCTGCCGCCACCTGCTCGGCGTCGGTGACCCCCCATGCCCGCTGCGGACGCTCGACCTCGAGGTCGTCGAGGCCGAGGACCTCGACCGGCTTCGTGCGGGCGGAGCGCAGGCCCATGAAGTTGGGGATCCGCGGCTCGGCGGCCTGCTCCACCACCGAGGCGACCAGCGGCAGCGGGGCGCTGACCGTCCGGGAGACAGGGCCGGTCACGCGCCGGCCGGTGAGGACGCCGTCCGTCAGGGCGACGTCCTCGATGTGCGTGACGTGCGGGAGCCCGAGCAGCTCGGCGATCATCGCCGGGATCACGCCGCCCATGCCGTCGGTGGCGAGGTTGCCGGCCAGCACGAGGTCCGGCTCGAGGCGGGCGAGGGCGGCGGCGAGGACGCGCGCGGTCGTCAGGGAGTCGGACCCGGAGAGCCGGTCGTCGACCACGTGCACGGCGTCGTCCGCGCCGGCGGCCAGCGCCTTGCGCAGGGAGGGCTCCGCCAGAGCGGGCCCCATCGTCAGGGCCGTGACCGTGTCGCCGTCGACCCGCAGGTCCTCGGCGACCGCGATCGCCCGCGAGTCGGTCTCCGATAGCACGCCCGGCTCGCGCACGATCTGCCAGTACCTCCCGGCGAACACCACCGGCTCCTCGGGATCCGGGACGTGCTTGACGAGCACGACGATCTTCACTGCTGGCTCCTCACGATCGGGTGGGACCGGCGTCGTCGTCCGACGGGCGTGCGCGCGCGTCCCGGTGCATCCCGGACATCCTCCCTCACCCGCTCGGGGGCGCGACGGCGCGGACCCGCCGTGGCGGCCGGTTCGTGCCGCTTGGGCCGACGCCCAGCAGGCGCGGATCGGCGACGAACGGGACCTACGTCCCCGTGCGCCGCCTGGAGGACCCGGCGGGGCCCGACGACGGGGCCGCCCGGCCGACGGGCGCGCCCCGAGGCCCAGGTTCGACCGCCCGGTGGCCTGGACCACACCCGCTCTCACCTGCGTGCACATGATGTGCACAGGTTCCCCGACGCGACGTCGCCCGGACACCTTCGGTCCACCGGACCGACAGGTTGGCGACACCGCCCCGGGGTGGGATGTCTCCGCCACTTCCCCCCGCTCCTCGGAGGACACCCATGTCAGTTGTGCCCGCACGACGGCGACCACGCGGCGTCACCACCGCGCTCGGTCTGCTCGTCACCTCGAGCTTCACGGCCGCGCTCGTCGCACCCGCCGCCGCCACCCCGCTCCCCGAGCCCGACGCGCCCACCGCCGAGGACACCGCGGAGACGGACTCCGCGGCCCCCGCCGACGCGGCGCCGGCCGAGACGCCGGCCGAGACGCCCACCGAGGGCGGCGAGGCTCCCTCCGAGGGGCCGGCCCCCGAGGAGACCGCGGTCGCGGACGACTACCTCGACGTGTCCAACGAGGGCACCGCGATCGTCAGCGAGCAGACCGCCACGCAGATCGCGCCGGGCGCGGTCCTCACCGAGTTCACCCGCCTCGAGTCGGCCGGGTGGCTGCAGGGCGCGATCCTCGACATCGACCTCACGAGCCCCGCGATCTCGCTGGACTACATGGACTCCGGTGAGGTCGCCGGCACCTCGACCATCTCCGAGATGATCGACGAGGCCGACGCCGTGGCCGGCATCAACGGATCCGGCTTCGACATCGGCAACTCCGGCTCGTCCAACGGCGTCGGCGTCGACCCCGAGACCGGGATCATCACCTCCCCGAACCCGAGCGACTCCTCCGCGCTCGTCATCGACTCCCAGGGTCTCGGCCTCATCACCGAGGTCTTCATGGAGGGCGTCGCCGTCGCGCCCGACGCCGGGTGGGAGCTCCCGCTCACCGGCGTCAACGCCTCGGAGTGGGACACCTCCGGCGTCGGCGTCTTCAACGACCGCTGGGGCACCTACGCCCGCGCGAACAACCTCGACGACCGCGCGAACGCCGTCGAGGTCTGGGTCGACCGCAACTCGGTGGTCACCCAGGCGGCGGCGCCCGTCGGCGAGGGCGAGATCCC
This sequence comes from Georgenia sp. G2120, assembly GCF_055326485.1. Classification (NCBI taxonomy): domain Bacteria; kingdom Bacillati; phylum Actinomycetota; class Actinomycetes; order Allobogoriellales; family Allobogoriellaceae; genus Georgenia; species Georgenia sp. G2120. Next base: position 2,277 of record NZ_JBUZNL010000004.1, on the reverse strand, counting down.
CGCGGGGACCCGCATCGTCGTCGCGCCCGCCGGTGAGCTCGCCGACCAGCTGAGCTCGCTGGCCGTCGGCGACCGCCTCCAGACCAGCTACTCCGTGCGCTCCGACGCCGACGAGGTCGTCCTCGCCATCGGCGGGCACGGCGGCGGCAACGCGATCCTGCTCCGCGACGGCGTCCTGCACGACGCGTCCGACAACAGCCTCGCGCCCCGCACTGCCGTCGGCCTCGACGAGGCCGGCGAGCACCTCTACCTCGTCGTCATCGACGGGCGGCAGGCCAACTCGCGCGGCATGAGCCTCGACGAGACCGGCGAGTTCATGCAGCAGATCGGCTCGCACAACGCCCTCAACCTCGACGGCGGCGGCTCGACCCAGATGAACGCCACCCAGCCGGGCGAGGCCGACGACGACATCGTCAACAGCCCCTCCGACGGCACCGAGCGCAGCGACAGCAACGGGCTCGGCCTCATCGTCGGCCCGAGCTCCGGCGTCGTGCAGGACTACACCGTCCGCGGCGCGGACCGCGTGGCCAACACGAACCGGGTCTTTCCTGGCATGCACCGCCAGCTCGTCGCCCTCGGCTACGACGAGGCGATGCGCGCGGTCGACACCCCCGCCGAGACGTGGGCCTCCTCCGACGAGTCGGTCGCGACGGTCGACGCCGACGGCCTCGTCGCCGCGGGGGCGTCCGGTGCCACCACGGTCACCGCCACCACCCAGACAGAGGCCGGCGCCGCCGACGGCGAGCTCGACCTCGAGGTCCTCGGTGAGCTCGTCCGCGTGACCGCCGACCGGAGCGTCATGCAGCTCGGCGCCCCCGGCGAGCCGGTCACCGTCTCGCTCACCGGCTACGACCAGCAGGGCTACGAGGCGCCGGTCGACACCGCCGACATCCAGGCGTCCGTGGGCGAGGGGTTCACCGTCACGCCCGCGGGGTCGACGGCGTTCGTGGTCGACGCGACCGTCGAGTCCGGCGCCTCCGTCGTCGAGCTCGTCGTCGGCGAGCACACCATCCGCATCCCGGTCACCGTCGGCACCGAGCGTCTCGAGGTCACCGACCTCTCCGACGCCGCCGGCTGGACGTTCGGCCAGGCGCGCGCCTCCGGCACCATCGGCGTGACCGAGGGCCCCGAGGGACAGCCGGCGATCGAGGTCGGCTACGACTTCACCCAGTCGACCGGTACGCGCGGCGCCTACGCGATCGCCCCGGCCGCGATCGAGATGCCGGGTCAGCCGACCGCGGTCTCCCTCACCATCCGTGGTGACGGGACCGGCATCTGGCCCCGCCTCCAGGTCCGCGACGGCGACGGCGTGGTCCGTCAGCTCGACCCGATCAACATCGGCGCGGAGTACATCGACTGGACGGACGAGTGGCGTGAGGTCCAGTTCGGCGTGCCCGAGGGCGTGCCGTACCCGATCTCGCTCGAGCGCGTGCGCCTCATGGAGCAGAGCGCGGCCGACCAGTACACGGGATCGGTCGCCTTCACGGACATCGAGGTCATCGTCCCGCCGGACGCCGAGCAGATCAGCACCCCCGTGTGGGAGGACCACTCGCTCTCGCTCGCGGACGCGGCCGACGACGCGGGGCTGCGGGTGGCGGTGATGTCGGACGCGCAGTTCGTGGCGCGTGCGCCGGAGTCGCCGCAGGTCGAGAACGCTCGCCGTGGTCTGCAGGAGATCGTGGCCGAGGACCCGGACCTGCTGGTCATCAACGGTGACTTCACCGACGAGGCGGCGCCGGAGGACTTCGACCTCGCGCGCCGGATCCTCGACGAGGAGCTCGCCGAGACCGACCTGCCGTGGGTCTACGTCCCGGGCAACCACGAGATCATGGGTGGCCCGATCAGCAACTTCGTCGACGAGTTCGGCGAGACGTCGACGGTCCGCGACGTGGCCGGCACGCGCATCATCACCCTCAACTCCTCCACCGGTCGCCTCGGGGACGACTTCGGGCAGATGGTCATGCTGCGTCAGCAGCTGCTGCTGGCCCAGCTCGACCCGGAGATCACGGGCGTCATGGTGTTCTCGCACTACCCCCCGCGCGACTTCCTGCCGGGATCCCCGTCGGACATGGCGGACCGCCTCGAGGCCGCGACGCTCGAGTCCTGGTTGGGCGAGGTCGAGGACTCGGGCCGTTCGGTGATGTTCGTCGGCGCGGGCGTGGGGGCGTTCGACGTGTCGACCCGCGACGGTGTCGAGTACCTGACCAACGGCAACGTGGGCAAGTCTCCGAACTCGACCCCGGACCGCGGCGGCTTCTCGGGCTGGTCGATGATCGG